>NZ_JAUTAG010000001.1:909181-1212241 GCF_030818255.1 Microbacterium sp. SORGH_AS_0969
TCGAGGCCGGCGCTGATCTGGAGGACACCGAGACCGAGGGAGGTCGCGACCCCGAAGAGCGTGCCGACGAGGGCCGCGACATCGACGGCGTTGCCCCAGCCGCCCTGCACGAGGCGGGCGCCGAGGATCGGCTCGAGCGCCCAGCGGATGGTGCGCGGACGCTTGCGACGGTGGAAGGCGTAGGCGAGCGCGAGTCCCAGCACGACGTAGATCGACCACGCGTGCACGCCCCAGTGCAGGAAGGTCTGCGACATGGCCTGCTGCGCGAGCTCGGCGGGGGTGCCCGTGACGCCGGGGCGGGGCGACACGAAGTGGCTGAGCGGCTCGCTCACGCCGTAGAACACCAGGCCGATGCCCATGCCCGCGGCGAACAGCAGCGAGAACCACGACATCGTCGAGAACTCGGGCTCGTCGTCGTCCTGACCGAGCTTGATGTTGCCGAAGCGGCTGAAGCCCATCGCCAGAGCGAAGACGACGAAGAACGCCGCGATCAGCACGTAGTACCAGTTGAAGGTCGAGACGATCGCCGTCTGCACGGTGTTGAACGTGGCCTCGGCCGCGGCGGGGAAGAACAGCGCGAACGCGATGAACGCCAGGGCGATGGCCGCGGCGGGCCAGAACACCCATCCGCGGATGGTCTTGTGGCGACTACCGAGATGGGGATCGATGTTCACCGCGGTATCGGGGGCTGCCTCGGTCATTCCATCAACGGTAGTCAGCGGCATCCCGCGGACCGGGGGGCAGGCGCCGCGAAGCGCGGTGTGGCACAATCCGCGCCGGTGCGGGGCGTCGACACCCGCAATAATGAGCGGGTGACCTCCGCTCCCCCCGCCGATCTCGCCGGCTGGCGCCACGTCTACTCCGGTAAGGTGCGCGACCTCTACGTTCCCGCCGACACCGCCGACGACGCCGCGCCCGCCCACCTCCTCGTCGTCGCGAGCGACCGCGTGAGCGCGTTCGACCACGTCCTCTCCCCCGGTATCCCCGACAAGGGTGTGCTGCTGACGACGCTGAGCCTGTGGTGGTTCGACCAGCTCGCCGGAAGCGACGGGGGGCGCGGCATCCCGAATCACCTCACCGCCGATCACGCGCTCGTGGGCGACGACGCGGTGGAGCTGATCCCGGATGCCGTGCGCGGGCGCGCCATGCTCGTCCGCTCGCTCGACATGCAGCCGATCGAGTGCGTCGTTCGCGGGTACCTCACCGGCTCGGGCTGGGCGGAGTACCAGGCGTCGCGCACGGTCTGCGGCATCCCTCTTCCCGAGGGCCTGAACGACGGCGACCGCCTGCCGGAGCCGCTCTACACCCCGGCGTTCAAGGCGCCGATGGGCGAGCATGACGAGAACATCACGTTCGAGCGGTCGGTCGAGATCGTCGGAGCCGAGACGGCCGCGGCGCTGCGCGACCTGTCGCTCGAGATCTACCGCCGCGCGTCGGCCATCGCCGAGGCGCGCGGGCTGATCCTCGCCGACACGAAGTTCGAGTTCGGCTTCGACGCCCAGGGCGTGCTGACCCTGGCCGACGAGGTGCTGACGTCGGACTCGTCTCGATACTGGGATGCCGAGTCCTGGCGCACCGGCACCACCCCCGCCGAGCGGATGGCGAGTTTCGACAAGCAGATCGTCCGCGACTGGCTCGCGGCGAACTGGGACAAGCAGGGCGAGCCGCCCGCGCTCCCCGACGCGATCGTCGAGCGCACGCGCGAGCGGTACGCCGAGCTGCTGCGTCTGCTGACGGCATCCTGACCCGCCCGCGGAGGCTTCGACAGGCTCAGCCACCGCTCGGTCTCGCTCAGCCACCGCTCCGCTCGCCGAACCCCGGCACTGGCCCCCACCACCGGTCCCTGAGCTTGTCGAAGGGACGCACCGCCCACATCCCCCGTAGGAGACACATGTTCCGCTGGAAGCTGCACGGCAACGGGCGCACCGTCGAGCCCGGCGCGGTCGTCGCCCCGGGCGAGCGCCTGAACTGGGGCGCCACCGTCGCGATCGGACTTCAGCACGTCATCGCGATGTTCGGTGCGACGTTCCTCGTGCCGGTGCTGACGCAGTTCCCGGTCTCGACGACGCTGCTGTTCTCGGGCGTCGGAACGCTGCTGTTCCTGCTGATCACGCGCAACCGCCTCCCCAGCTATCTCGGGTCGTCGTTCGCGTTCATCGCCCCGATCACCGCCGCGACGACCACCGCCGGCACCGGCTCCGCCCTCGCCGGGATCGTCGCCGTCGGCGTGCTGCTCGCCGCGATCGGCTTCATCGTGCAGTTCGCCGGCCTCGGGTGGGTCGACAAGGTCATGCCACCGGTCGTCGCGGGAGCGATCGTGGCGCTCATCGGCTTCAACCTCGCACCGGTGGCGTGGGGCAGCTTCCAGAAGCAGCCGCTCACCGGCACGATCACGCTGGTCGCCGTCATCCTCTTCAGCGTGCTCTTCCGCGGCTTCCTCGGCCGCGTGTCAATCTTCCTCGGCGTGATCGTCGGCTACGTCGCGACCGTGCTGATCCAGGTGACCACCGGCGAGAAGCTCATCGACTTCGACGCCGTGAGCGCCGCTCCGTGGGTCGGCGTGCCCGAGTTCCACTTCCCCGACTTCGCCTCGCCCGGCACGTGGTCGGTCATCGCGATGTTCCTGCCCGTCGTCCTGGTGCTCGTCGCCGAGAACGTCGGACACGTCCGCGGAGTCGCGGCGATGACGGATGCCACGGCCAACCGCTCCACCGGACGCGCCCTCATCGCCGACGGCGTCGCCACGACCCTTGCGGGCTCGTTCGGCGGCTCCGGCACCACGACCTACGGCGAGAACATCGGCGTCATGGCCGCCACCCGCGTGTACTCGACCGCGGTGTACTGGGTCGCCGGTCTCGCCGCGATCCTGCTGAGCCTCTCGCCGAAGGTCGGCGCCGTGTTCAACACCATCCCGCCCGGCGTCCTCGGTGGTGTCACGACGGCGCTCTACGGCCTCATCGGGATCATCGGCATCAAGATCTGGGTCGACAACCGCGTCGACTTCTCCCGTCCGGTCAACCAGTACACCGGAGCGGTGGCCCTCGTGCTCGCGATCGCGGGCTTCACGATGGACATCGGCCAGTTCCAGCTCGGCGCGATCGTGCTCGGCTCGATCGCGGCCCTCGTGATCTACCACCTCGGCAACGCGATCGCCCGGGCCCGCAAGACCGGCGCCGACGACGGCGGTCCGATCCCCGCCGTCGGCCCGCTCGGCGGCGACCCGACCTGACCCGCGCCGCCTGTCCGCCCCATCCCCCGGAGCATCCGTGACCACCACCACTCGCCCCACCGCCCGCACCGGCATGATCCTCGTCGCCATCGGCACCGTGGGCCTCGCCGCCATGCTGTGGTGGGATGCCAACGGCGCCCCCACCGTGG
This sequence comes from Microbacterium sp. SORGH_AS_0969, assembly GCF_030818255.1. Lineage (NCBI taxonomy): Bacteria > Bacillati > Actinomycetota > Actinomycetes > Micrococcales > Microbacteriaceae > Microbacterium > Microbacterium sp. SORGH_AS_0969. The sequence continues at coordinate 912,560 of NZ_JAUTAG010000001.1, forward strand.
CCCACTTCCTCACCGCGTCGTTCGGGTACCTGATCGGCCAGGGCATCGTGACGTTCTACGCCGCGCGCCGCCGCCCGCGCTGACGGCCGGGGCCGCGGCATCCGGACCGTCCCGCGGAGTCCGGCCCACGGCATCCGGGCCATCCCGCGGAGTCCGGGCCGCGGCATCCGATCCGTCACGCGGAGTCCGACCGCGACACGCCGCCTCCACCCACCGCCCACCGGCGCGTCGCGCCGGAACTCCACCTGACGGCACAGCGCCGACCCGGCCGCGTTCGCGCCGGCCCGCTCTATGCACCATGATGACGGCGAGGCAATCGCCCACCGGAAGGACCAGGATGTCGACCACCGAAGCCCACACCCATGACGTCGCCGTGCTCGGCGAGGCCCTCGTCGACATCGTGACCACCGCGGCGGGAGCGTCCGAGCGGCCCGGAGGCAGCCCCGCCAACGTGTCCGTCGCTCTCGGCCGACTCGGCCGCGACGCCACGCTCGTGGCACGCGTCGCCGACGACGAGCGCGGGGCCGCGTTGACCGCGTGGCTCTCGGCATCCGGAGTCGACCTGGTCACGGCCGGATCGCCGGAGCGCACCGCCACCGCCCGCGCCACCATCGGCGAGAACGGCAACGCGACCTACGACTTCGACATCGACTGGGTACTGCCCTCCCCCGTCGAGATCCCCGCCGCGCGGATCTTCCACACCGGATCCGTCGCCGCGACACTCGCACCGGGTGCCGACGAGGTCCGCGCCGCCGCCGAGCGCGCCCGCGCCACGGCACTGGTGAGCTACGACCCCAACATTCGTCCCGCCCTCACGGGCGGCCACGACGACGCCGCCGCCCGCGTCGAGGCGCTCGTCGCCCTGGCCGACGTCGTCAAGGCGAGCGCCGAAGACGCCGAGTGGCTCTATCCGGGCGTTGCCGCCGTCGATGTCGCGCGGCGATGGGTCGAGCTGGGCGCCGGGCTCGCCGTGATCACCGACGGAGAGGCGGGATCCCTCGCGGTCACCGCCCACACCACCGTCGAGATCGCCGCCGTTTCCGTCAGCGTCGTCGACACCGTCGGAGCGGGCGACACGTTCATGGGGACGCTGCTCGACGGCATCCTGGACATCCCCGGAGACGTCGACGAACTGCGCGCGAGCATTCGCGCCGTGGACCACGACGCCCTCGTCGCGCTGTTGAGCCGTGCGGCACGCGCCGCCGCCATCACCGTCGGCCGCGAGGGAATGGACCCCCCGACGCGCGACGACCTGGCCGGCTGATCGGGCGGGTCTTCGGCGGGCGGCCGGCGGCATAGACCAGCACGCAGAGCGCACCGAAGGATGCCGGGATGATGACGGCCCACCAGGGGAAACCGGGGATGTCCGGGGCCTTGCCTGCGGCGTCGATGTCGGCCTGCGGCGTCGGGGTCACCCGCTCCCCCGTCACCAGGATGCGATGGGTGTTGATGCCCAGAGGCGTGCAGGTGACGAGCGTCACCAGGTCTTCCCCGGCCTGCGGGAAGAGGCTCTCGGTCTCCTCCGGCAGCACGACCCGCGTGTCGCGCACGCGATAGGTGAGCACCTCTCCGAAGACCTCGATGGTGAACGTGTCGCCGACGACGACCTTGTCGAGATCATCGAAGAGCGTGGCTCCGGCGAGCCCCCGGTGCGCGGTGAGCACCGAGTGCTGGTCGGCACCGCCGACCGGCAGCGACGTGCCCTCGAGATGACCGACGCCCTTGCTCAAGGTCGCGTCGCTGGTGCCGTGATAGATCGGTAGGTCCACATCGATCGACGGGATGCGCAGCCGAGCCATCACCCCGTCGGCGCTGGCGTGAAGCAGGTCGTCGTAGACGAACCCCGGTGCGTTCGCGCCAGAGCCCGTCGGCACGCGCGACCCCGCCTCGAGCAACGCCCCGCCCACGAGCGCGGAGTTGTAAGAGTGCGCTTCGGACAGTGCCTCGCTGCGCGTCGACCGAGTCGTCGCGCCGAGGTCGGTCTCGACGCTCACGATGAGTCGCGACTGGTTGTACTGCGTCCACCAGCTCGCCACCGTCGGGTACATGAGCAGCAGAACGCCCAGGAAGGCGACGAGGGCGAACACCACCGTTCCCCACGGCAGGTGCCATCGGCGACGACGGGCCTGGCGGCGGGATGCCGGGGGGCCGGGGTCCTCGCCGGGGGGACGCCAGGACCGACGTCGGCGCGGGTGCAGCGCGACGTCGGCCCCAGCTACGGGAGAGGTGGCGTTGGGGGAGCCCACCCCTCCCGGCTTCATGCGGTCAGGACCGCTTCGCCCGCGCGCGGCGAGCGATGATCGTTCCCACACCCGCGACGACGAGACCGCCGCCGACGATGGTGAACAGGGCGCTTCCCGCGCCACCGGTCAGCGGGAGGTTCGGCCCCTGCTGCTGGGTGTTGTCGATGGTGACCGTCGTCGGCGTGTCTGCTCCGGTGGCGTTCACGGTGACCTGGGTCCACGGGTCGGCGGGGAGGACGTATCCGGCGGGTGCCTGCGTCTCCTTCACCCAGTAGGTGCGCGACGTCACCGAGTCGTTGCCCACCCACAGGCCGGCGATCGAGATCTTGCCGGTCGCGTCGGTGGTGAACGGACCGGTGACGAGCGCGCCGTTCTTGGCGTCGTACACCTCGAAGATCGCACCCGAGAGCGCGTTGGAGGTCGCGGCATCCGTCTTCTGGATCACGAGGGGGCCCCAGTTGGTCTGCGGCGTGTTGGTCTCGCGGTCGGATCCGTTGGTGTTGACCACGGCGGTGTTGGTGATCTGGCCGTTGGCTCCGAGGCTGGTGACCTTCGTCGAGATCTTCGCCTGAACGGCCGTCTTGCCCGCGAGCTTGGACAGACCCGTCGAGGTGAAGGTGATCTTGACGTTGCCGGACACCGTGTAGTCGGTGTTCTCCACGAGCGTCGTTCCATCCACGGAAACGGTGGCACCCGTGTAGGACAGGCGGGCGTCGAGGTTGTCGGTGATCGAGAAGCTGCGGTAGGTGTCACCCGCGGCGAGCGCCGGGAGGGGAGCATCCACCGTCCACACGACCGTCGAACCGAGCACCGGGGCATCCGGGGCCGAGACCGACTTGGTCGGGGTGGTGTCGTTCAGCTTGTTCTTCGGGTAGACGTGCACGTCGTAGAGCCAGGTCCCCTGGTTCGGGTACGGCACCGACACGAGGAAGGGCTGCACGGGCGAGACGATCGGGTTGGGGCCGGGGTTGGTCTCGGTGACGTAGTACAGACCGTAGGGGAGGTTCGCCACAACCGCCTCACCGTTCGCTCCCGTGGTCGCCGTGGTCGAGCTCGAGAACGAGAAGGGGGCCGACGTGATGTTGGCGGGCGTGGCCGTCGCGGCCTGGTCCCAGCCGGCGGCGGTGGTCAGGTCGATCGCCGTGCCGTTGTAGGCGACGCGCTGCACCGAGAACTGCACGCCCGAGAGCGCTTGACCGAGCTGCTGGACGGCGGCCGGATCCGTGATCTCGGTACCGTTGCCCGCGGCACCGGGGTCACCCGCGTGCTTGTGGATGGTCAGCGTTCCGGTGGTACCGGTGATGTTCGACGGGCTCGCAGGGTCTGCTGCTTGTGCGGCCCCGGCGGCTCCCACCGAGCCGAGCGCGGCGAGGGCCGCGATTCCGATACCGGCGGCCAGCTTTCGCAGCCGTAGTGATCTGGTGGACATGTGATTCTCGCTTTCTTTCCGTGGCCGCCGAGGTCGACGACAGCCGAGTAGAGAGGGGATGTGCGGGGAGGACGAACGGTCAGCGCGAAGACCGCAGCCGGCGCCTCAGGATCAGGGAGATGGCGATGACGGTCGCGCCCGTGAGGGTTCCGAGACCCGCGATCAGGAACGCATCCGCTCCGACGCCGCCCGTCAGCGGCAGACGTGCCCCCGGCTGCTGCTCGTTCGTCTGCGGGCCGAGGTTCTGCGTCGTGCCGGCGTTGGCCGCTGTCACCGTGAAGGCCAGTGATCCCGCCGCGATGTATCCCGCGGGGGCCCGCGTCTCGGTGGCGGTGTACGACCCCCAGGCGAGCGCGTCGAGGCGGAACGCCCCGGGAGCGGGATCCTTGTCCAACCCGGTGCACGGGCTGCTGACGCAGTCGACGACCACGTTGTTCGGGGCAGCGAATGAGGGGCCCGAGACCGTCCATTCCGACCCGGACAGCAGGTCGCCGGTGGCCTTCGACGTCTTGGTCCAGGCGACGCTTCCGGGCTTGCTCGCGTTCGTGATGGTGCACACCACGTCGGCGTCGGCGGCGACGGAGACCGAGGCACCGGTCACGGTGCCACCGGTGCAGCTCCACGTGCCTGTCTGGTAGCCGGTGGGCGCGCCCGACTCGGACAGCGCGTACGCGCCCGGGGCCACGATGGCGGACGTGATCGAGCTCTCACCGGTCTTGCCCGTGATGGTCTGCGAGCCCGTTGCGGTCAGCGTCCAGTCGGCCGGGGTCGAGCTGCCGCCGTACGTGTTGTCGACCTGCTTCTTCAGCGTCAACAGACCCGAGACCGGCTTGTTGGTGAGCGTGCAGTCCACCGCATCGCCGGGCGCGATGTTCGACACGGGGGTTCCAGACGGAGTCGCCACGGGTACGCTCTGCGTGCTGCCGTCGGCTCGAGCGATCGTGCAGACACCGCTCACGAACCGCCAACCGCTCTGCTGCTGCTCCGAGACCGTCACCTGGGCGCGGGACGAAGCACCGGTGAATCCCAGTTGCCACGACACGTTTCCGGATGCCGGGGTGACCTGGGTGGTCGCAGACGGAGAGGCGGTGCCGGCGCCGGTCGTGAACGTCGTCACCGCACCGAGAGTCCACCCGCTCCCGGGAACCGGGTTCTGCCCGCGGATGTCCTGGATCACCTTGCGGACGGTGACGCTCGCGGTCAACGGCCGGTTGGTGAACGTGCACTCGACGCTCGCGCCCGGGCGGTTGGGGATGGTCACCGTCGAGCCGGACCCCACCGCCACCGCAGCGCCGGTCTCGTCGAGGCACGCCAGAGTGCTCGCATAGCTGGCGAGCGAACTGCCGGATCCCGTCGCCATCTGCTCCGACAGCGTGTACGTGGCGCCCTGCAGAACGGCGAGGGGCCCGACACGGGCGGCCTGCACGCCCGTCGCCGAACCCGACGTCGTGGCGGTTCCGGAGACGACCGAGCCGCTCGTGACCGAGAGGGTGAATTGGTCCGAGCTCGCAACGCGCGCGGCGACATCCTTGCGGAGCGTCAGGTTGGCGGGGGAGTTGCAGCTGGCGAGGTCCGTGCTGTCGCTCAGTCCCGTCGTGGCGACGGAGATCAGCGTGCCCGTGGAGGTGTCGTACTCGCGCGCGGTGGTCGCGTTGCCGAGGAACATGCTGCCGCTGGTGTTGAAGGCGATCCCGTTGATTCCGGAGAAGCCGGAGGTGGTGAAGCTGAATGACTTCGACGCGGGGATCGCTCCGCCGGTGGCCGCCGCGAGGGCGGCCGCGGTCACGGAGAAAACCGTCGTGTTCGACTGGCCGCGGACGATGTACAGGTTGCCGTTCGCGTCGAACGCCATGTCGCCGTTGAACGCCGAACCGTCGGCGCCCGCCGAGGCGTCTACCGAGCCGATGAGCGTGAAGGCTCCGGTCGAGGGAACGTATCGGGTGAGCTGGAACTGGCCCCCAGAGGTGAAGCCCCCGAGGTAGTAGTTGCCGGTCTTCAGGTCGATGGCCCCCGCGACGAACGAGGTGATCGAGTTGTTGGTGTAGGTGTCGGTGGTCCTGACCCAGTTCGTCCCGGTGAAGTAGTACATGGTCGCCGTCCGCGCCGAATTGGTGCGCTCATAGGCCAGGGCCGTCGTGCCGTTCGCACCGATACCGAGGCCGTTGAATGACGAGACGTTCGGCGCAGCCGCGCCGACGGTGGACACCGTCCCGCTCGTGATCCGCCTCATCTGACCGCCCGCGGACACCGAGTAGAACGTCTGCGGCGCGCAGGTCAACGATGCCGCGACGCCGGAGGGGACCGAGGCCGCAACCGCCCGCGGAGAGAGCGCCTGCGTGACGGCGGTCGTGACCGCGGGGCGCAGCTCGGATGCGTTCGCCGACGTGCCCGAGCAGAGCAGCCCGAGGGACACCGCGACGACCACCGCGAGACGGACGACCTTCTCGGTCCTATGCATGGCTTTCTCCCCCTTGTCGAATAGCGCCGATTCCGACGGCGATATTCGCGATCCCACGATCAGCCTCGTTTCGGGTAGAGGCCGCGGGCAACCACATCCGTCCTCATATCGCACGAAGTCCGACGGATGCCGTGTCCGAAGCTATTCGCCTCTCAGAGAAGTGCGAAACTTCTCACACCCTCCCTAATCCCCCGCTTTCATACGGCGGCTTCATACTCGCGTTCATACCCGCGCTCGACCGCACGGGACCCGTGCGTCGGGACGCCGACCTCAGCGGCAGGAGAGGATCGCCCCCTCGGCAGAGGGTCGAGACCCGATCGCACGACGCCCGGTTTCGCGGGCGCGACGGATGTCGATGAGAGACCACGCCGGAACGCGACCACGTCTCACGCCCTTTGGGAATACCGCGCGAGCCTTTCAGTCTCTTCTGGGATCCGCGGAGATGACGTTCTCGTTGACGACTGCCATGAAGAAATCACGCTCCTCCAGGAAGGAAAGCGCCTGCTCCCTGCTCGAGACTCCGAGTTTGCGATAGAGCGTGCGCAATTGCGTCTTCACCGTATTGACACTGACGCTGTCCTTTTCGGCGATGTCTTTATTTGATGCGCCATGATAAATACTCCACGCCAGGGACTCTTCGCGAGACGTCAAGCTCGGGACGAAGGACGGCGAAGGCGGGGCGGGCAGGCTCCCACGATATTCTTCGAGCCGAGCGACGAGGGCGCGGGCCCCGGGCACCAGGTCGCCGACGACCTGCGCGACCTCGTCCAGCTCGGTGCCCGCGAGGCCGATGAACGCGTTCAGCGACAGCTGCGCACGAGCCGCCACCCGGAAGCCGTCGGTCAACGAGCGGCGCGCGCGGCCGATCTCGCCGAGGCGGTATTGAGCCACCCCCCGCACGAGCATGATCGCCGCTGCCGCGCGCAGGCTGTGCTCGGCGAGGCGCCCCACACAGGGTTGCGTGACGCGCAACACGGAGCGGTAGTCGCCCATCATCTCCAGCGCCATGGCGCGTTTCGCCTCGAGGCAGACCACGTGGGAAGGCGGCAGAGCGCACGCACTCAGCACGGCCAGCGCGCGCCGCGGCTCGCCGCGCAGCAGCAGCGTGTCGAAGTACAGGTTCGTCAGCAGAGCGCGGACGATCGAGTGCCCGCGCGACGATCCGCAGGCGAGCAGATCGCCGGCCAGGCAGACCGCTTCATCGAGGTCGCCGGAGAGCACCTGCGCCTGCACCACGGCCACGTCGGCGGCGTACGCGAGAGGATCGCCCCCGCCGACGATCTGTCGGAGGGTCGCCGCCGTGCGGAGCAGACCGTCGGCATCCCCGCTGTTCGCGAGGACGAGGATCCGCGCCACGCTCAAGATGTAAGAGTTCTTCGCCCACGAAGAATCGTTACGCTCCGCGAGGGCGTCGCATTCAGCGATTTGAACGGATGCCAGGGCCATATCGCCGCGAAGCGCCTGACAGAGAGCCAGCACGCTCTTCGCCCGGAAGGATTCGGCCGAACTCACACTCATACTCAATGCCCGGCGCGAATGCAGAGCGCCTGCGGCGATGTCTCCGAGGGAGCAATAAGCCTCCGCCGCATTCGCCTCGAGGAAGAAACTCGACTGACGATCCAGAGGGACGCTAGAACGAAGATGGAAGTTCCGCCAATAGCGGCGGAGGAGATACTCGCAACTTTCCATATCATCGAGTCGTGAATGCGAGATGAGTGCTGCGCTGAGAATAATTACGTCATTTTCGGACATATTCTGAGGGCCTGACTGGAACCTCGATGACCGCACGTAATTCAAGTCGTAGATTTGAACGGCCGCCGCATTCGGCAACGTGCTCGCATTCACTCGGCGCGCCGACTCGCTAACCAGATCGTATGACTCGAAAAGACTCACTTCGCTTCCACCGTGATCACTCGAGGCCCCCCTCATAAGAAAACCGGAATTGCCTGTTATGCATACGTGCACGAGGCGCCACTCGATACGGCGTGCCACTGTACAGGGGCCCAACGCGCACACTCCGCTTCTTATCCGCGGCAAATAGGCGTGACGGAACCGGGCCCGTCGAGGTGTCGAACTCGCCGGCCGAGAGGGGCCCCCCGACGAAGTTCCGCCGCATATCGAGCGAAATCGGCATTCGCGATGACACGAGCATCGCGACACGCGCGGCCTCGCTCACCCGGATGTGGGAGCGCTCTCACGACGTTTCGGTCGATTCGCCACGCGCGCGCCTCAACGGCGTGTCGCGGCTCCCTCCGGTCCGTCGCGCCGAGGGGGCGTGATCGGCCGCCGCGTGCGCGTCACCCATTTGTCACGGCGGCGCACGGAGCGACACCGTCGCATTGTCGGCACGCCACCGAATAGCGATCCCGAGATCACAGACCGGCCGTACGCGGGATATCCAGATAACGCAAGAAATGGAAACCCGGTCGGCGCGAAATACCCAAGGACGCTCATCGACCCGACGCAGCGGACGACGGACAGAGCGAGAGCGGAAGCGACGCGGGTAAACTTGTGTACGGTGCGTCGGGAAGTCTGGTCGACATTTCGTCGATCGACCCCTCTGGAGGCTTCATGAGCCCTGACACCGTCCGCGCGCCGAGCTGGCCGGGATACGCCGAGGTCCACCGCGTCACTACGCTGCTGCGCCGTGAGTCCGTCGGCGGGATGCTCCTCGTCGTCGCCGCGGTCGTGGCGATCGTCTGGGCGAACTCGCCCGCTTCCCCGACGTACTTCGCGCTGCGCGACTTCCGCTTCGGCTACGAGCCCTGGCATCTCGAACTCAGCGTCGGAGCGTGGGCCGCGGACGGCCTCCTCGCGATCTTCTTCTTCCTGGTCGGACTCGAGCTCAAACGCGAGATCGTCGTCGGAAGCCTCCGCCGGCTGAACACCGCGATCGTCCCCGTCACCGCCGCTTTCGCCGGCGTCGCCGTGCCCGCGCTCATCTATGTGGCGGTCGTGCACACCCAGCCGAGCCTGCTCGCGGGCTGGGCGATCCCCACGGCGACCGATATCGCCTTCGCCGTCGCGGTGCTGGCCCTCGTCGGCTCGCACCTGCCCGGTCCTCTGCGCATCTTCCTGCTGACGCTCGCCGTGGTCGACGACCTCATCGCCATCGCGATCATCGCGATCTTCTACACGAGCGACATCGCGCTGCTCCCGCTCGGCATCTTCGCCGTGCTCGTCGTCGTCTACGGCGTGATCGCTCACCGCGCCCGCGCGTGGTTCGCGCGCACGCCGTGGGCCGCGTGGGTCGTGCTGCTCCCGATCGGTTTCGCGGCCTGGGCGTTCCTGCACGCCTCGGGCGTGCACGCCACGATCGCCGGTGTGGCGCTGGCCTTCACCATTCCGGTCGCCGCATCGCGCCGCCGCGAGGCGAACACGATGGACCTCGCGGAGCAGTTCGAGCACCGCTTCCGCCCGATCTCGGCCGGCATCGCCGTCCCGCTGTTCGCGTTCTTCGCCGCGGGCGTCTCGGTCGGCGGCGGCGACGGCCTCCTTCGCGCTGTCACGGACCCCGTGACGATCGGGGTCGTCGCGGGTCTCGTTCTCGGCAAGCCCATCGGCATCCTGCTCGGCGTTCGCCTGCTCACCCTGGTGACGAAGGTGCGTCTCGACACCGCGCTGACCTGGGTCGACCTCGCGGGCGTCGGTCTGCTGGCGGGCATCGGCTTCACCGTGTCGCTGTTGATCGCCGAGCTGAGCTTCGGCGAAGGCTCGCCGCACACCGACGACGCGAAGATCGCGATCATGGTCGCCTCGCTCCTGGCATCCGTCCTGGCGTCCTGCGTGCTCCTCGTCCGCAATCGTCGCTACAAGCAGCTGGCGCGGGACGAAGAGGTGGATGCCGACGGCGACGACGTTCCGGACGTGTACCAGCAGCCTCTGCCGCCGGGTCGCTGAGCGCTCAGACCGTGGGGGCGACGGCCGGGTACTCGTCCATCGCCACGGGCTCCCATGCGGGGAGGATCTCGTCCAGGATGAACCGCCCCGCCTCGCGCCACATCTCGACGATCTCGTCGTCGGGAATGGCGTCGAGTTCCACTCGGGTGAGCAGGCGGATGTCGGTCGACTCGCCCGCGTCGGGGTCTCCCGCGGGTTCTTCGCCGGTGACGAGCGCGTACAGCAGGTCGGTGTGGAAGTGCGCCGGATCGGCCGAGGTGCACGCGGTCGACGACAGCACCGGCACGGGGTGCGCCGCGGCGTCGGTGAGGCGGCGCACACGCACCGCGGGCTGGAGCAGCCGCACCTGCTCGGGCTGGTAGCCGGACTCCTCTCTGAGCTCACGTCGCACTGCCGCCCAGGGTGTCTCGTCGTGCTCGACGTGACCGCCGAACATCATGAGCTTCCGTGCACGCCGGTGCAGGTGGTAGCTCAGACGGGGCTCGGGGCCGTCGATGCGGACCACGAAGAAGCTCACGGTGGCGTCGTGATCGCCGGGACGGGTGTGCAGGTGCGGCATCGGCGGCTCGCTTTCAGCGGGTCGGGAACGTCCACGGTACCGGCCTCTCCCGCGCCGCCCGGACGCGGCCGCCGCCCCCACGAGAACAGGAGATCGTGCGGAAACAGGACGACCGGAAGCAGAGTGGTCCTGTCGCGGTGGCATCCCCTGTTCTGATGACGCGGGCGCGCGCCAGCTCAGTCCTGGGAAAGGGGGACGTCGGAGAGGGATGCCGCGAGCGCGAGCTTCGCGCGACGGTACCGGCCCCGAACGGTGGCCGGGGCCACGTTCTGCAGGTGGGCGATCTCGACGAACGACAGCCCCTCCCAGTGCGCCAATGTCACCACCTCCGCAAGCTCCGGTTCCAGTTCGCCGATGAGCGCGCGGAGGGCGATGGCTTCGGTCGAATCCGCCACCGTGTCCGCCGCCATCTCGCGGCGGAGCGTGTCAGCGAGGGCACGGCGTCGACGAGTTCCCCGCTCGGAGTTGGCGAGCACGTTTCGTGCGACACCGAACAACCACATGCGCACCTCCTCCCGAGGAGTAGGGAGATCGGCCCGGCGGCGCCACGCCGTCAGCAGCGTTTCAGCCAACAGGTCTGCCGCGTCCTGACCCACTCGCCGGGCGAAGTACCGGAGAAGGTCGGGACTCAGCTGCTCGACGAGGGCGACGAACGACGCTTCATCGTCGCTGCGGCGGAGGGGACGCTTCACCGCTTCTCGCCCTCGCACAGCTCTTGGGAGGAGAAGCCCAGGCCCGTGGTGGGATAGCCCACGGCCTCGACGTGCGACATGACGGCGGTGAAGACGGCGTCCTTGACAGCGATGTTGTATTCGACGTCGGCGTTGTACTGGTTCGTGCCGAACCCGAAGGGAACGGACTCCCCCTCGCCCTCGTAGGTCATCGGCTCTTGCCGTAGCTTCGCGATCTCGGCATCCACGTCGATCGCGTGGGCGAGGTCGGTGGTTCGGAGGTATTCACGGGCGGCGTCGGCTGCGGCGGGGTCCGCCGGCACATCCGCGGGGCGGTCCGCCGCCGGCGAGAACGTGACGTCCCCGATCCTGACCTCGCAGGTTCCACCGCCCGGGAGGGTGTAGGCGAATGACGCATCCGGGGAGAGCGCCCAGGTCTCCCACGCGGCGGGCTCCATCCAGAACCGGCTCCAGTCGACGGCGACCGCCGCATACGCCGCGCCCGCGGTCCCCAGTACGAAAACCGGGACGAGTGCGGCCGCGAGCACTCGCTTACGCCGTCCACGATTCCGGTCATCGGCGACGATCGCGCGCGCCATGGTCGAGGCACGGACGCGCACCCCGTCGTCGCTCACGTCACGTGCGCGATCAGCGCGAGTCATGATCGCGTGCAGCGCGTTGTCCACGTCGTCGTTCATCCGGAACACCTTCCCTCACCGGGGGCGGAAGCACCCCTCTGGAACAGACATGTCCGGGTGTCTCCCAAACGTTGTCGGATCTTCCGGCCGGTGCAGGTACGGACGGTACGGTGACCGCGTGGACAATGAACGCGAGAGCCTCGTCATGCGAGCGAAGATCCTCAGGGGCTACATCACCGCGGTCGAACAGCCCGAGAAGCTCCTGCAAGTGTGCGCCGCCGCCACCGGCACTGTCGACGACGTCCGAGTCGCGGTCGCCACGGCCTTCGGCGTCAACGACATCACCGCCGAAGCGATCCTCGACCTGCAGGTTCGGCGCTTCGCGCCGACGACGGTTGCGCAGATGAAGGCGGAGCTGGCCGAGAACGAGCGGCGCCTCGCCGACCTCGACCTCGTGTCGAACGTCCCCGCGGCACCGAACGAGGCGGACCGCCGAGAAGACGGCGACCTTCCGCCCCGACATCTGACCGCGAGCGCGTACGGAATCTTCCTCAACGGGGCGTACGGTGTGGGAAAGTCGTCGGTGCTGGACCATCTTGGCGATCTGTTTGCCCGGCATCAACTGGCGTTCAGCCTGTTCGATGTCGACTGGTTCCACCGTTCGTGGCCGACAGCATCCCACGACCCGCGGAACGTCGTCGTCGAGGCGGAGAACATGCGAGCCACCTGGGAGAACTATCTCTTGACGGGACCGCGTACGCCCCTCATCGCTGGCATCATCGAGACCGCGGACGACCTCGTCCGATACGAGGAAGTGTTTCAGCGGGAGCTGCGGATGGTTCTTCTCACCGCCTCACCCCGGGTCGCCGAAGACCGGCTCCGCCGCCGATATGACCGCGACAGGTACGCCGCACTTTCGTGGCACCTTGCCCGTCATCGCGATCTCGCCTCGCGCCTCGAGACGGGCCACGGGTACGTCGTAACCGTGGACACCGACGAACTCACGCCGGCCGGGGTGGCGGCATCCATCTTCGATGCTCTTCGTCCGGGCGAGAGCTGACCGGATCTCCGCGGGGAGATGAATCGCCACGCGGGCTCTCACAGGGACGGCGCTGCTGACCGAGTATGCCGAGGCTGGTAGATGAACAGGCACGACGCTGAGCGAACAGGCTGTCTCGGCCCAATCCGGCTCGAGCACGTTCACAGAGGCCCGCATCTCGAGGGTGCCGTCAGCAGCGACGTCCGCTCTCAGCAAACGAACAGCGTCAGCGCGGATCAGCCGGCTCCGGCGCGACCTCGATGGTGATGCGCCTGCCCGCTTCGATCACCCCGGGACCGCGGTCGGGTGTGGGCGCGGGAAGCGGAATCTCCTGCTCGGCTTCCCACACGATCCGGGCTTCATGCGCCGCGGGATGGAACAGTTCATCGAAGCCGAGCAGGCCGCCGGAAGACACGGCCGAAGCACCGGCCCGCCGCTGACGACGGCCGACCGCGTAGGCGACCGCCGCGAAGACGAACGGCACGCAGAGGACGACGGCGATCGTCGCCCACCCCCACACGTCTTTCATGCCCGCGACTCTGCCAGACTTCTCTCCCGCAGCACACCCGCGAACCGAGAGCGATCAGCCGAAGATCTGCGACGTGATCTCCGAGAGCCACGGCCGCGCGTTGACGTTGACGGTCTCGAGGTACAGCCACTTCCCGTCGCCCGCGACCACCACGTCCTCGGTCTCCGGGGTGTCGGCGGGCTTGGCGCAGTACTGCGCGCCGAAGTCCTGCGACGGCTGGCATTCGAATCCCTGCGCACCCAGCCCTTCGAGACCGGCCGTGATGTCCGCCGCGGGTGCGGTGCTCACGATGAGCAGCACCGCGGCCGACTCCTCCTGGATCCAGTTGCACGACAGCACGGTCGTCGCGTTCGCGGGCGCCGGGCGCACGAAGCCGTCTGCGTGCTGGGCGGTCAGGTCGCCGACGGTCTGCTGGCGGGTCTCGGCGGTGCCGAGATCGTCACAGGATGCCGGCAGGGCAGCGGGCAATGACGACGGGGCCGCGGGCATCGAGGCCGTCGGCGAGGCGACCGACGCCGTCGGCGACGCGACCGGGGTGTCGCTCGGAGCCGGCGCGGCGGTTCCCGAGGCGCATCCGGTCAGTAGGGCGGCGGCCCCGATCAGCAGCGCCCCCGTGACAGCGAGTGGTGCACGACGCATGACGGTCCCCCTTCGCGCGGCGGCGATCTCCCCAGGCCATCCGCTTGTCCTGCGCTCAACATAGCTCGGTTCGCCCGACGCTTCACCCACTTGACCCTCACGCAACGTGAGGGCCGAGTCTGGAGGCATGAACGAGAACCTCGACGCCTTCGACATCAGTCCCGTGCCGCCTCCGGGACCGGATGCCATCGCACCCCCGCTGTACCGCGGGATCTACGGCATGCCCCAGTTCGTCACCATCCCGACGTCCGACCTGACGGCATCCGTCGACTTCTGGACGCGCGGGCTCGGATTCTTCGAGCTCTTCGGCATCCCGGGGCAGATGGTGCACCTGCGGCGGTGGGCGTTCCAAGACGTCCTGCTCGTGTCGGGCGAGACGCCGGCATCGGTCTCGGCGGGGCGGGTGAGCTTCGCGTGCCTCCTCGACCAGATCGATACTCTGGTGGCGTCGCTCGCCACCGTGGGAGTCGCCGCCGAGGCGCGCGATACCCCCTGGAACACGCGCGACGTCGAGGTCGTCACGCCCGAGAACGCGCGCGTCGTCTTCACGGCGGCCAAGGTGTTCGATCCCACGACCGTCGAGGGCCGGAATTTGCAGTCGGTCGGGATCGGGCGCGACGAGAATGACTCCCATGGGTGAGCAGGGGATGCCGGTCGGCGAGACGGCCGTGCAACTCGGGCTGACCGTGCGCACGCTGCACCACTGGGACGAGATCGGGCTCGCGAGCCCCGCGGCCCGCTCGGCCGCCGGATACCGGCTCTACACCGACGACGACCTCGAGCGGCTCCGTCGCATCGTCGTCTACCGCGAGCTCGGTCTCGATCTCGATGCCATCCGCGCGGTGCTCGACGAGCCGGGCGGAGACGTGGCCGAGCAGTTGCGCGTCCAGCGGGCGCAACTCGCTCGCCGCATCGCCCAGTTGCAGCACCTCGACGAGGACCTCGAGCGCATGATCGCGGCGCAGGAGCGCGGCATCCTGCTATCCGAAGAGGAGCAGCGCGCGACGTTCGGGCCGGGGTGGGACACCCGCTGGCCCGCCGAGGCGCGAGAGGCCTACGGCGGGTCGCCGCAGTGGCAGCAGTACGCCGAGCGGGCGGCATCCCGCTCGGCGGACGACTGGAAGGCCGTGACGCAGACGGTCGCGGCCTTCGACGAAGAGCTCGGCGCAGCCATCGACGCCGGCGCCCGCCCCGGCGACGCAAAGGCCGACGCGCTCGTCGAACGGCACCGCGAGGTGTTCTCGCAGTACTTCCCGATCACCCGACAGATGCAGGTGCACCTGGGCCGGATGTACGCCGCCGATCCGCGCTTCGCGGCGCACTACGACGCGGTGCGACCCGGGCTCGCTGTGTGGCTGCGCGACGCGATCGAGGCGAGCGCCCGCGCGCACGGCATCGACTCCGACACCGCTGCCTGGGAGTGATCAGGCCGAGCCGCGCTCGATGATCTCGGTCGGCAGGATCGCGGTGGTCGACGGCGCGCGCCCGGCGAGCAGGTCGAGCAGCATGCGGGCCATCTGCCGTCCCTGGTCTCGCGACGGCTGCCGGATCGTGGTGAGAGCGGGGACCAGCGAGGTCGCGACGGACGAGTCGTCGAACCCCATGACAGCGACGTCGCGCCCGGGCTCGATCCCCCGTTCGCGCAACGCCGTGTAGGCACCGCGGGCCATGAGGTCGCTCGCGGCGAAGACCGCGTCGGGAACGTCTCCGGATGCCAGGATCCGCCGCATTGCGGACGCACCCTCGGCCTCGGTGAACCCGCCGTCCTCCACGGCGAACGGTTCGAGTCCAGCGGCGGCGAGGGCGTCGCGGAACCCCTGGAGCCGGTCGATGCCCGCGGGCATGTCGGCCGGGCCGGCGACGGTGGCGATACGACGGTGCCCGCGATCGATGAGGTACTGCGTGGCATCCCGCCCGCCCTGCACATTGTCGACGTCGACGTAGTGGTCGGTAGGGCGCACGCGCGCGGGGCGCCCGCCGTAGACGACGGGCACGGTGTCGGCGAGGCGGTCGATGAACGTGTCGCTGGTGTGGTGCGAAGCAACGATCGCGCCGTCGACGCTGCCGCTACGGAGGTAACCGAGCGCCTTCGCACTGGCGTCGTCGCTCGCGATGAGCATGTTCATGACGTAGTCGGACTCGCCGATCACCTGCGAGATGCCGGCGACGATGGAACCGAAGAACGGATCGCCGAAGAAGCGGTCGGTGTCTTCCGGGATGACGAGAGCGATCGCGCGTGTCTGGCGGCTGGCGAGCGATCGGGCTGCCCGGTTGGGGACGTACTGCAGCTCGTCGATCGCCCGCTGAACGGCCTCGAGAGCCGAGGGCGAGACAGCGGTCGAGCCATTCACGACGCGCGAGACCGTGGAGCGCGAGACCCCCGCCCGCGCGGCGACTTCTTCGATCGTGGCGGCACCGCGCACGGGGGTCAGTGACATCGATTCTCTCTCGGGCTCTGCGATGCGACCGCGCCGTTTGACGAGCGGCGACGTTGCGAGCGTACTCCCCCGGTGGGTCACAGACGCGGCGACTCCGCAGACGCGAGAGCATCTCGCAGGGCGCGGGCCGATGGGAATCCGGAAAGGGCCGCGACCTCGGCGAGCTCCCGGGCATCGTCGGCCGCGAGCAGGTCGCGCGCGAGGCGCAGGCGCTGAGCGCGGAGCACCGCCGCCGGGGTCTCGCCACGTAACCGGAACGCTCGCTCCAACCGACGCCGACCGACGCCCAGTCGCGTCGCGACATCGTGGATCGTCAGCCCCGGACGTACGGCATCCGCGTCGAGCACCGTTCGCGCCCGCGCGTACAGCAGGTCGTAACTGTCTGTCGTGTCGCGGGAGTGTCGGGGCGGCAGCATCCGGGCCTCCGCCCGGACCGCGGCGATGAGGGCTTCGAGCGAGGCGGCCATCGCCGTGGCCGCGCTAATTACCCCCCCCCCCCCCGCTGCTGGTCATGCGCGTGGAAGAGGGCGTTGACGGCCGACGTGATCATCGCGACCGACACGAGCTCTCCGTTCGCGTGGAACGCATCGGCCGCGCGGTCGCGCGCCCCATGGTCGATCTCGATACGGGCGATCGGCTCGCTGGAGCGGTAGGAGACCGCGGTGCCGCGCGGCACGAGCAGCACGTCGTTGGGTGCCAGCGGAGCCTCGGGGTCGTCGCCCACGCGGATGATTCCCCTGCCGGCAACGTGGACAACAAGGGTGTCGGTCGGCTCGTCTCGCCCGGATGCCGTCTCGTCGGGCATGCGAGGCGATCGCGACAGCGCGAGTGCGGTGTGCCACACGCGACGCACCGCCACATCGGCGACGACAGCCTCGTCGATGAAGGCGTGAGCGGTGGCCGCATCGGATTGTTCGACGGTCCAGCCGCGGAGTCGGAACCACTCGCCGACCTCTCGCCCTTCGAGCGGAATACGCCGCACGCGCCACGGCGACCGTGGCGGGTGGCGGTCGCGTGTCACGGCAATGTCTCCAGAGCATTCCTCAGAACGAGGTCACAAAAACCTAGACCCGCTTCGCGTTGACAGAGCCGCCTCGCCCACCCAGGCCCGCTTTCCCTCACCCCGACCATCCCCACCACCAGGGATCCCCCTCACCCGCGAAGCCGGTGGAGCGACAGCCGCGACGGCGCTCCGACACCGCCTATGCGCGGAGGAGGCGAACACGGCTGGATGTGACACGGAACATCACCCACCCTGAGAGGAACTCCCCCATGGAGAACGCCCCCGAAACTCCCGCTGTCGACAGCGGACTCCCCCGCCGCACGGTGCTCACCGGCGCCGCCTGGACCATCCCCGTCATCGCCGCCGCCACTATCGCACCCACGGCGTCCGCCTCGGGCACGCTGCAGCTCGCGTTCGACAAGACGACCTACAACGGCACCGCCTGCTCAACCATCACGGGCGCGTACGTGACCGCGACGACGAACGGCGTGCCGACGACGGGAGCGTCGATCACGGTAAGCCTGTCGAACAACTACACGTTCTCGGGCGGCTCGACGTCGGCTACCGGGCTGTCGGGGTCGAACGGGCGTTACACGTTGCCGGACATCAACGTGCCTGCCAGCGGAGGGAGCGGTGTGCTCAACGCACAATCCGGGAGCGCTTCAGCCAGCGGAGCAATCAGCGCTTCGGCTAAGTCGGGGGGCCTCGGTTGGTATGACACCAGCCGTCAGTTCCACGCGGTCACCGCAAACATCCCCGCGGACTCCGTCCCCTACGGCGCCTGGTTCCTCACCCAGGACGGACGCCTCCTCAACGCCGCAGACGCCGCCGTCAAAGGCACCGGAATCGCCACCGTCGGCCCGGAAATCGGCGGCTACTTCGGCGTCACCCTCAAAAACGGAGGGTACGGATGGTACGACACCCAACTCCAATTCCACACCGTCACCGCAAACATCCCCGCAAACTCCGTCCCCTACGGCGCCTGGTTCCTCACCCCAGACGGACGCCTCCTCAACGCCGCAGACGCCGCCGTCAAAGGCACCGGAATCGCCACCGTCGGCCCCGTCATCAACGACTACTTCGCCGTCACCCTTAAAAACGGAGGGTACGGATGGTACGACACCAGCCGTCAGTTCCACACGGTCACCGCAAACATCCCCGCGGACTCCGTCCCCTACGGCGCCTGGTTCCTCACCCAGGACGGACGCCTCCTCAACGCCGCAGACGCCGCCGTCAAAGGCACCGGAATCGCCACCGTCGGCCCGGAAATCGGCGGCTACTTCGGCGTCACCCTCAAAAACGGAGGGTACGGATGGTACGACACCCAACTCCAATTCCACACCGTCACCGCAAACATCCCCGCAAACTCCGTCCCCTACGGCGCCTGGTTCCTCACCCCAGACGGACGCCTCCTCAACGCCGCAGACGCCGCCGTCAAAGGCACCGGAATCGCCACCGTCGGCCCCGTCATCAACGACTACTTCGCCGTCACCCTCAAGGGAACCTGCTAAGCGCGGCGGTTCTCTTCGTGGCCGCCCGATCTCTTCGGGCGGCCACTGCGCTCGTCGCCAAGAGTGGGAAGTGGGCTTGCCGTCGGCATGTCACCCGTTCACGGGGGCGGAGCTCACCCCTGACGGCGGAACAGCGACAGCGGCAAAGGCGATCCGACGGGTGGGTCCTGATTTCCGATGGAACGCTCTACTGGTCCCAGAACGGATCCACGTTCCCCGCCGCCGCGAATAACTTTGAGCGCCTTGCCGCCGCCGACAAGGCCAACATCTACGCGCTGAGCCAGCCTGCTGATGCGTGCCCCGCGGGGCCGGCCGCTCATTCAAGCGGCCGGCCCCGCAACCAGAGCCCGGATCGCGGGCGACCGGTGAATTGACCGCACGACGAGACGGGTCACCGCGCGAGGGCGTGCGTGAGCGCCCGTTCCGAGGAGAAGCCGGCGAGTTTCGCGACACTCGCCAGGGGAAAGTCAGGGTCGGCGGCGAGCAGCATGCGGGCCAGGCGGAGCCGTTCCTCGCGGAGCATCTGTCCCGGCGATCGGCCGTGCGCGGCGAAGGCGCGCTCCAACTGCCGACGCGTCGCGCCCAGGCGTTCGGCGAGACGATCGACGGTGAGATCGACGTGCATCGCTCCCGACGCGATGACGACCGATGCGCGGTCGTAGAGGTCGGCGTAGTCGACGGTCTCGCGAGATCGAGCACGGGGTGAAGCGCGTAGCGCTCCGGCCTCGGCGCGAGCGGCGGCGATGAGAGCTTCAACGGATGCCGCGACCGCGGTCGCAACGCTGATTACCCCCCCCCCCCCCCCCCCCCCGAAACGGGGGTGTGGAAGAGGGCGTTGACGGCCGACAGGATCATGGTGGCCGACACCAACTCGCCGTTGCCGTGTACCCACGCGGGCGAACGGTCGTGCGCGCGATAGTCGATCTCGACGCGCGCGATCGGCTCGTCGGATACGAGCGAGAAGGCCTGCCCGCCGGGGAGGAAGACGACGTCGTTGGGGCCGAGAGTAACTTCGGTGTCATCGCCGAGCGAAAGCCGTGCCTCCCCGGCGACCTGCACGAGAAGCGTGTCCCGCGTGCTCATGGTGTTCGCGGCGGGGCGGGTGAGGCTCAGCGGCGTGTGCCAGATCCGTCGCACCGAGACCTCGGCGACGTCCGCCTCATCAATGAACGCGTGACTGCGCGCGAGGTCGCCACGGGCATCGATCCCGCGGGCTGTGAACCACTCGACGACGGCGGACCCGGTGAGTGGAACACGGGCGATCGTCCACACGGGTTCGCGGCGCCGAGAGCCCGATGCACCGGGCTCGCTCATGCGGTCTCCCCTCCACGATGCGTAGGGACCGAATCTAGACGCCGCGATTCACCGCGGGAAGCTGCTTCACCCTCTCTCCCTGACTGCGGCGTTCGGGAGTCACCCGCTGCCCACCCGCTGAGGCCGGCTCCCGACAGCACGCACCATCTTGCGACACCGTTTGCGCCGCAGAGGGGGATGCACGGCTGGATGTGAGACGCAACATCACCCGACCCCGAGAGGACCTCCCCATGGAGAACACCCCCGAATTCCCTGCCGTCGATGCCGGCCTCCCCCGCCGCACGGTGCTCACTGGCGCCGCCTGGACCATCCCGGTCATCGCCGCCGCCACCATCGCCCCTGCCGCATCCGCGTCGGGCACGCTTCAGCTGGCGTTCGACAAGAGCACCTATAACGGCACGGCCTGCTCGACCATCACCGGCGCCTACGTGACGGCGACGACCAACGGGGTGCCGACGACAGGAGCGTCGATCACGGTGAGCTTGTCGAACAATTACACGTTCTCGGGCGGCTCGACCACGGCCACCGGCTACTCCGACACGAACGGGCGGTATACGCTGCCGGACATCAACGTGGCGGCGGCGGGTGGGACAGCTGCCGTTACGGCGACCTCGGGATCGTCGACCGGGACCGCGACTCTCAGCGCGCCCGCCGTTCCTGATGAAGTCCCGCAAGACGGGAGCGTGGCGCTGACCGGGCTACCCGCCGGAGTCACCGCCACCCAGATCGCCCGCCAGAACACCGCCAACGGCGGCGTCATCTGGGTACGCGGCAGCGATAACAACCTCTACGGCGTCACCCGAACCTCCACCGCCGTCACGACACTGACCCGACAGTTCACCAACGCCAACTCGTTCTACTCCACCCCCAACAGCGACGCCATCGGATGGATCACCACCAGCGGGACCCCCATGGACGGGAGCGTGGCGCTGACCGGGCTACCCGCCGGAGTCACCGCCACCCAGATCGCCCGCCAGAACACCGCCAACGGCGGCGTCATCTGGGTACGCGGCAGCGATAACAACCTCTACGGCGTCACCCGAACCTCCACCGCCGTCACGACACTGACCCGACAGTTCACCAACGCCAACTCGTTCTACTCCACCCCCAACAGCGACGCCATCGGATGGATCACCACCAGCGGGACCCCCATGGACGGGAGCGTGGCGCTGACCGGGCTACCCGCCGGAGTCACCGCCACCCAGATCGCCCGCCAGAACACCGCCAACGGCGGCGTCATCTGGGTACGCGGCAGCGATAACAACCTCTACGGCGTCACCCGAACCTCCACCGCCGTCACGACACTGACCCGACAGTTCACCAACGCCAACTCGTTCTACTCCACCCCCAACAGCGACGCCATCGGATGGATCACCACCAGCGGGACCCCCATGGACGGGAGCGTGGCGCTGACCGGGCTACCCGCCGGAGTCACCGCCACCCAGATCGCCCGCCAGAACACCGCCAACGGCGGCGTCATCTGGGTACGCGGCAGCGATAACAACCTCTACGGCGTCACCCGAACCTCCACCGCCGTCACGACACTGACCCGACAGTTCACCAACGCCAACTCGTTCTACTCCACCCCCAACAGCGACGCCATCGGATGGATCACCACCAGCGGGACCCCCATGGACGGGAGCGTGGCGCTGACCGGGCTACCCGCCGGAGTCACCGCCACCCAGATCGCCCGCCAGAACACCGCCAACGGCGGCGTCATCTGGGTACGCGGCAGCGATAACAACCTCTACGGCGTCACCCGAACCTCCACCGCCGTCACGACACTGACCCGACAGTTCACCAACGCCAACTCGTTCTACTCCACCCCCAACAGCGACGCCATCGGATGGATCACCACCAGCGGGACCCCCATGGACGGGAGCGTGGCGCTGACCGGGCTACCCGCCGGAGTCACCGCCACCCAGATCGCCCGCCAGAACACCGCCAACGGCGGCGTCATCTGGGTACGCGGCAGCGATAACAACCTCTACGGCGTCACCCGAACCTCCACCGCCGTCACGACACTGACCCGACAGTTCACCAACGCCAACTCGTTCTACTCCACCCCCAACAGCGACGCCATCGGATGGATTGCGCAGGCGGCGTGCTCCTAAGACATTCGTGACGGGCCCGCAGAGAGCCCCGGCTCGGGTCGCCCCAGTCGGGGCTGTCTGCGGGCCCAAGTTAGAGCGTTGAGGCGGGACAACTCAGCAAGAGTGGTCTATGGCCCGGCCACAAGACACAGCGCGGACCCCCTCAGCAACCAACGCCCGCTCCGCAATAACCCGCGCATAAGCCAACCCCGAGTCCTTCACGGTCCGCTCCTGCGTCGCGTAATCGACGTACACGATCCCGAACCGCTTCTCGTAGCCCCACGCCCACTCGAAGTTGTCCATCAGCGACCAGTAGAAGTAGCCACGTACGTCGACGCCCTGGTCGACGGCATCCAGGACCGCTCCGAGGTGCGCCTCGACGAACTCGACGCGATCTGCGTCGTGGACGTGCGCCTCTCCGTCCTCGACGACGAGCTCGTCGTCGTAGGCCGCACCGTTCTCGGTGACGTAGAGGGCGACGCCGGCCTGAGCGCTGTACTCCTCGCTGACGTGCACCAGCAGGCGAGTGAGGCCCTCGGGCTGCACCTCCCAGCCCATGTTCGTGCGAGGGAGACCGCGGTCGTGCCAGAAGAGGTTCTCGTGCGCCGGGAACGGCGACGAGATCGGCCGTTGCGTGGGAGCGTCGCCCGCGGGCGGGTTGACGACGGGGGGCGCGCCCCCGACGAACTCGCCGTGGTAGTAGTTCACGCCCAGGGTGTCGATCGGCGTCGAGATGATGTCGAGATCGCCCGGCTGCACGGCCGCCCGCCATCGCGACACGGCCTCGGCGTCGGTGTCGCGGAAGTCCTTGATGATGTCGGCGGGGTACTCGGCACGGAACACCGGCTCGAGGAACCAGCGGTTGAACTGACCGTCGATGCGGCGCGCGGCGTCGACGTCGCTCGGGTTCGTCGGGTCGACGGCATCCGCCACCGTGAGGTTCAGCGTGAGTCCGAGGTTCAACGACGAGTCGCGCGCACGGAGCTCGCGGACGGTCTGACCGTGACCGAGCAGCAGGTGGTGGGCGGCGAGCATACCCTCGGCCTGCGAATAGTGTCCGGGGGCGTGCGCGCCCGCGGTGTAGCTGAGGAACGACGAGCACCAGGGCTCGTTGAGCGTCGTCCACACGTTGACCCGGTCGCCCAGGGCGTCGTGCAAGTCGAGCGCGTACTCGGTGAAGAGGTCGCTCGTCTCGCGGACGGTCCAGCCGCCGCGATCTTGCAGGGCCTGCGGGAGATCCCAGTGGTACAGGGTCAGCCACGGGAGGATGCCGGCATCCAGAAGCTCGTCGACGAGGCGCTTGTAGAAGTCGACGCCCTTCGGGTTGAGCGCGCCGCCGTCGGGGCGCACGCGCGACCACGACGTCGAGAAGCGGTACGTCTGCAGGCCGAGGCTCTTCATGAGCTGCACGTCGCCGGCGTAGCGGTGGTAGTGGTCGCAGGCGACGTCGCCGTTGTCGGCGTTGATCACCGCGTTCGGGACGCGGCTGAACGCGTCCCAGATCGAGGCGGTACGACCATCATCGAAGGCGGCTCCTTCGATCTGGTAGGCCGCGGTCGCGGCTCCGAAGAGGAAGCCCTCGGGAAAGGCTCGGGATGCGGACATGGTTCGGGTTCCTTCCGTGGGCGCGAGGGTCATCCCTTCACCGCCCCTTGCATGATGCCACTGACCAGCTGCTTGCCCGCGAACACGAACAACAGCAGCAGAGGAACAGTGGAAAGCAGCACACCCGCGAGCACGACCGAGTAGTCGACGAAGTAGTTCGACTGCAGCAGCGACAGGGCCACCGGCAGCGTCGGGTTCTGGCGGTCGAGCACGATGAACGGCCAGAAGAAGTTGTTCCACGCGGTGACGAAGGTGAACAGACCCAGCATCGCCGCGGCCGGGCGAGCGGCCGGGACGCCCACCGTGAGGAACGTGCGGAACGAGCTCGCTCCGTCGACGCGGGCGGCCTCGATCAGCTCGTCGGGAACGGCCTGGCGCAGGTACTGCGTCATCCAGAAGACACCGAAGGCGCTGGTGAGCGCCGGCACGATGATCGCGCCGATCTGTCCCGTCCACCCGATCTCGCTGAACAGGATGTAGAGCGGAACGACGCCGAGCTGCGTGGGCACGGCCATCGTCGCGACGACGAACACCAGCAGCCAGGGACCGCCTCGGAAGCGCAGCTTCGCGAAGGCCCAACCCGCGAGGGTCGAGAAGAAGACGACGGATGCCGCGATCAAGGCCGAGCTGAAGATGGAGTTCCACAGGCCCGTCCAGAAGTTGACGGCGGGGTTGTTCAGCACCGCGGCGGCGTTCGTGAAGAAGTTGCCGCCGGGGATCCACGACAGCTCGGTGTTGCGGATCGTCGAGGAGTCACCCGAGCCGATCAGTAGCGCCCAGTAGTAGGGCACGATCGCCGCGAGCAAGACGACGCCGAGGCTGGCGTAGACGAACCAACCGGGACGCGAGCCCCGCACGGCGCGGGGCCGGCGGGCCCGGGACTGGCGCTGCGGCGGATTCGGGTCTGCGGCCGCGGTGACGGGAGAGGTGTCGATGACGCTCATGACCGTGCGCCCTTTCCGGTGGATTCGGCGGCGAGGCGCTGCTTCGCCGCACGAGAGGCGGCACGACGCTGAGCACGGGTGAGGCCGTCGCGAGCGCCCTCGTCACGCACGAGCGAGCGGCTGATGAAGAGGTTGACCGCCCCGATGACGAGGATGATGAGGAAGAGGATCCACGCGAGCGCGGCCGCCCGACCGAAGTTCCACTCGCCCCACCCGAGCTTGTAAAGGTAGAGCGAGATCGTCAGCCATTGGTTGTTGGACCCGCCGGTGCCGCCCTGGTCGAACATGCGCGGCTCGTCGAAGATCTGCAGGCCGCCGATGGTCGACGTGATGACGACGAAGATGAGGGTCGGCTTGAGGCTCGGCAGCGTGATCGAGAAGAACTGACGGACCTTGCCCGCACCGTCGACCGTGGCCGCCTCGTAGTACTCGCGCGGGACGGCCTGCATGGCGGCGAGCAGGATGAGGGTGTTGTAGCCGGTCCAGCGGAAGTTGACCATCGTCGCGATGGCGATGTGGCTGGCGAAGGTGTCGGAGTGCCATCCGACCCCGGGGAGGCCGATGCGGCCGAGCAGGGTGTTCACGATGCCGTACTGGTCGCCGAACATGTTGCTGAAGATCAGCGCGACGGCGACGGGGGCCATGACGTAC
This sequence comes from Microbacterium sp. SORGH_AS_0969, assembly GCF_030818255.1. Lineage (NCBI taxonomy): Bacteria > Bacillati > Actinomycetota > Actinomycetes > Micrococcales > Microbacteriaceae > Microbacterium > Microbacterium sp. SORGH_AS_0969. The sequence goes on from NZ_JAUTAG010000001.1 coordinate 938,224, forward strand.
GGGACGAGGACGCCCATTCGCCAGAGGGTCTTCGCCCGGATGTTCTGGTCGAGCATCGCCGCGATGAAGACCGCGAAGATCAGCTGCGGCACGGTCGACAGCACGAAGATGCTGAAGGTGTTGCGCAGGGCGTCCCAGAACGCGGGCTGGGAGAGCACGTAGGCGTACTGGTCGAAGCCGACGAAGGTGCCCGAGCCCCGGATCTGGTCCCAGTCCATGAACGAGATGACGCCCGTGTACAGGATCGGGAAGAGGCCCGTGACGATGAAGAGGATGAAGAACGGGGAGATGTAGAGGTACGGGGAAAGCTTCAGATCCCAGGCGCTGAGCTTCGAGCCGAACCCGACGCGTCGGGGCGTGCGAGCGGGGGGACCGTCGGGGGCGGATGCCGCGGGGTTCGCGGGCGGCTGCAGTGTCGTGGTCATGGGTTTCCTTCCGGGGGTACGGGCCGGGCGCACACGGCGCCCGGCCCGCGACGTCCGACGTCAGCCGATGGCATCCACCTGAGAGACCCACTGGTCCCACGAGGTCTGGGCGTCCTGCGTGTTCTGATCGACGCGCAGGAGCGCCTTCGACATCGCGTCGTTCACCTGGAAGTAGTACTGGCCCTTGAACGGGGTCACCGACACGGCGTTCGCGCGGTTGGTGAAGATCTCACCGATCGCCGCGTCGCCGAAGTAGGCGTTCTTCGCACCGAGGAGCTCGGGCGACTTCAGCGCGTCGACCTGGCTCGGGAAGGTGCCCGCCTGCTCGAAGAACTTCACCTGCTGCTCGGGAGAGGTCAGCCAGTCGGCGAGGGCCTGCGCCTCGGCGACGTGCGGGCCGTTGGCGGGGACGGTCAGGTACGAACCGCCCCAGTTGCCGCCGCCGTTGGGGAAGACGTCGGCGATCTTCCATCCCGAGACCTCGGGAGCGTTGCCCTCGATCTGCGTCAGCATCCAGCCGGGGCAGGAGAGCGTCGCGAACGCGCCGTTCGCCATGCCCGCGTACCAGTCGGTCGACCACTGCTCGAAGTGCGCCGACTGCGTCTTGCTGGCGTCGAGCGTCTGGGTGTAGATCTTCTTGACCTCGGGGTTGGTCGTGGCGGTGATCTCTCCCGTGTCGGGGTCCTCGTAAGCCGCCTCGACCTGGTTGATCATGCCCTGGTACACGCTGCTGGCGGAGTCGAAGAACGGCTTGCCGGTGGCGGCGACGTAGGTGTCGCCCATCTCGAAGTACTTGGACCAATCGCCCTGAAGAGCGGCCGCGACCTCGGCCGGGTCGGAGGGGAGGCCCGCGGCCTCGAACAGGTCGGCGCGGTAGCAGATGGCCTCCGGGCCGATGTCGGTGCCATAGCCGATGAGGTTGCCGGAGGAGTCGGTCGCGGCCTTCGACTTCCAGTCGAGCCACCGGTCCTTCAGGTCGTCGGGCACCGGTGCCAGCAGGTCGGAGTACTTCATGACCTCGGGCAGCCAGTCGACCTCGATCGCCTCGATGTCGGCCAGGCCGGTCTTGCCGAGCTTCTGGAAGTAGTTGGCGCGGGCGTCGTTCGACTTGGCCGCGCGGTTGTGCACGATCTTTACGTTCGGGTGCTCGGCGGTGTACGCGTTCAGCAGCTCGTCGGTGTAGCCGAAGTCGTTGAAGGTCGCGACGGTGAGGGTGATCTCCTCGTCGCTGCTGCCGGCGGCAGCGCCCCCGCCGCCGGAGCAACCGGCCAGCACGAGGGCAGAGGTGGAAGCGACGGACGCCGCCAGGGCGACGCGGCGCAGGGCGCGTGATTTCACAGGACACTCCTTTGTGGTGGATGCGAATCGACAGAGCGATCAGCCCCCGGCCTCGCGTGTGGGAGCGCTCTCATCGATTTCGTCGAGAGTATGGGATCGCTCCCACGACGTCAAGAGAGCGCTCCCACATCGTTACGCGCCGCGCTGTCCCGCAAGGAGCCTCGCGAGACTTCATCGCGCTGACAAACCCACTGCAGCCTGCAATGGAGATGTCAGCGGGATGCTGTCTCGCGGCCAGATCGCCGAGACCCCGTCCGCGACCGCGGCAGCCGGGGCGCCCTGCGTAGAATGGGGGCACAACCCCACCGACTTCTGGAGCTGCTGTGCCCACCATCGTCGTTGACGTCATGCCCAAGGCCGAGCTTCTCGACCCCCAGGGGAAGGCCGTCGCCGGCGCCCTGTCGCGTCTGGGTGAGAACCGCTTCTCCGACGTCCGCATCGGCAAGCGCTTCGAGCTCACCGTCGAGGGCGAGGTCGACGAGGCCACGCTCGCTCGCGCTCGCGAGCTCGCCGACGAGATGCTCTCGAACACCGTCATCGAAGACGTCGTCAACATCGAGGTCGTGGAGTGACCGCCCGCATCGGGGTCATCACCTTCCCCGGTTCGCTCGACGATCGCGACGCCCAGCGCGCGATCCGTCTCGCGGGCGCCGAGCCGGTTGCGCTCTGGCACGGCGAGCACGACCTGAAGGGCGTCGACGCCCTCGTCCTGCCCGGTGGGTTCAGCTACGGCGACTACCTGCGCGCCGGCGCGATCGCCGCGTTCGCGCCGATCATGGCCGAGGTCAAAGACGCCGCGAGCAAGGGCATGCCCGTGCTCGGTATCTGCAACGGCTTCCAGATGCTCGTCGAGGCCCACCTGCTCCCGGGCGGTCTCATCCGCAACGCCCACCAGCAGTTCATCCGCCGCGACCAGCGCCTGCGCGTCGAGAACGCCTCGACCGCGTGGACGAGCGACTTCACCGAGGGCGAAGAGATCGTCATCCCCCTCAAGAACGCCGACGGCGGCTACATCGCGGATGCCGAGACCCTGGCGCGCGTGAACGGCGAGGGCCTCGTCGCCTTCCGGTACCTCGGCGTGAACCCCAACGGATCGCTCGATGACATCGCCGGCCTGACGAACGAGCGCGGCAACGTGGTCGGCCTGATGCCGCACCCCGAGCACGCGGTCGAGCCGGGCTTCGGCCCGGGCACGTCTGCCGCCATGCGCTCCGGCGTCGACGGGCTGGGCTTCTTCACCTCGGCGATCTCGGCCGTGGTCTCCGCCGCCGCCTAGCCGCACCCGCATTACCGCAGGACCGGCCGCTGCGCCGGTGGATCATGCGAAATCTCACCCGGGTCACTATCGTTCTCCGTACCCGCATCCCGATATCGCGCTTCCCGACCTCCCCATCGAGCCCGCGGATGGCGAGCCCGGCACCCGTCGCCGCGCGCCCGGGCGGAGAGAGGATGTGCCGATCGTGGACGTGCCCGAAGGTGGCGATGCGCTTCGCGCGGCGTCGGCGCAGACCCTCCTGCGCCTCGAGCCCGGACACGGTCAGCCGATCGCCCGCCACCTGACCCTTCTCGCCGAGGTCGATCCGGGGCCTGCGCCGCCCGTCTGGACCGACGCGCGCGCCGGCGTCCTCGCCAGCATCCTTGCCGCCCGCGCGCGGCGCGACGCCCTCGCGGACGGCCTGGCCCTACCGCAACGCTACTTCGAGGACGGACGCCTGACACGGCCGGCTTCGATGTCGACCAGCGCGCGCTCGCGTCTGTACGCGAGCGTGAGCGAGTACTGCTCCGCCGCCGGGTGGCCGCAGATCGCGGCACGGTATGCGGCCGAATCGCTGCTGTTCGCCGAGACGGATGCGCAGCGGTACCGGGCCCACAGCGTGCACGCGCTCGCTCTCGCCCTCAACGCGGAGTACATCGCCGCCGCGGAGGCAATCGAGCAGGCCCACGCCCTGTTCGCGGCGCACGACTGGCACGACGACGACCTCTCGCACTGTCTGTGCCTCGGAGAGGCGATGCTCGCTCTCACCCGCGCCGACGTCGGACGTCTCCGCGAACTGGCCGACGCGCTGCAGAGGACGCCGTCCGACCAGCCCTACTGGAACTTCGGTGCGGCGGTCATGCGCGTCGCCGCGCACTTCTTCGATCGGGACCTCGCGGCGGGCCTCGCCGAGAGTCGCCGACTGCTCCACGCCTCCGATCGCGCCAGGAGTCCACGGTTGCAGCGCGACCTCCTGCTCGGGATGCACGCCGACATGCTCGCCCTGCACGGCGAGTTCGACGAAGCGCTGGCCGTGCTCTCGACGGGGGTCACCCAGCCCGGGCACGCCGTGTGCTTCCCGATGCAGCGGGCGGCGACGCTCCTGCTCACGGGAAGGGAGCGCGAGGTCATCGAATCGACGAACGCCTGCGTCGCGATGCACGACGAGCACTGCCTGCGCACCCTCACTCCTCTCCTCACCCGCCGCGCCGTCGCCTTCCTTCGCCTGGGCCACCTTCGTCGCGCTACGCAGAGCATGGAGTCGGCCATCGTGCTCATCGCACGGACGGGCGGATCGCTTATGCCGTTCCTGATGATCCCGAGCGCCGACGCGGCGCGACTGCTCGACCTCGTCGCCGAAGAGCGCGACGACCTCGCCGAGACCATCACCGCGATGCGCGCCGCCCTCCCGGCGCTGGCTGCACGCCAGTCGATGTCTCCCGCCCTGTCGCCGCTCAGCCCGGCGGAGCGGGAGCTCGCGGCCCTCCTGCGGACGGATCAGACCACCGCGGAAATCGCTCGCGCGCGCGGGGTGTCGGTGAACACCGTCAAGTCTCAGATGCGATCGATCTACAGCAAGCTCGGGGTGTCGAGCCGCGAGGAGGCGGTGGACATCCTCGACGTCCACTCGGACTGAGGCCACCCGTCGCATCGACCCGCGTCGATCGATCACGCTCACCCCAGATCCCGCCGTGACAGTGCCGTGAAGTGCGCCCGTGCCCGACACTGAGGCGTATCCTCGCAAATGGACCGCTCACGGGGGCAGCGGGTTCCGACGATCGCCCGCGGACCCGAAACCGCGCCCGACCGCCGCCCACAGAGGCGCTTTTCCGTATAGCCGTCGCGCACGCTGTGTCCACGCGCCCGTGTTCGCCTCTGGAGGGCCTCATGAGCGACCCCGAAAGCTCGACCGATCCCGGCACCGCGTTGCGGGCGGCCGCCGCGCACACCGTCCTGCGCCTCGAGCCCGGGCACGGCCAACCGCTCGCGCGCCACCTGGCGCTGCTCGCCGAGGCGGAGCCCGGACCCCCTCCGCTGCTGTGGACCGACGCCCGGGCAATGATGCTCTCGGCCGTGCTCGTCGCCCGCGCGCGCCACGACGCCCTCGGCGAGGGGCTCGACCTCGTCTCACGCTACTTCGACACCGGCCGACTCACGCGGCCCGCAGCCCTCTCGGGACCGGTCAGGTCAGGGCTCTTCGCGAGCGTGGCGGAGTACTGCGCCGCCGCGGGGTGGCCGCAGCTCGGCGGGCATTACGCGGCTGAGGCGTTGTTGTTCGCGGAGACGCCGGGGCAGAGATATCGCGCGCTCAGTGCACAGGCTTTGTGCTTGGGGTTGAATGCCGAATACCCCGCGGCCAGACGAGCCATCCACGAAGCGTGGGCGATCTTCGGCGCAGAGAGGTGGGGTGCCGCCGACGTCTCGCACTGCCTCTTGCTCGGCGAAGTACTCGTCGCGGTCAGCCGTGCCGACGTCGAGCGGATGAGAGAGATAGCCGACGAACTCGAGCGCGCGCAGCCCGATAACCCGTATTGGGCGTTCAGCGCCGGAATGGTCCGCGTCAGCACCACGCTCATCGATCGAGGTGCCACCGCGGGCCTGTCGCAATGCCGCGAGCTGCTGCACGGTTCCGGTCGATCGCGCAGCTTTCGCATCACACGCGAGATCCTCCTCGGGGTTTACGCGGACATGCTCGCTTCCCTCGGTGAGTTCGAAGAGGCCCTCGCCGTGATCTCGCACGCCGTGACCCACCCGGGACACGCGGTCTGCTTCCCGATGCAACGAGCGGGCGTCCTGCTGCAAATGGGACGCGAGCGCGAACTCATCGACATCACCAACGCCTGCGTGGCCCTGCACGACGAACACTGCCTACGCACGCTCACCCCGCTGCTCACTCGGCGGGCGGTCGCCTTCCTGCGTCTGGGGAACGAGAAGCGCGCGGTGCAGAGCATGGAGGCAGCCGTATTGCTGATCCAGCGAACGGGTGGGTCGCTCACGCCGTTCCTCATGATCCCGCTCTCCGACACCGACCGCCTCCTCGACCTGGTGGCCTCCCATACACCCGACCTGGCTCCCGCCGTCACCGCGACGCGACAGATGCTGCCGCGCGTCGCCGCCTCCTCTCCCTCGGTCGACGCCCTCTCCGCTCTCACGGCCACGGAGCGCGAACTCGCGCACCTCCTCACCTCGAGCCTGAGCCTGGCCGAGATCGCGCGCGTCCGAAGCGTGTCGACGAATACCGTGAAGTCTCAGGTCCGCTCGATCTACGGCAAGCTGGGGGTGTCCAGCCGCGAAGAGGCCGTCGGGATCCTGCGGGGTTCCCCGACGTGAGCCGCCGCTCGACACGAACGAGGAGCCCATGGCAACGACCGATCAGGATGCCGTCATCGACCGGATCCTGGCTCTGTGGAGCGGCGACCTCGAGACGCTTCCGTCCGAGCCGCGGCTCGCGGAGCTGACCGGCGCGAGCCGCGCGTCCGTTCGCGAGGCGCTCGTCCGGCTCGAGGAGCGCGGATACGTGCACCGCACGCAGGGCACCCGCACCACGCCGAATCGTCGACTCCCGCACGTGGGTCGTCGGATCGACGAGCAGTTCGACCATTCGCTCTCGATCCGCTCGGCCGGGTACGAGCCGCGGCTCGAGGTCGTGGCATCCGAGGTCCGGGTTCTTCTGCCCGGCGACCCGCACCGCTACGACGACCTGCCCGACGGCACGCGCGTCTTCCGAACGGTGAAGGTCTGGAGCGTTGACGGAACGCCCTACGCCCTCGCGGAGGACCTCGTGCCTCTTGCTCGCGACATCGACCTCGACCCGCACCGACCCGTGTTCGAGCTGGCCGAGGAGGCCAATGGCATCCATGTCGCGTGGGAGACGCTCTGGGTCGACGCGGTCGCGCTCGATGCCGCGCGCGCGGAGCTGCTGTCGACCGAGCCCGGCGTGCCGGTGGTCGAGATGACGTACTGCGGCTACGGCACGGGCGACACGGTCGGGTACTGGTCGCGCGAAGTGCAGGTCGCGGCGCCGGCGGGACTGCGCAACGCCTTGATCCGTCGAGTACGGCACGATCGGGGCGTTTCGGGGTCGTAACGAGGTCGTAAACGTGTCAGACAAGATGGGACAAAACTTGTCTGACAGGTATAGCTTCGTGGCATGCCCGAGACCCTCACCCCCCACGCACTCGCCGCCGAGACCGTCACCGCCGAGAACTTCGCCCCGTTCGGCGTCATCCTCACGCCGATGGCCGACGGCACGCCCTTCACGTCCGAGGAGGCCGTGCTCGACGTCTCGGGTGGCATCCCGCGCTTCTACCTGATGTCACTCGACGACAAGAAGCCCGAGTTCGTGCGCGTCACGCGTCACCTCGAGACGACCCAGACGCTCATGGCGGTCGGCGACGTCGAGTGGACGATCGCCGTCGCACCCAAGGGCATCGACGAGCCGACGCTCGACGACCTGCGCGCGTTCCGCATCCCGCCGCGCACCGCGATCACGATGCTCAAGGGCACGTGGCACGCGGGCCCGTTCTTCGACGAGCCCAGCATGGACTTCGTCAACCTCGAACTCGACGACACCAACGTCACCGACCACCACAACTTCCGACTCGACGACGCGTACGGCGTGCGGGTCGTCGTCGAGTGAACACGCTCGAACCGCGCCCCGACGCAGCCGCCCGCCTGGCCGCCCTCGAGCGCGAAGCGGCGCACCAGGAGCGACTGAGCGCCGGCGACGAGCGGGCGTGGGTCGGCGAGAGCGACGGCGAGCACCCGGTCGTCATCGTCGGCGCCGGCCAAGCCGGGCTCGTGCTCGCGCGCGGACTCCGGCGGCGCGGGATCGACGACGTCGTCGTGATCGACGCCGCCCCGGTCGACGCCACCGGTCCGTGGACGACCTACGCGCGCATGCACACGCTGCGCACCCCCAAGGACATCGCCTGGCCGACCTGGGATGTTCCCGCGGTGAGCCCTCGCGCCTGGTTCGAAGCCGTCTACGGCGAAGACGCGTGGGAGGCCATCGCGTTCTTCCCCACGGTCGCGTGGCAGGGCTTCTTGCAGTGGTACCGGGTCGTCTCAGGCATCGAGGTGGTCGGGTCCACCCGCGTCGGCGCGATCCGCCCGACCGAGCCCGACGGTCCGCTGCGCATGCACCTCGACGGACCCGACGGCTCCTGGGTGCTGCTGGCCCGCCACGTCGTGCTCGCGACCGGCATCGAGGGGGCGGGCGGACGCCACATCCCGGCGCTCCTCGGTGACATCCCGTCCGACCGCGTGCACCACACGCACGACGACATCGACTTCGCCGCTCTCGCGGGCCTGCGGATCGGCATCCTGGGGGCGGGCACGGGCGCATTCGACAACGCCGCGACCGCCCTCGAGCACGGCGCGGCCTCCGTCAACGTGCACATGCGACGCCCCGCCATGCCGCAGGTCAGCCCGTACCGCTGGATGGAGTTCGCCGGCCTCATCGAGAACTACGGTTCGTTCACCGACGAGCAGAAGTGGGCGTTCAACGTCCACCTCTCGGCCGTCGACCAGCCCGCGACGCAGAACGCGATCTGGCGCGCGCACGCCTTCGACGGCTTCCGATTCCTCACCGCTTCGCCGTGGCAGAGCGTCGAGTGGGACGGCAGCGACATCGTCGTGACGACGCCGCATGGCATCCATCGTTATGACGTCGTCTTCGCCGCGACGGGGATCGTGGCCGACCTGGCTCGACGCCCGGAGCTCTCAGCGGTGGCCGCGGATGCCACCCTCTGGAGCGATCGCCTCAGCCCCGAGGCCGCGGCGCAGAACCCGGGGCTCGCCGCGTTCCCCTACCTCGACGACGACTTCGGCCTCGTGGACCGCCGCGGAGGGGAAGCGCTGTCGCGGATCCACCTGTTCAACCACGGCGCGCGGATCAGCCAGGGGATGCTGAGCCATCAGATCCCGGGTCTCGTGGGCGGGGCGACGAAGCTCGCCGCCGCGCTCTCGCGGCGTCTTTTCGCGCAGCGCTCCGACGAACTGCTGGCCGAGTACCTCGCCTACGACGTGCCCGTGGGCGTTCACGTCGGCCGACGCGCGCAACCCGCCTCCACGGGCGAGACGCCGGCGGTAGCGTTCTCGGGATGACGACCGCGACCCCCCTCACCGTGTCCGTGCCCACCGCCCAGCTCCGCGATGACCTCGGCGAGCTCCCCGACGGCGTCGAGGTGGTGATCTGGGACATGAAGGATGCCGCCCCGCGCGAGCGTTTCGACATGGTGGTGCCGCCGTACATGTCGATGGACGGGGTCGTCGAGGCCCTGTCGAGCGTCGAGGTCGGGCTCGTCCAGAGCCAGTCGATCGGCTACGACAACGTCGAAGGACGCCTGCCCGAGGGGCTCGTGTTCGCGAACGCGTCGTCGGTGCACGAGACCGCGACGGCAGAGCTCGCCGTGGCGCTCGCCCTGGCCGCGCAGCGTCGCCTCCCCGAGTTCGTGCGTGCGCAAGACCGCGGCGAATGGATCGGCGGTGGCGCGCCCGGTCTCGCCGACCGTCGTGTGACGCTCCTCGGTTTCGGGGGCGTCGGTCGCGCGATCGCCGCACGTCTGAAGCCGTTCGAGCTCGAGCTGCGCGCGGTCGCCTCGCACGGGCGCCTGCAGGACGAGGTCGAGGTCTTCCCCCTCGGTGAGTTGGCCGAGGTGCTTGCCGACACCGACATCCTCATCGCGTCGCTCCCCGGCGGCGACGCGACCCGGCACATCATCGACGACGCGGCGCTATCGGCACTCCCCGACGGCGCGCTCGTGGTCAACGTCGGACGCGGCCCGCTCGTCGACACCGACGCTCTCGTCGACCACGTGCGACGCGGCCGGATCCGGGCGGCGCTCGACGTGACCGACCCCGAGCCGCTGCCCGCGGGGCACCCGCTGTGGAGCCTCGAGGGCGCCCTCGTCGTCCCGCACGTGGGAGGAGCGACGGATGCCATGCGCCCCCGCATCGCTCGCCTCGTGCGTCGGCAGATCGACCGCCTCCGCGCCGGCGAGGAGCCGCTGAACGTGGTCCTCGGCGGCTGACGCCCCGCCCCGCGGCGCCGGCGCGCGCCGCCCCCGCACGTCCAGCGTTGAGTGTCCAAGACACGCCGTAATGGCCCCGGCAGTTGCGGCGTGTCTTGGACACTCAACGGGGGGCGGGGGCGGCGACGGGACGACGTCAGGCGCGGAAGCCTGCGGGGTTCGAGAGCAGGTCGGCGAAGGCCAGCTCGGCGGGGCCGACGAGCATCAGGCGCGAGCGCAGGTGGGCGCGCTCGAGGCGGATCGTGCGCCCCTCCGCGCCTAAGGGGTGCACGCGCACCGCTTCGGCCAGGCGCTCGCGACTCACCGACAGCAGGGCGCCGAGGTAGCCCGAGAGCACCACGGTCTCGGGGCTGAAGGCGTTGACGAAGTTGGTCAGTGCGACCGAGAGCACCTCGACCTGACGGGTGACCTCGGCCATCACGCGGGGATCGCGAGCGACCCCGAGCTCGACGTCGAGCTCGTCTTCGTCGAGCTTGCGGCGCCCGAGGAGCGGCTCGAGGAGGTCGAGGCTGACCTCGGCTTCGAGGCATCCCTTCCTCCCGCACACGCAGCGCCGACCCCGAGGGTCGACGACCGTGTGGCCGAGCTCGCCCGCGTAGCCCGAGGTTCCGCGCAGCAGCGTGCCGTCGATGATGAGCCCGCCGCCAATGCTGTGCATCGCGCCGCCGAGGTAGAGGAGGTTGCCGACGCCCACCCCGACGCCGAACCGCGACTCGGCGAGGGCACCGATGCTCGCGTCGTTGCCGGCCATGACCGGCATGCCGAGCTGATCGCTGAGGCGGGCGGCGACCGGGTCGCGCTTCCACCCGAGCGTCGGCGACACGAGGACCGAGCCGTTCGCGTTGACCAGACCCGGCACCGCGAGGCCGGCACCGACCACCCGGTAGTGCCGGTCGATGTCGGCGCGCATCGCCTCGACCGACGATTCGACGATCTGCACGAACCGGCGCGGCGAGGGAGCGCTCGCGGTGTCGTGGCGCAGGCGCGCGTGCACCACGCCGCCGAGTCCGACGAGCGCCACGGTCACCGCGTGCGGCTCGGCGCGGACGCTCAGGGCCGCGACGTGGTCTTCGGGTTCGATGTCGAGCGTGGGCCGCCCGACCTTGCCGGTGCGCTCCCCGCCCGGGGCTTCGCGGACGAGCCCCAGCTCGGTGAGCTCCATGACCAGGCCGGTCACGGTCGAGCGGTTCAAGCCGGTGGTGGCGCCCAGCTGCGCGCGTGAGAGCGCTCCCCGCGAGTGAAGGAGCGACAGCACGGACGCGAGGTTCTGCTGGCGGATCAGGTCGTTGGTCGTACGACCGGCCGGGGGTGCGAGCGGCGTCGCGGGCTCGAACACGGCAGGGGTCATGAGGGGCGCACCTCCCCCATCATTCCATCGGAGCCGGGCGGATGGGGAGCGGGCCCCGGGGCCACGCTCCCCATCCGATCACGCACCGCCGTTGCGGCGCTTGTTGAAGATGTCGAACGCGACGGCCAGCAGCAGCACGATGCCCTTGATCGCCATCTGCCAGGCGGCATCCACACTGAGGATCGACAGACCCATGTTCAGCACGCCCATGACGAGGCCACCGACGACGGCGCCGATCACGGTGCCGATGCCGCCCTGGACGGCCGCTCCACCGATGAACACGGCGGCGATGGCATCCAGTTCGTAGTTCTGACCGGCGGATGCCACGGCGCCACCGGCGCGAGCGGTGCTGACCACGGCGGCCAGGCCCGCGAGCACGCCCATGTTCACGAAGATGAAGAAGTTGACCCACTTCGTCTTCACACCGCTCATCACGGCGGCGAACAGGTTGCCGCCCATTGCGTAGACGTGACGACCGAAGGTCGTGCGGTTGAGCACGAACGTGTAGGCGAGCACGAGCACGGCCAGGATGATCAGCACGATCGGGGTGCCGTTGTAGGCGGCGAGGGTGAAGGCGACCGCCATGATCGCGACCGCGGCGATGGCGTTCTTCGCCCAGAACGACCACGCGACCTCGCGGGGCAGCTCGAGACGACGCAGCGTCGCCCGCGTCCGCAGCTGCTGGGCGATGAGCGCGACCACGGCGACGAAACCGAGGACCACCGTCAGGGAGTCCCAGACGCCGACGTAACCGAGGATGGGCGGCAGCCAGCCGGCGCCGATGGCGGTGAAGCCGTCGGGCAGGCCCGCGATGGTCCCGCCGGTGAGCAGCACCAGGGTCAGGCCGCGGAACAGCAGCATGCCGGCGAGGGTGACGATGAACGCGGGTATGCCCACGAAGGCGACCCAGAAGCCCTGCCAGGCACCGACGACGGCGCCGACGGCGAGCGAGAGGATCACGGCCAACCACCACGGGAGGCCCCATTGGTTCATCGCGATCGCCGCGATCGCCCCGACCATGGCGACCACCGAACCGACCGACAGGTCGATGTGCCCGGCGATGATGACCATGACCATGCCGATCGCGAGGATCAGCACGTAGGCGTTCTGCTGGATGAGGTTGTTGACGTTGCCCGGCATGAGCAGTCGCCCGCCGGTGAGCACCTGGAACAGCACGATGATGATGACCAGGGCGGCGAGGATGCCGAACTGACGGAAGTTGATGCGCGACAGGATGCCGCGGCGACGCGGCCCGGGCTGGGTCGGCGCTTCGACCGTCTGGGTGGATGCGGTGGCCATTGCTGTCAGTTCCTTCCGGCGGTCATGTGCCGCATGAGCGTCTCCTGGGTGGCATCCGCGCGGCTGACCTCGCCCGTGATGCGTCCCTCGGAGATGGTGTAGATGCGGTCGGAGAGGCCGATGACCTCGGGCAGCTCCGACGAGATGACGATGACGGCCTTCCCCTGGGCCGCGAGTTCGTTGATGATTCCGTAGATCTCGTACTTCGCGCCGACGTCGATGCCGCGGGTGGGCTCGTCGAGGATGAGCACGTCGGGTCCGGTGAACATCCACTTCGACAGCACGACCTTCTGCTGGTTGCCGCCGGACAGGCGTCCGGTAATCGCGGCGACGCTGGGGGCCTTGATGTTCATCTTGTAGCGGTACGAGTCGGCGACCTTGTACTCGCGGTACCGGTCGACGACGCCCAGACGCGCGAGGCGGGCGAGGGCGGATGCCGAGACGTTGACCTGGATGTCGCCGATGAGGTTGAGGCCGTACTTCTTGCGGTCCTCGGTGGCGTAGGCGATGCCGTGCTTGATCGCCGCGTCGACCGTACGTACGTCGATCGGCTGGCCGTTCTTGTAGACCTCGCCCGAGATGCCCGTGCCGTACATGCGGCCGAAGATGCTCATCGCGAGCTCGGTGCGGCCGGCACCCATGAGTCCTGCGAAACCGACGATCTCGCCCGCTCGCACCATGAACGAGGCGTTGTCGATCACGACGCGCTCGGTGTCGACGGGGTGGTGCACGGTCCAGTTCTCGACGCGGAACAGCTCGTCGCCGATGTCGGGCTCGCGCGGCGGGAAGAGACTGTTGAGGTCGCGACCGACCATCGCGCGGATGATCCGCCCTTCGTCGGTGTCGGGATCGTCGCGGAGCATCGTCTCGATCGTCCGGCCGTCACGGATGATCGTGATGCGGTCGGCGATGCGGAGCACCTCCTTCAGCTTGTGGCTGATGATGATGCAGGTGATGCCCTGGTCGCGGAGCTGATCGATGAGGTCGAGCAGGTGCGCGGAGTCGTCGTCGTTCAGCGCGGCGGTGGGCTCGTCGAGGATGAGGAGCTTGACCTCCTTGGCCAGCGCCTTGGCGATCTCGACGAGCTGCTGCTTGCCGACGCCGATCTCGTAGATCTTCGTCGCGGGGTTCTCGCGCAACCCCACGCGCTTGAGGAGCTGGGCGGCCGCGGTGTTCGTGGCGTTCCAGTCGATGACGCCGCGCTTGGCCTTCTCATTGCCGAGGAAGATGTTCTCGGCGATCGACAGGTACGGGCTGAGGGCCAGTTCCTGGTGGATGATGACGATGCCGGCCGCTTCGCTGTCGTTGATCGAGCGGAACGCCATCTCCTCGCCCTCGAGGGTGATGCTGCCCTCGAAGCTGCCGGCCGGGTAGACGCCGCTCAGCACCTTCATGAGGGTGGACTTGCCGGCGCCGTTCTCGCCGCAGATCGCGTGCACCTCGCCCCGGTGCACGTCGATCGAGACGTCGGCGAGCGCCGGGATGCCGTTGAACGACTTCGAGATCCCCGACATGCGCAGGATCGGTTCGGTCATGGTTGTCCCTCCGTCAGGGATCGAGCGGCGGGACGGGCCGAAGCCCGCCCCGCCGCGAGGGGTGGATCAGAGTCCGACGTCGGACGCCTTCAGGAAGCCCGAGTCGATGAGCTTCGACTGCACGTCGTCCTTGGTGACCACCTCGGGAGTCAGCAGGTACGAGGGGACGACCTTCTTGCCGTTGTCGTACGTCTTGGTGTCGTTGACCTCGACGGTCTTGCCGTCCTTGATCTCCTGGATCATCGTGAACACGCGGTCACCGAGGGCGCGGGTGTCCTTCCACACGGTCATCGCCTGAGCGCCGTCGAGGATCGCCTTGACGTTGGCCTTGTCGGCATCCTGGCCCGTGATGATCGGGTAGTCGGCGCCCGGGGTGTACCCGGCCGACTTCAGCGACGCCTCGATACCGATGGCGAGGCTGTCGTTGGGCGAGAGCACGACGTTGACCTTCTTGCCGTCGCCGTAGAACGACGAGAGGCGGTTGTCCATCTCGGCCTGGGCCTTGTCGGACGCCCAGCCCTGGATGCCGATCGACGCCCATGCGTCGTCGTTCGCCGGGGCCTTGCCGCTGGGGACGACCAGCTGGCCCTTGTCGACGTACGGCTTCAGCACGTCCCACGCACCGGCGAAGAAGAACTTCGCGTTGTTGTCGTCGGGGCTGCCGGCGAAGGGCTCGAGGTTGAACGGGCCCTTGCCGTCCGCAAGGTCCAGCTGCGTCTCGATGTACTGGCCCTGGAGGGTGCCGACCTTGTAGTTGTCGAAGGTGGCGTAGTAGTCGACGTTCTCGCTGCCGTTGATGAGGCGGTCGTAGGCGATGACCGTGGCGTTCTGCGCCTTGGCCTCCTGCAGCACCGGGCCCAGGGTCGATCCGTCGATCGCGGCGATCACGAGGATCTTCGCTCCGCCCGAGATCTGGTTCTGGATCTGGCTGATCTGCTGGTCGGTCTTGTTGTCGGCGTACTGCAGGTCGACGGTGCAACCGGCGTCGGTGAGCTTCTTCTGGAGCTGCTCGCCGTCGTTGATCCAGCGCTCGAGGCTGCGAGTCGGCATCGCGATACCGACGTTGCACTCGGTGCCGCCGGCGGCGTCGCCGCCACCGGAGGTCGCGCGCTCCGAGCTGCACGCTCCGAGACCGACGGCGAGAGCGGCGATGGCCGCACCGGTCAGGATTTTCTTCAGCATGTGATCTGCGTTCCTCTCTGAACTGCAGGGACCCCCATGGTCGTACCCGTGCCCTCCCCGGCACAGATCGGGTACGCCTTCGTCCCGGCTCTCTGGTTGCCGTCGCAATTATGACGGCTCCGAAAAATTATCTAGCCGCAGGGGTTTTGTCTATAGCCACGTCAAAATTCACCCCGGCCGTGATCAGACCGTGACCGAGACAGACCCGCGGAATCGATGAGGCGGGCCATCGTCCGCCCCCGTCGGATCGCGAGGTGGGGCCCCGGCTCACACCCGCTCGGAGAACTGGCCGTCCGAGTCGGCAAGCGCGCCGAACAGCGCAATCGGAAGGTGCGAGGTCTCGGCGTCGATCGAAACGGCGACCGCAGCCGACCCGAGCGTCACCACGTGCGACAGCACGACCGCCCCGTCATCGGCGAAGACCTCGAGGAGCATGCCGTCGAGGACCACGGTCAGCTCTCCGGCGCCGTCACGTACGAGCGGAGCGACGCTCGTTCCGGCGAAGTCGGAGTGAAGGGCCATCGCCGCCGATCCCGCGCGCGTGACCGACAGGGTCCGCACTCGCGGATCGTGAACGATCTCGACCGTCGCGTCCCCCTCGCCCTCGAGCAGCACGCGGACGACGCCGGACTCCCGCGGGTCCCAGCGCAGATCGAGCACCCCGTGCGGGATCGCCGCGAACGGGGCTGCACCCGTCACCGCGGCAGTCCGCATCGGCGGCAGCACCGCCGGGCGCTGCACGAGACGCGGCACGCCGTCGACGCGGCGCAGCCCGAGAATCCGCGGCAGCGACATCGCCCCGCGCCACGGTGAGGTGGGCATCTCGTGGGCGTACCGCCAGTTGCCCATCCACGCCAGCATCACCGCGGCGGCCCCGGGGGCATCGGCGAAGGTGACTCCGGCGTAGCAGTCCCGCCCGTGATCGAGGGGCGACAGATCCGCGGCATCCGCGTGAAAAACCCCGTCGGACAGGTCGCCGACGACGTAGTGCATCGCGGACCCGCGCGGGTCGGCGTGGTCGCCGACGGGATTGGTGCTGAGCAGCAGCACCCACGCCGACTCGGCCGAGTCCTCGACCGGCAGCCGCACCAGGTCGGGGCACTCCCACACCACGTCGGTCGGCCCGAGCGGACCGAACGATCCGGCCTCGCGCCAGTGCACGAGATCGTCCGAAACGTAGAAGACGACGCGGCGTTGCACGGCCTCGACCGCCAGCATCACCCAGCCGCCGCCCGGAAGCGGAACGACCTTCGGGTCGCGAAAGTCGCTGCTCCCGCGGTCGAGCACCGGGTTCGCGGCATCCGGTCTCCACGTGTATCCCCCGTCGATGCTGGTGGCGCGGGACTGGGCCTGAATGCCGTGATCGTACGCGCTCGTGTAGAACGCGGTCAGCGTGCCGTCGGGCGCCGAGACGACCGAGCCCGAGAAGATCTGCTCGCCCGGGCGGTGTGCGAGAGCGACCGGGTGCTCGTTCCACAGCACCAGGTCGGCGCTGGAGGCATGGCCCCAGCTCATGTTGCCCCAGTCGTTGCCCTCGGGGTTGTACTGGAAGAACGCGTGCCAGCGCCCATCGACGTGGATGAGCCCGTTCGGATCGTTCATCCAATTCCGCGACGGCGCGAGATGGAAGCGCGGGCGCGGAAGCGTCATAGCGACTGCCGGCGGACGGTCGGGCAGTCGATCAGTCGACGTGACCCGGTGGCGGAAGCGTCCAGCCCGAGCAGAGTCCGTACTCCGGCGGCGCCGAGCTCGTAGTGCGGCAGCGCGACCGTCGACAGCGGAGGTCGCAGGTGCGCGGCGATGACGTCCTGGTTGTCGAAGCCGATGACGGCCATGTCCTCGGGGATACGCAGCCCGCGCTCGCGCAGACCGTCGTAGAGGCCCATCGCGACACGGTCGTTGTGGCAGAACACGCCCGTCGCCCCGGAGGCCACGACCTCAGCGACCACGTCGTACCCGCCCTCCTGCGCGGGATCCGCATCGAACACGAGCGCGTCGTCGACCGCGATTCCGGCCTCGTCCAGCGCAGCGCGGTAGCCGGCCAGACGTCCATCCCGCGCGGGAGACGGAGTGGTCGTGTTGACGAAGGCGATCCGGCTGTGTCCGGCCGCGATCAGTTCTGCCGTGGCCGCGCGACCCCCCTGCTCCTCGTCGGGGACGACCGCGGGGAACGAGTCGTCGTCGCTGAAGCAGTTCACCAGCACGGTCTCGCTCTGCCGCAGCGCAGGGGGCACGGCGATCTCGCGGTGATACCAGGTGGAGTACAGGATGCCGCGCACCTGATGCTCCAGCATCATCGCGATCGCGTCGTTCTCGACCGCGCCGTTGCCCTCGGTGTTGGCCACGAGTAGCACGAAGCCGTGACGCCACGCCTCGTCCTGCGCGCCGTGGATGATCTGCCCGGCGAAGGGCGTCGTGGCGATGGCATCCGCTACGAGACCGATGAATCGCGAGCTGCCCTCGGACAGGGTCTTCGCCAGGGCGTTCGGGCGATAGCCGAGCGCCGCGATCGCTTCGTGCACACGTCGGCGGGCGTCGTCGCCGATGCGCGCCCCCGGCTTGTCGTTGACGACGTGCGACACCGTCGCCACCGACACTCCCGCCGCCCGCGCCACGTCGCGCATGGTCGTGCTCATCCCTTGGTGGCTCCGCTCTCCAGGCCCGCGATCATCGCCTTGTTCAGCACGAGGAACACCAGCAGCAGCGGCGTCACCGTCACGCACACGGCGGCGAACGTCGCTGTCCAATCGGTGTTGCCCATGGCTCCGATGTAGTTTTGCAGGCCGAGCGGGATCGTCTTCAATCCGTCCGACAGAACGAACGTGTTCGCGAAGATGAAGTCGTTCCAGATGAAGATGCTGTTGACCAGCACGACCGTGATGATCGTGTTCACCGACAGCGGCGCCGTGATCTGCAGGAAGATACGGTACGGCCCTGCGCCGTCGAGAGAGGCGGCCTCGTACAGCTCGCGCGGGATGTACTCGTAGAACGACGAGAACAGGTACACGCCCATCGGCAGCGAGAAGGCCGCGAGCGGCAAAATCATCGACAGATGCGTGTCGAGCAGGCCCACTTTCGAGTAGTCGATGAACAGCGGTACGAGCGCGATCTGCACCGGGACGATGATGCCGAGCAGGAACAGGGCGCGGACGAACCCACTGAAGCGGAACCCCAGCACTTGCAGGGCGTAGGCGGCCATCATCCCGGCCACGACGATGAGCGCGCTGGCGCCGAGGGTGACGATGAAACTGTTGGCGATGTTCAGCGCCAGGTTGCCGGTCGCGAACGCGCGCGAGTAGTTCTCGAGCGTCCACTCCGCGGGGAGGGCGAAGGGGTCGCCGCCGGCGAAGTCGCTCGCGGTGCGGAAGCTCGTGAGGAACAGCCACAGCAGCGGGTACACCTGCACCACGACGATGAGGATCACCGTGACGGTCAGCAGGGTCCGCTGCACACGGGCGCGCGGCGACCGGCGCACGGGCTGGGGAACCGTCGCGGGAGACGGAGGGAGGGATGCCACCGGGGCCGGGGCGAGAGTCGTGCTCATCACGCATCCTTTCGACGCAGCAGCAGGAAGATGAGGCCCACCGCGACGAGGCACTCCACCACGATGAAGACCGAGATGGCGCTGGCGTAGCCGTAGTCGGTGTGGACGAAGGCCGTCTTGTACATGTACGTGGTCAGCAGTTCGGACGACTGCCCCGGCCCGCCGTTGGTGAGCAGATAGGGGATGTCGAAGCCGCGGAGCGCGAAGGTCGTGGCCATGACCGTCGTCGTGATCCACACGGGGCGGATGTAGGGGAACCGGATGCGCCAGAACGTCTGCCACCACGACGCGCCGTCCAGCCGCGCGGCCTCCTCGAGCTCTTTCGGCACGGCCAGGAGAGCCGCGTAGATGATGAGCATGTACAGACCGGTGAAGCGCCACCCCTCGGGGATCGACACCGCCGCCAGCACCGTCTGCACGTTCGAGAGCCAGGCCGTCTGGAGCCCCTCGAGTCCCACCCACGCCAGCAGCTGATTCAGCAGGCCGACGGGTTCGAGCGAGTAGATACGGACGAAGAGGAACGCGATCGCCACGGTGGAGATGACCGCCGGCAGCAGATAGAGCGTCTTGACCAGCTCGCGGGCCCGCGGAAGCGCGGTGAGGAGTCCCGCGACTGCCAGGGCTCCACCCAGTTGGAGGACCAGGCAGATCGCGAGGTAGCCGAGGGCGTTGCCGAAGGCCGTCCAGAACACGTCGTCGCGCGTGAACATCTTGATGTAGTTGTCGAGGCCGACGAACTGCAGGGCGGTGATGCCATCCCACTCGAACAAGCTCAGGATGAGGGACTGCACGATGGGCAGCAGGACCGCAGCGCCATAGAGCAGCAAAGGCGGGACGAGGAAGACGGCGACGGCCAAGCCCGAGCGCCGCGGCAGCATCGAGGTGCTGAGCGGACGCCGACGCGGGGAGGGCCGGCCGGCCCCGGTCACCCGGGGCCGGCGCGGAGCGAGCGTGTCAGCCACCGACGTTCTCCGTCAGGGCGGCATCCATCGTGCTGATGAACTCGTCGGGCGTGATGTCGCCCTGGACCAGGAGGGTCAGCTCCTGCTGAAGGCGAGTGTTCGTCGCCGGGTCGAGCTGCGTGTCCCACGGCATCGCGATCTTCGTGCCGACGTCGCCGGCCTGCTCGATCGCCCGCGTGTACAGCGGAGTGGCATCCGCGGGAATCGTCGTCTCGACGCCGGTCGTCGGCGACAGGGCACCGGAGGCGGCGACCTCGGCGGGGTAGCGCTCGAGGGCGAAGTGCAAGAAGTCGCGCACGAGCGGGTCGTACGTGGCGGAGTTGACCGCCATGCCGATGCCGGAGGGAGTCACGTACTCGTTGTCGGCTGTCACCGATCCCGGGATCGTCGGGAGAGTGAAGTAGTCGACGTTGTCACGGACGCCCGCGTCGAGCTTGTCGGTGGCGAGGTTGGCCAGCTCCCACGTGCCGATGTTGTACACCGCGGCCTTGCCCGAGGTGAACTGCGCTTGCGCGTCGGCGTAGCCGGTGGCCGAGAAGCCCTCCTGGAAGCAGCCGGCCTTGCCGAGTCCGGACAGCCACTCGGCGGCGGCGCGTCCGGGAGCGTCGGAGAACTTCGCCTCACCCGTCTTGAGCTTCTGCACGTATTCGGGTCCCGCCTGACGGAACGGGTAGTACGCCATGTACCTCTCGAGCGGCCATCCGTCGGCTCCGTCGAGAGCGATGGGCGTGATACCCTTGGCGCGCAGCGCCTCGCACATCGGGGCGAAGTCGTCGAGGGTGGCGGGAACCGACACCCCCGCCTGGGCGAGGAGGTCCTTGTTGTACCAGAAGAACTCCAGTTGGAACTCGAACGGCACCATGTACAGCGAGCCGTCGTCGAAGCGCTGGTAGTTCAGGGCCGCTTCGCGGTACTCGTCGGACAGACCGAGATCCTTCAGCAGCAGGTCGACGTCGACCATGCGGCCCTGCTGCGCGAGCTTCTGCGCGAAGGGGGTGGCGTCCGTGTCGAAGAGCTCGGGGAGCTTGTTCGCCGCCGCGAGCGTTTCGTACTTCTGGATGTAGCTGGGCCGGTCGGGCGTCGTGATGAGGTTCAACGAGAAGCCGGGGTGATCGGCGGCGTACTCATCGGCGATCTTCTGCATCACGGTGATGACGCCGCCGTCGGCGGGACGAGACAGCAGCCACGAGATCTCGCGGGGTTTCACCTCTCCTTCGGGGTTGACGTCGGTGGGGTCTCCGCCGCCGCCGGTACCGGCGCAGCCGGACAGGACGATCGCGGTGGCGGCGACGAGGGCGGCCCAGGAGGCCGGGCGCAGAGAGCGGGGGTGGACCATGTGAATCTCCGTTGATATGTGTGGTTCGGGCAGGAAAGGGTGGTGCGGGTCAGGAGGAGGCGACGAGGGCGTCGTCAAGCGACGCGACCGCCGCGGCGGCGGACGCCCCGGTGATCTCCAGCGAGAGCACCGTCACGGTGCCCTCGCCGACGAAGACGCCCACGTGGCCGTCGGTGCGGTCATAGAGCCTGGTGCTCAGCGTCACGGCCCCATCGACGGTGGCCACGCACAGGTCACCGTCGACGACGACCTCGAGCCGGTGCGGTCCGGGTGCGAGTGTCACGGGGCGCTCGAGCTCGACGACGTGGGGGACGTCGCCCGAGATCTGCCACTGTTCCCCGCCCGTGCGGCGGCGGGGCCAGCGGTCGAAGACGAGGCGGTTCCGTCGTGGCTCGAGGCGCAGGACGTACGCCTCGTCGCCGTCCGCGCTCGCGCGCAGCAGCAGACCGCACTCGGTCGTGTCGGGGGCGATGTCGACGACGGCATCGACGCGGAAGGCCGAGGGGAGGACTGTCGGTACGAGCAGCTCGGCGTAGCCGTCGGGGGCAGACAGGACGGTTCCGGATGCCGTCGACCCGAGGCGCTCGTGGAAGCCCTCGGAGAGTTCACGCGGCCGATGGAACCGCAGCGAGCCGTCGGCGTTCTGTTCTGCCTCGAGGACCGAGAGGGTACCGGCCCACTGCCAGGGGCCATCGTCGGTGCCTCCCTCGCGGGAGGAGATCCAGCCGAAGAAGAACCGGCGTCCGTCGCGGGCGGCGGACTTGGCGGCGTAGTACGCGCGCCCGTCGATCGTGTCGTTCTCGGGCACCTGCCACGGCCCGTGCAGACTCCGCGACAGCCGATAGCGGGTGGTGAAGGACTCGCTGAACTCGGAGTACACCAGGTACCACCAGCCGTTCCACTCGAAGACCTCGGGGCACTCGTGAGCGATGTATCGCCGCGGGTCCCAGAATGGCTCGACGGGCTCCCACGACTCCAGGTCGCGCGACACGCACTGCGCGATGACTCCGCGTCGGCGGATCGGACCGTCGATGTGACGCGCGGTGATGAGCATGCGCCAGAGCCCGGCCTCCTCATCGCGGAAGACGAACGGATCCCGCCAGTCGGCCGTCTCATAGCCCGCGGTCGCCCCGAACGTGTGCTCCGGGTGCCGGATCCACGTACGCATTCCGTCGACGCTCGTCGCGTGCAGGACCACCTGGAGGGGCAGACCATCGGCACCGAGCTTGTCGGGATTCTGACCGGTGTAGAACACGTGATGGATGCCGTCCGCCTCGATGATGCTGCCCGTGTAGACGTTGAAGTCATCGGCGTGCGGACCCCCGGATGCCAGGGCCCATCCGGTCTCGGTGAACGTGGTCACATCATCGGTCACGACGTGGTGCCACGGCATCCCGATCTTGGGTGTCTGTCGGGTCTCGTGCAGGTAGAAGAGGTGCAGTCGACCGTCCTCCTCGAAGGGGATGACGTCGCCGACCCAGGCGTCGTGCGGTTGGTAGAACCCTCGTCGGTTCACGTGGTCACTCCTCGTCGAGATCGGCACCGATGCAGGTGGTTAATCGGTTACGCAGACCGTAGCAAGGGTCGTCGAGGTTGGTCAAGCGGTTAATCACAGTGATTCGTGGCACCGCACGAGAGCCGAGAACGTCAGCAGGTGTCGCAGTCCACGCCCGACCAGAGGTCGCCGCATTCGACGAGGGCGGCCTCCTGCGCGATCAGGTACGGTCTCGCGCCGACATCGCCCCGCACCGAGGCCGACACCGCCGCCCAGTGCGCCCGCCCCAGCAGCACCGGATGCCCGGGGACGCCGTCGTAGACGGCCTGCGCGAGCGCGTCGCCGTCGGAGCGGCGGACGACTCGCGACACCGCCGCCGGCACCAGGTCGGGGGTGTCGACGGGGATGACGACGGCGGCCAGCGCCGACCCCGACTCCAGCGACGCGAGACCCGCCCGCAACGACGCCGCCGCTCCCGAGACCCAGTCGGCGACCCGCACGATCGCGACCCCGTCGGGCACGAGCGTGGCGGCTTCGTCGGCCCCGGCTCCGAGCGCGACGGTGACGTCGCGGCATCCGCCCTCTCTCAGCGCGCGGACGGCGAGAGCGAGCCACGGCGTCCCCGCGGGGGTGCGGGCGAGGGCCTTCGGACCACCGAAACGCCGACCCGCACCCGCGGCCAGGACGAGCCCCGAGACGGCGACAGGAGGCGCGGCGGGCATGGTCACGACAGCGTAGCGTGCGCGAAACACGCCCCGACTACCGTCGCGTCCATGCTCGATCTGGCCGCCGACCTGCTGCCGCTGCTCGACGCGGACGTGCCCGTCGCCGCGGTCACGGTCACCGCGGTCGTGCGCAGCGCGCCGCGCGGAGTGGGTGCCACGCTCGCCGTCACGCGGGACGCGCGGGTGATCGGGTCGATCTCGGGCGGCTGCGTCGAGAACGACGCCGTGATGCTCGGCCTCGACGCGCTGCGCACGGGAGAGGTGCGTCGCGCACGCTTCGGGTTCTCGGACGACGACGGCGTCACGCCCATCGCCGCGGGACTCGCGTGCGGCGGGGCCGTCGACGTCGTGGCCTACCCGGTCGATGGTGCCGCGGCGCGGGCGGCGTTGGGGGACGCCCGCGCCGGCCGGGAGGCGACGCTGCGCCTCGACCTCGACGGCGAGCCGCTCGAGCTGCACCGACCCGCCCTCCCGCGGTTGATCGTGCTGGGCGCGGGTGAGCACGCCGCCGCCCTGTGCCGGCTCGGAGCGGCCGCGGGCTTCGCCGTGACGGTGTGCGACGACTGGGCGCTTCTGGTCACGCGCGAACGGTTCCCGGATGCCGCCGAACTCGTCGTCGCGGCTCCGCACGAGTACCTCGAGAACCTCGACTCCCCCGACGCCCGCACCGCCGTGTGCGTGCTGACGCACGACGAGCGGCTCGACGTCCCGGCCCTGCGCACCGCCCTGCGGATGCCCGTCGGCTTCGTCGGCGCGATGGGCGCACGGGCCACGGTCGCGCGTCGCGCGATGCTCCTCCGCTCCGCCGGGGGTCACGGATGCCGAGCTCTCACGCCTGCACTCCCCCCTCGGCCTCGACCTCGGCGGCGCCACGCCGGAAGAGACGGCACTGTCGGTGATCGCCGAGATCGTGGCATCCCGGAACTCCGCCAGCGCGCGGCCGCTCCGCGACGGACACGGCTCCGTGCGACGCCGAGACGCCTCGTCGGACTCGTGCGCGGTGAGGAGCGCGTGAGCGCTCTGGTCGTGCGCGGCGCGGTCGCGGTGGTCGACGGCGTCGGCGGAGTGCACACGGGAGATGTCGTCAGCGTCGACGGAGTGATCGTCGACGGCGCCGCCCCCGAGGGAGCGACGATCGTGGACGCCACGGGGTGCGTGGTCACGGCGGGTCTCGTGAACGCCCACCACCATCTGCTGCAGACCGCGTTCCGGACGCTTCCCGGCACCCGCGGCATCCCGATGAGGGAGTGGCTGCCGGCGATGGCGGCGGCCTACACCGCCGCGGGAGTGGACCCCGAGCTGACCGGGCTCGCGGCGCGCGCCGGTCTCGCCGAAGCCCTGCTGAGCGGCGTCACCACGGTCGCCGACCACCACCTCACCTGGCCGAGCGGCGCCGACACCGTCGGCATGGCGCGGGCCGCGGCCGAGGCCGCAGCCGGGCTCGGGGCACGCCTCGTGTTCGTGCGGGGAGCCGCGCGCGACGATCCGCAAGAGGCCGCGACCTCGGCCGATGCGATCGTGCGGGCGCTGGTCCCGGATGCCCCGGGCGGTGTTTCCGCCGACGGGATGCTGCAGGTCGCCGTGGGACCCGCCGGCGTGCACAGCGACCCGCGAGAGACCTTCGCGCTGCTCGGCGAGGTCGCCCGCGAGCACGGGCTGCGCCGACGCACGCAGGCCAACGAGGTCGTCGACGTCGAGATCGCGCTGGATCGCTACGGCGCGCGTCCGCTCGACCTCCTCGAGGAGTGGGGCTGGCTCGCCCCCGACGTCACCCTCGCCCACCTGTGCGACGTCACCGATGACGAGATCGCCCGGGTCGCGGCATCCGGGGCCTCCGCGACGCACGCGCCGGGCTGCGACGTGCCGATGGGCTGGGGCGTCGCTCCCGTGCGCCGCCTGCTCGACGCCGGCATCGCCGTGGGGCTCGGGACGAGCGGCGGAGGCAGCAACGACGCGGGGCACCTGCTCGCGGACGCGCGCCTGGCGATGCAGGTGTCAGCTCTCGTGGGGCCGCAGCTGCCGGCATCCGAGGTCCTCTCGCTCGCGACGAGCGGATCGGCGGACGGACTGGGGCGGCCCGAGCTGGGCCGGCTGACCACCGGGGCCGCCGCAGACCTCTGCCTGTGGGATGTGTCGGGCGTCGCGGATGCCGGCGTCGCCGACCCCGTGGCCGGGCTCCTGTGGGCGTCACCTGGACGGCGGCCGCGCACGGTCGTCGTGGGCGGACGCCTCCTCGTCGACGAGGGGCGCCTGCTGACCGCCGACGAGGACGAGGTCGTCGCGCGACTGTTCGAGAGGGTGGGACGATGACGACCATGGCTCCTGCGACGTCGGTCGACGACTCCCCCACCGGCGACGAGAGGCTCGGGGCCCGGGTCCGCGGGCTGCGCAAGGCGCGCGGGCTCACCCTCACGCAGCTGGCCGAGGCCGCCGCACTGTCGCACCCCTTCCTCAGCCAGCTCGAACGCGGACTCGCGCGGCCCAGCATGGCCAGCCTCGAACGACTCGCGCGGGCGCTGGGAACGAGCCGCGTCGAGCTGATCGCGGCCTCCGAGCCGCGCCGTGCCGACGCCGATGCGGAGCCGTCGTTCGTACTCGCCGACGAGGGCGCGATCGGGCCGTACGCCGAGGGCACGGCGCGCCTGCTCGCGGACGGACCGCGCCGATTCGAGCCGCTGGAGTTCTCGGGGTCGAACGCCGCCCCGGGCGACCACTACATCCACGAGGAAGACGAGTTCCTCACCGTGCTCGAGGGCACGATCGTGATCTCGTTCGGGCCGTTCGGCGAGCGGCGCCTGTCGGTGGGCGACTCGGTCTACTGCCGCTCGGGCACGCCCCATCGCTGGCACTCGCCGGACGGCTCTCCGTACCGTCTGCTGATCGTGAAGGAACTCGTGCACGGGTCGGTAGACGGAGCTGCGGACGACGGGAGCCAGGGAGACACATGAGCGGTGGAGTGACCTTCGAGGCCATCGTCCGAGAGCGACGGGAGGCCGCCGACGGGGTGATCGTCCTCGACCTCGAGCGCGCCACCGGCACGCTCCCGCACTGGTCGCCGGGCGCGCACATCGACGTCGTGCTGCCCGGCGGCATCGAGCGGCAGTACTCGCTGTGCGGATCGCCGAGCGAGCGCGGCACGTGGCGCATCGGGGTGCTCCGCGAGCGCGAGGGCTCGGTCTGGCTGCACGAGAACGCCCACGTGGGCGCGACGCTGCGGGTGCGCGGTCCCGCCAACCACTTCCTGTTCGCGCCCACCGCGGGCCGATCGTACGTGTTCGTCGCGGGCGGCATCGGCATCACGCCGATCGTGCCGATGATCGAGGCCGCCGAGGCCGCGGGCGCGACCTGGACGCTTCTCTACGCGGGACGCTCACGGGGCACGATGGCCTTCGTCGACGAGCTGGTCGAGCGCTACGGCGAGCGCGTCGAGGTGTACGCGGCCGACGAGGGGCGACGTCTCGACCTCGCGGAGCGCTTCGGAACGCCGACGGCGCGGACCGTCGTCTACTCGTGCGGCCCCGCGCGCCTGCTCGAGGCCCTCGAGGACGCGATGACGGGCTGGCCGCGCGGGAGCCTGCACCTCGAGCGTTTCGAGGCGAAGGTGCTCGGCCCGCCGGTGTGGAGCGAGCCGTTCGAGGTCGACCTCATGATGTCGGGGATCACGGTGACGGTTCCGCCGGAGCGCTCGATCCTCGACGTCGTCGAGGAGGCCGGGGCCGTCGTGCCGTCGAGCTGCCGCGTCGGCACCTGCGGGACGTGCGAGGTCGCGGTGGTCGACGGCGAGGTCGAGCACCGCGACTCCGTGCTGTCGCCGGAGGAACAGGATGCGAACCGCTCGATGATGGTGTGCGTCTCGCGGGCGGCGTGCGGGCGGATCACGCTCGAGCTCTGACGCGGCGTCGTGAGAACAGGGGATACCACGGGAACAGGGCGATCGCCGGACCGACGGCTCGTTCTCGCGGCAAGCCCTGTTCTCGCGGCACGCCCTGTTCTCGTGGCATCCGCTCTCTCGTAACGATGCGCGCGGACCCGCCGACGACGGAGCCCGATGTCAGGGGCGGAACACCGCGCGGACGCAGCCGTCGCTCTTCTTCTTGAACATGGCGTACCCCTCGGGCCCCTCGTCCAGCTGCATCACGTGGCGAGGTGCTCGGTGCGGAGCTCGTCGCGCGCCATCCGCTCAAGGAGCATCGGGATATAGCGGTGCCCGTGCTGCTGGGCCGAGTGCCTGCTGGCGCGTGGGGCGCTACGTTCCCGTCTCGCAGGCGCGTCCCGCCTGAGCCAAGAGCGCGGTCGACGTCGACCGGTACCCGTCTCGCTCGCCGTCGACGCGGTATCCACTTTGCGAACGGCTCCCCCCTGGTCGAACCACCGACCTATCGTTTTGCTCACATAGCGGTCTCACCACCGCTTGACAGCCCGATAATCGGGCCGGTACGCAATGACGCGGACACCTCTTCGCGTCTCGACGAGAGAGACAGGAAGCATGGCAACGATCGGCATAGTCGGCGCCGGAGTCGCAGGTCTTCACCTGGGACTGCACCTGCGGCAGCAGGGACGCAACGTCACCATCTACACCAACCGCACGGCCCAGCAGGTGGCCGACGGCAAGGTGATGAACTCCGTCGCGCATATGAGCGCGACCATCGACATCGAACGCGAGCTCGGGATCGCCGACTGGCCGGAAACGGATGCCGAGTACTCGCTCCACCACCACTACAACGGCTGGGGAGAAGAGCGCCGGTTCAGCGGTGCCTTCGAGAAGCCGGCGCGCGTCATCGACTACCGGATCTACCTCCCCCGCCTCATGGACGAGTTCGAATCACGCGGGGGAACGATCGAGTACCGCGACCTCAGCGTCGCCGACATCGAGAACCTGACGGAGGTGCACGATCTCGTCGTCGTGTCCACGGGCAAGGGAGAGATCGGCGCGCTCTTCCCGCGGCGTGAGGACAAGTCCCCGTTCGCGGCACCGCAGCGCAAGCTCGCGGTCGGCTTCTGGAAGGGCGTCGCCTCGCGCGAGCCGCGCGGAGTCGAGATCAGCCTCGCCCCGCCGGCCGGCGAGCTCCTCGCCATCCCGATGTGGTCGTTCAGCGGCCTCGTCCACGCGCTGCTGTTCGAGAGCGTCCCCGGCGGCGCGCAGGAGATCCTGACCGACTCGCGCTACGAGGACGATCCCGCCCGGTACCGGGAGACGACGCTCTCCATCCTCGAGGAGTTCCACCCGACGGTGTTCGAGCGCGTGGACACGCGCTCGTTCGAGCTGCAGAACGGGGCGAAGGACATCCTGCAGGGCGCCGTTACCCCCGTCCTGCGCGAGGACTACACACTCCTGCCCAACGGGCGGTTCCTGCTCGCGCTCGGCGATGTGCACATGACCGTCGATCCGATCCAGGCCCAGGGTGCCAACTCGGCGGCGTACTCGGCGAAGGTCATCGCGGATGCCGTCGCCGAAGACCAGGTGTTCGACGAGCGCTTCATGAAGAAGGTGGCGCGACGCCGTGCGGAGCGCCTCGAGGCATCCAACGACTGGGTCAACACCATCATCCAGACGCCGCCCGCCCCGCATATCCCCGAGCTGTTCTCGGCGATGGTGCACGATCAGGCGCTTGCCGATCGGTTCACCGAGAACTTCAATCACCCCATCCGCCAGGTCGATCTGCTCGGCACGCCCGAGCGCGTCACCGCGTCACGGGCCGCCACCGCGGCCCTGGTCTAGGAGTCCGCATGCACAAGCTCATCGTTCTGTACCCCGAGCCCGTCGACCGGTCCGCCTTCGTGGACTACTACGAGAAGACTCACCTCCCGCTCGCACAACGGCTGCCCGGCCTCCGCAGCTGGCGGTACTCCGTCGACGTGAGCCCCGACGCCGACGGGAATCCCCCCGCGTACTTCGCCGTCTTCGAAGCCGAGTTCGACGATGCCGACGCCTTCCGCTCGGCGATGGGGTCGTCCGAGGGCCGGGCCGTCGCGGCCGACGTCCCGAACTACGCGTCAGGCGGGGCCGTCATCCTCGACTACGCGCTCGCAGGAGGAGGTGCAGCATGAACAACGAGCTCAGCCCCAAGCAGGTCGACTTCCGGCACGCGATGGCCAACCTCGCCGCCGCCGTTCACATCGTGACGTCGGACGGACCGCACGGACGGGTCGGCATCACGGTGAGCGCCGCATGCTCGGTCACGGATTCGCCCCCCACGGTTCTCGTCTGCATCAACCGCAGCAGCGCCACGAGGAACGTCTTCGCCCGCAACGGGAGACTGGCCCTGAACATCCTCGCTGCCGACCAGGAAGAGCTCGCTCGACATTTCTCGGGCCAGACGGGCGTCCCCATGCCCGAGCGGTTCGCCTGGGACATCTGGACCGATCTCGAGGGGGTGCCCACGCTCACGCAGGCCCGGGCCGCGCTGTCCGGTCGGGTGGTCAGCCTCCTCGAACAGGGCACGCACACGATCTTCTTCGTCGAGATCGACGCCATCCGCAACCGCGAAGACGTCCAAGCGCTGGTGTACGACAGACGTGCCTTCCACGCCGTCGGCGCCGTCGCCTGACGCGGACGCGACACGACCGACCGCACCGCCGACCACACGGAGATACGCATGTCTGTGGGACCGCCCCGCGCGCAGATCGCTCTCTCGGCCCGCGCGCGCTCGCTCGAAGAAGCGCACGCGCTGGGAGCGTCGCTGTACTACCCGCATGTCCTGACGCCCCTGGGCGCCAAGGACGACGTCAGCCTCGTGGCGTCGGCGGCGCGGTTGGGGCCCGTGACCGCCGGCGTTCTGGAGTACTCCTCGGGCATCCGCATCGACACCGGGGAGTACGGGTCGGCGGTGCAGGTGAACGTCCCCCTGTTCGGTTCGCTGAAGACGACGATCGGCGACGAACACGTCCGCGCGACGAACCGGATCGCCGCCGTGTACCCCCACGACGTCCCCACCGTCATCGCCGGCTGGGACAGCCCGCTGGCGATGCTGGCCGTCAAGCTCGACCGTCGCACCGTCGAGCGCCGTCTCCAGCAGTACGACCAGGCCGTGGACCTGCACGACGTCCCGACTCTGGACGTGCGTACGGGGCCCTCCGCCGACTGGGTGGTGGCGGTGCGACGCGTCATCGCGACCGCCCAACGCCTGCCCGCGATGGACGAGGGCCTCGTCCGATTCCTGGCGGACCGTTGCATCGACGGTCTCGTCCTGGCGCTGACGGCGGACCCGAACTCGCCGTCGTCGGCGGACTCCGCGACGGATCGGACCATCATCGACAGGGCCCGCGAGGCGATCGCGTACTCCAGCGGGCCACTGCTCTCCCTGCACGACCTCTCGCAGTACGTCGGCGTGAACGCCCGCTCGCTCCAGCTCGCCTTCAAACGCGTCCTCGGTCAGACACCGATGCAGGTACAGCGCCGAGAACGTCTGCGCCGCGTGGCGCGCGAGCTCGAGGCATCCGCGCACGGGGTCGACCGCGTCCAGACGATCGCGCTCAAGCACGGGTTCACGCACCTCGGCAGATTCTCGGCCGAGTACGAGCGGACCTTCGGCGAGCTTCCTTCCCGCACGCTCGCCCGCTGACCACCGCCTCCTCGGGTGCCACCGAGCGGGCGTCGACCGACATCCCCGTCCCCGAACTCCGGGCGACGGGCCACCCCTGACGAAAGGCACTGATGTTCACCTCTTCTCATCTCCTGGATCTCGTCGTGGACGAGACCGGACGCGGGATCGCGTCCCTCGACCCTGCGACCGGCGAGACCATCGGATCCTTCCGCCCGATGACCGTCGCCGAGCTGCACGAAAGCGTGGATCGCGCGGCGCAGGCGCAGCCGGCGTGGGCCTCTCTCCCCGACGCCGAACGTCGTCGCTTCCTCCACCGGGCGGCCGACGCCATCGAGGAATCCGCCGAGGCGCTCGCGGAGCTGCTCTCGCGGGAGCAGGGAAAGCCCCTCAACGGGCCGAACGCACGGTTCGAAGTCGGAGGTTGCGTGGCCTGGCTCCGCGCGACGGCCGAGACCGAGATCCCGGTCGAGGTGATCGTCGACGACGAGACGGGCAGGGCCGAGATGCACTACCGCCCCCTCGGCGTCGTGGGCGCGATCTCCCCGTGGAACTGGCCCATGATGATCTCGATCTGGCAGATCGCGCCCTCTCTGCGGATGGGCAACACCGTGGTCCTCAAGCCGGCGGAGACCACGACCCTCTCGGTGCTGGCACTGGTCGCGGTCATGAACACCGTCCTCCCGGAGGATGTACTCATCGCCGTCCCGGGTTCGGGCGGAACCGTCGGAGACGCGCTCGTGCGCAGTCCGAAGGTGAGCAAAGTGATGTTCACCGGTTCCACGGCCGTCGGCAAGAAGATCATCGAGGCGTCCGCCGCCAACGTCACGCGTCTCACCCTCGAGCTCGGCGGGAACGATGCCGGTATCGTCCTCCCCGACGTCGACCCGGCGGTCATCGCGGAGGACCTCTTCTGGGGCGCCTTCATCAACACCGGTCAGACGTGCGCGGCGCTGAAGCGCCTCTACGTCCATGACGACATCTACGATCGGGTCGTCGACGAGTTGACGAAAGTCGCCGCAGCCGTGCCCATGGGGCGCGGACTGGACGAGGCGAACGTGCTGGGGCCGCTGCAGAACCGGGCGCAGTTCACGATCGTCGACGAGTTGGTCGAGGCGGCGAAGGCCTCGGGCGCACGCGTGGTGCTCGGAGGCGATCCGGACCGCGACGCCGTGGGGAACTTCTACCCCACCACGCTCATCGCCGACATCGACCCCCGGGAGCGCCTCGTCGTGGAGGAGCAGTTCGGTCCGGCGCTGCCGATCATCCGCTACACCGACCTCGACGATGTCATCGGTCTCGCGAACGCCCTGGAGTACGGCCTCGGCGCCTCCGTCTGGTCCCCGGATCGGAGCAGGGCCCTCGAGGTCGCCGCGCGCCTCACCGCGGGGACGGTCTGGATCAACTCGCACGGCGGGTTGCACCCGCTTGTACCCTTCGGCGGGGCGAAGCAATCCGGATACGGTCGCGAGTTCGGGCTCGAAGGGCTGAAGGCGGTGGCGGAGCCCCAAGTCATCAGCGGGTGACGGTCAGTCCGTCCAGACGTCGAAGGTCCGCCCCAGGCGCTGAACCGCTCTGAGCAGGGCTTCGACGGAGTCGGCCAGCGGCCGGGTGGCGTGGGGGAAGACGATCGCGACGCTCGCGAGCTGTCCGTCGCGGATCCTGACCGGAGAGGCCACCGACTCGAAGCCGGGGAAGGGAGAGCCCTTGGTGTGGACGACACCCCGCGAACGCGCCAGGGTGATCTCGTCGGCCTCGTACGGCTCAGCCGGCCCGAGGGAGAGGATCGCCATCCCCGGCGCGCCGTCGGCCGCGGGCAGACGCGTCCCGCGCCGGATCGCCACCGACGCGGAGTACGCCGCCGGTCGCACCGAGGACAGGACCACCACGTCATCGCGCTGCGGGATGCAGAGGATCGCCGTCGAACTCGTCTCGTTCGCCAGCTCGGTCAGCACCTCTTCGATGCGCACCTCGCCCTCGCGCAGTCCTGCGTCCGCGAACGCCGCCAGCCCCAGACCGATCGTGTAGCGACCGTCCGTCGTGCGGGTGACGAAGGCGTAATCCTCGAAGGTGCGCAGGATGCGATAGACGTTCGATCGCGGGATGCTGAGGGCCTCCGCGAGTTCGTGACTCGAGCGGGGCCGGCCGTCCGCGAGCACTTGCAGCGCGTCGAGCGCACGCCCGAGCGTCTGCGAACGCATCGTCGGACTGCCGGAGGAAGACACCGCCTCAGGCTATCGGTGACGCCGACGGCCCCGGCGAGGCAACGTGCGCGAAGGAGACATACATCGCGGCATCGCCTGGATGTGGACCCGAGAAAGGTTTGTCACGAGGGTCACGCCGAGGAAATACAGCGGAAACGCGTGGTTCCTAGCATCGGAACATCGCCGGATGTTGGTCACACCAACACTGGCCGGCCGCCCCAGGCGACCCGCCCCGATGCCGTGGCTCCCGTCTCGACGCTCGTCTACCCGACTCCTCGGAGGCCCCCGTGTCTGCCGCTCCACCCGTCTCGATCGCTGCGCTCCGCGGTGCGCGCCTGCCCTCCGGCGCGCTCGTCGACATCGCGCTCGACGGTGACGAGGTGTTCGCGGTCGTCCCGGCGGGGAGCCCGCTCCCCGAGACCGACGGCGAGACCCTCGACCTCACCGGCTACCTCGTCACCGCCGCCGGCGCCGAGCCGCACGCGCACCTCGACAAGGCGCTGTCGTGGGATGCCATCCAGCCCCCGTTCGGCGACCTCGAGCGCGCGATCGAGAGCTGGCACGCCTTCGCCGTCGCACTCGACGAGGACGAGACGCTCGGTCGGGCCCGCGCCACGGCGTTGCGGATGCTGGCATCCGGGATCACGTCCGTGCGCACCCACGTCGACCTGCTTCGCGGCGACGACCCGCTCACGGGCGTGCGCGCGATGGTCCGTCTGCGCGACGAACTCGCGGGCCTCATGGACATCGAGCTCGTCGCCCTCGGCGGACCCACGATCACCGACGACGTCTTCGAGGCCGCGCTCGACGCGGGCGTCGACCTCGTGGGCGGCGCGCCCCACCTCGCCGAGGACCCGATCGCCGACCTCGAGCGCCTCATCGCGCTCGCCCGTCGCCGCGACGTCGGCCTCGACCTGCACACCGACGAGAGCCTCGCCGGAGCAGACACCCTCGCGACCTACGCCCGCGCGGTGACCGGCTGGCATCGCCCCCGCAGCGCCGGCCACTGCGTGCGCCTGAGCATGATGCCCGCGACCGATCTCGCGGAGCTCGCCGAACAGATCCGCGTCGCCGACATCGGCGTGATCGCGCTGCCCATCACCAACCTGTACCTGCAGGGATGGGATGCCGATCACGCGGTGCCCCGCGGAATCGCGCCGATCGCCCGCCTCAAGGCCGCGGGCGTCCGCGTCGCCGCGGGGGCGGACAACGTCCGCGATCCCTTCAACCCCGTCGGTCGCTGCGATCACCTCGAGACCGCGTCGCTGCTCGTGTCGGCGGGGCACCTCGCCCCGACGGAGGCGATGGATGCCGTGACCGTCGGCGCGCGCGACGTGATGGGCCTGCCCGCGGCGGGACCCGTGCCGGGATACCGTGCCGACCTCGTCGCCGTCCGCGCCGACTCGATCGGCGAGGCCGTGGCGTTCGCCTCGGCCGACCGCGTCGTCGTCCACCGCGGCCGGCTCGTCAGCCGCACCACCGTCTCGACCCGAACCGCCACTCCCCTGCCCACCGAACCCTCCCGCGCCGCCGCACCCGCGACGACTCCCTGAACCCGACCGGAAAGTGAGCGCCCCCGTGACCTTGGCCTCTCCCGCTCCCGCAGACATCGCGGATCCGACCGCGCCCCTGCTGGACTTCCGCAACGTCGCCATGACGTTCCCCAACGGCACCACCGCCCTCTCCGGCGTCGACCTCACGGTCGGTCGCGGCGAGTTCGTCAGCGTCGTCGGTCCCTCGGGCTGCGGCAAATCGACGCTCCTGCGCATCGCCTCGGGTCTCGAGACCGCGAGCGAGGGCACCGCGACCGTCAACACCGACCGCATCGGCTACGTCTTCCAGGACGCGACGCTCCTGCCCTGGCGCGACGTGCAGTCCAACGTCGAGCTGCTGGCCGAGCTGAACTGGCAGCCCAAGCGCGTCCGCACGCCGAAAGCCCAGTGGGCGATCGACCTCGTCGGGCTCAAGGGCTTCGAGAAGCACCTGCCCAAGCAGATGTCGGGCGGTATGAAGATGCGCGCCTCGCTCGCCCGCTCGCTCACCCTCGACCCCGAACTCTTCCTCTTCGACGAGCCGTTCGGCGCGCTCGACGAGATCACCCGCGAACGCCTGAACGACGAGCTGCTGAAGATCTTCGTCGAGCAGAAGTTCGGCGGTCTCTTCATCACCCACTCGGTCTCCGAGGCCATCTACCTCTCCACCAAAGTCGTCGTGATGTCGGGTCGCCCCGGCCACCTCGTCGACACCTTCGAGATCCCCTTCGACATGCCCCGCGACCCCGAGATCCGCTACACGGCCGAGTACGCGAAGCTCGTCGGCGAGGTCTCCCACGCCCTTCGGGAAGGACACTCATGAGCACCACCTCTGCAGAGCCGGTCGCCGCCCTGTCGCCCGAGCCCACGGCATCCACTCCTCCGCCCACTCCGCCGAAGAAGAGCACGCCCGCGCGTCGTCGCGGCTTCGGCGCCCGCGCCGCGTCGATCCTGCCGCCGCTCGGCGTGCTGGTCGTCCTGCTCGGCGCCTGGTACGGCGTCTCGATCGCCCTCGCGGCGTCGGGCAAGGGCTTCCTCATGCCCATGCCCCACGAGATGTTCACGCAGGGCTTCTTCGACCCGCAGGTCGGCGCCGACATCTGGATCTCGCTGTTCCGCACCACCGGCGTCGCCCTCACGGGTCTCGCGATCGCCATGATCATCGGCATCGGGTGGGCCATCGCGATGTCGCTGGCGCGCTGGGTCGAGCGGTCCACCTACGCGTACGCCGTGATGCTCCAGTGCATCCCGATCCTCGCGCTGGTGCCGCTCGTGGGCTTCTGGTTCGGCTACGAGTTCCTCGCCCGCGTGATCGTCTGCGTGCTCATCGCGCTGTTCCCGATGGTGTCGAACACGCTGTTCGGTCTGCAGTCGGTCGACAAGTCGCAGCGCGAGCTCTTCCGCCTGCAGAAGGCCGACAAGTGGACGGTGCTCACCAAGCTCACGCTCCCCGCCGCCCTCCCCTCGATCTTCGTGGGCATGCGCACCTCGGCCGGCCTCTCGGTCATCGGCGCGATCGTCGGCGACTACTTCTTCCGCCGCGGTGAGCCGGGCATCGGCTCGCTCATCTCGAACTACCAGTCGCGCCTGCAGAGCGCCGAACTGTTCGCCGCGATCCTCGCGGCGTGCCTCCTCGGCGTGGCGATCTTCGCGTTCTTCGGCTGGTTGTCGAAGGTCGCCGTCGGCCGCTGGTACGACAGCACGCGCTGACCCAGACCCCGGATGCCACGGCCTCCCCCCTCGTCACGAGCGAGGAGGCGGCATCCGGCGTACCCGGAAACACCCCGCACCTGCTTCACCTTCCGCACCCGAGTTCCATCCGTCACAGAAAGCGACCCAGCATGCAGCGCTCCACCCTTCTTCGCGCCACCGCCGCCACCGGTGCCTTCGCGATCGCCCTCACGCTCACCTCGTGCGCCGGGAGCGCCGCGGAGCAGGCGGCGCCGGCGACCGACATGCCCATCGGCTCGGTCGACCTCTCGGCCGACTGCCCCTCGACGATCGTGGTCCAGACCGACTGGAACCCCGAGGCCGAGCACGGTCACCTCTACGAGATGATCAAGGACGATTACACGATCGACGCGAACACCAAGTCGGTCACCGGCCCCCTCATGGCCGACGGCGAGTACACCGGCGTCAACCTCGAGATCCGCGCCGGTGGCCCCGCGATCGGCTTCCAGACCGTCTCGGCGCAGATGTACCAGGACGACAAGATCACCCTCGGTTACGTCAGCACGGACGAGGCCATCCAGCTCTCGGCGACCACCCCCACCAAGGCCGTCATGGCGCCGCTCGACATCAGCCCGACCATGGTCATGTGGGACCCCGCGACCTACCCCGACGTCAAGACCATCCAAGACGTCGCTCCGGCGCTCGAGAAGAACGGCGGCGTGTGGCGCTACTTCGACGGCTCCGCGTACATCGAGTACCTCAAGAGCGCGGGCCTGGCCAACGCCTCGATCCTCGACGGCTCGTACGACGGCACCCCGTCGAACTTCGTCGCCGCCGGCGGCAAGGACATGCAGCAGGGCTTCGCCTCGGCTGAGCCGTACGTGTACCAGAACGAGGTCTCGGCCTGGGGCAAGCCCGTGAAGTTCGCCCTGATCCACGACGCGGGATGGCAGACCTACCAGTCGTCGATGTCGGTGAAGAAGGACGACTTCGACAAGCTGTCACCGTGCCTCTCGAAGCTCGTCCCCGTTCTCCAGAAGGCGGGCGTCGCGTACTACAAGGACCCGAAGGCCGCGAACGACCTCATCCTCAAGCTCGTCGACGAGTACGCCACCGGCTGGACCTACACGCAGGGCGTCGCCGACTACTCGGTGAAGACGCAGGTCGACCTCGGCCTGGTCGGCAACGGCACCGACTCCACCTACGGCAACTTCGACGACGCCCGCTTCGCGGACTTCTACACGAAGGCTGCGAAGGTCTACACCGACCTCGGCACCCCGCCGGCGTCGGGTGAGACCGCGAAGGACCTCTACACGAACGAGTTCATCGACACCTCGATCTCGTTCTGACCCGTCCGGCCCGGCCCGCCTCGTGCGGGCCGGGCCGCCTCGGTCTGGTCCACCCCGGTGGCTTCGACAAGCTCAGCCACCCCCGAAACCCAGGTCCCTGAGCCCGTCGAAGGGACCGGGCACCGCGCCCACCCCCGAAACCCAGGTCCCTGAGCCCGTCGAAGGGACCGGGCACCGCGCCCACCCCCGAAACCCAGGTCCCTGAGCCCGTCGAAGGGACCGGAACCACACACCCCACGTCCCCGTTCCACCCGGAGAAACACCCATGAGCGACACCGCCACCCGCGTCCTCTCCCTCGAGGACGAGCTCCTCGACCTGCTCGGCCCCGCAGCCGTCAGCACCGAACCGCGCGTGCGCGAGCGCGCGAGCGTCGACGGCTCCCCGATGTCGCCGATCATCGCCGCACAGCTCCCGCTCGGGCTGGCCGATCTCGTCGTCTTCGCCGCGGACGCCGAGCAGATCGCCACGGCCGTGGCCGCGGCATCCCGTCACGGGGTCCCGATCACCGTGCGGGGCAAGGGCACGGGCAACTACGGTCAGGCCATTCCGATGCAGGGCGGCCTCGTCATCGACACCACCCGCGCCAAGGCCATCGTCGAGGTCGGCGACGGCTTCATTACCGCCGAGGCGGGCACCCCCATGGTGCTGCTCGAGCAGGCCGCGTGGGCCAGCGGGCAGGCGCTCTGGATGTACCCCTCGACCGCGCAGTCCACCATCGGCGGCTTCCTCTCGGGCGGCTCCGGCGGCACCGGCTCAATCGCCTACGGATCGAACGACCGCGGCTTCGTCGCCGCCCTCGACGTCGTGCACGCCGACGGCAGCGCCGAGATCCACCACGTCGAGGGCGACGAGGCCCAGAAGTACGTGCACAACTACGGCACCGCGGGGGTCATCGTCCGCGCGACCGTCCGCCTCGAGCCGCTGCGCGAGTGGCGCGGGCTCTGGGCGAGCTTCCCCGACTTCTCGGGCACCCTGTCGGTGCTGCAGACCATCGGCAACCTCGACCCCTCGCCGCGCCTCGTGTCGGGCGACGGCCCCGACATCTCGGCATCCCTTCCCGCCGACGAGGCGATCCCCGAGGGCCGGTCGAGTCTTCGCGTGATCCTGGATGCCGCCCAGATCGACACCGTGACCGCGATCATCGAGGGCGCCGGCGGGCGCGTCGAGGCGGTGCGCGAGGGGCCCCAGGCGAGCATCCGCCTGTCGATGCTCAGCTACAACCACCCGATCGAGTGGTACCAGAAGAGCCAGCCGCACGAGGTCTTCCACCTCGAAGTGGCGGGGATGCCGCTGAGCGAGAACGTCGAGGCGGTCGAGGCCGTGTTCCCCGGCGGGAAGCTCCACATCGAGTCGACGAAGCAGCACCCGATCGGCATGCTCGCCGCCCCCTACGTGAGCGAGGAGGACGTGTATCGCGGCATCGCCGCGCTCAACGCGATCGGTGTGGGCGTGCACAACCCCCACCAGTGGAACGTCGACTTCAACGTCGAGCAGACGGTCGAGACCGCGCGCGTGACCGACCCGAACGGCCTGCTGAACCCCGGCAAGCTCAACCCCGAGTACACCGGCGCCCGCAAGGGAGCGATCCGTTGAGCCGTCTGCTCGCCGAGCTGAGCGGCCCCGCCGCCGCCGAGGCCCTCACCGAGAAGTCGATCATCGTGCTGCCCACGGGCGCGATCGAGCACCACGGTCCGCATCTGCCCCTGGCGACGGATGCCATCGTGGCCGAGGCCTCGGCGACGGCCGCCGTCGCGCGGGCCGCGGCCCAGGGCCTCGACGTCTGGCAGCTGCCGACCCTGTCGATCACGAAGTCGGACGAGCACTCCTGGGCTCCCGGGACGCTGTGGCTCACGCCCGAGACGATGATGCAGACGATCGTCGACATCGGCCGGTCGCTTCTGACCACGCGCGCCCGCACCCTCGTGTTCCTCAACGGGCACGGCGGCAACGTCGCGCTGCTGAACGTCGCGAACCGCGAGCTGCGCCGCCGCTTCGGCCTGCGCACGTTCTTCATGCCCGCCGCGCGCGTGCCCTCGTTCGACGGCACCGACGGCGGCCCCGACGAGCACGGCACCGGCATCCACGCCGGCCACGGCGAGACGAGCATGATCATGCACCTGCGGCCCGAGCTCGTCGACGCGTCGAAATTCGAAGCGACGGTGCCGGCGCACATCGGCGACTTCCGGCACATCGGCTTCAACGGCAAACCCGTGACCTTCGGCTGGCTGTCGAACGACTTCGGTCCCACGGGGGTGCTCGGCGACCCCACGGGGGCGAACGCCGCCCACGGGGCGCAGCTGTTCGAGGACAGCGTGTCGTTCGTCGTCGAAGCCCTCGAGGAGATCAGCCGATTCGACTACACGGCGTGAGCGCCGTGACGCCGAACGCGATGGGCTCGGCGGCGCGCGCGTGAGCGCCGCCGCCGAGACGCGTCAGGGGGTTCGCGCCTACGGGCAGGTGCTGCGCCTGCCCGGGGCGCGGAGCTTCGTCGCCGCGGGCATCCTGGCCCGTTTCCCGCGCGCGACCCTGTCGCTCGGCATCATCCTTCTGGTGTCGGCGGTGACCGGGAGCTTCGCCTCCGCGGGACTCGTCGTCGCGCCGCTGGTCGGCGGCATGGCAGTCGCGGCGCCGCTCTGGTCGTCGCGCATGGATCGGCACGGCCAGGCGCGGGTGATCCTGGTGTCTCTCGGATGCCTCGTGCTCGCGGCATCCGGATTCCTCGCCCTCGTGCTCGCGGGGGCACCGTTCTGGACGTGGCTCGTCGCCGCGTTCGTGACCGGGGCGTCGACTCCCGACCTGACCTCGGCCGTGCGGGCGCGGTGGACGGTCCTGGCGCCCGAGTCGCAGCGGACCGCCGCGCTCGCGCTCGAGACGATCGCCGATCAGATGGTCTTCATCTCCGGTCCGCCCGCGATCACGGCGGTCGCCGCCGCGATCGATCCCGCCGTGGCGATGCTCGGCTCGCTCGGGCTCGGGGTGGTCGGCGGGGTGTGGCTCGCGTCGCAGCGAGGGACGCAGCCCGTCGCGACCCCGCGCGGGCCGCGCCGAGGTCTCGTGCTTCCGCCCGCCGGGGTGATCCCGGTGGCGATCGCGTGCATCGCCCTCGGCGGAGTCTTCGGCGCCTTCGACGTCAGCCTCGTCGGCTGGGCCGAGCTGAGCGAACGGCCGTGGCTCGCGGGCCCGGCGTTCAGCGCCTTGGCGGTGGCCATCGCCATCGGCTCGGTCATCACGGGCGCTCGCGCATGGAAGCTGTCGCCCGCCGCTCGATACATCGGCTTCGCGGCGCTGGCCGCCGTCGTCGCCGCGGGCCTGCCCGTGGCGCAGGGCTCGGCGCCCGTGCTGTTCGGCGTGATCCTGCTGCTGGGCCTCGCGGTGTCGCCGGTGATGGTGTCCGGCATCCTGGTCGCGTCCGCGCGGGCACCCGAGGGGCGTGTGACCGAGACGCTCGCCTACCCGACCGCCGCGATGTCGCTCGGCGTGCCGATCGGCGGGGTGATCGCGGGAGCGGCCCTGGATGCCACGGGCCCGGCGACTGCCCTGGTCACGATCGCGGTGTCGCTGGCTCTCGCGGCGGCGATCGCCGCGGTAGGTGAGGCGTTGTTGCGGGCACGGCGGCGGTAGGGGCGGAGGCTTCGACGGGCTCAGCCACCGCGCACGACCGAGACCCCCTGCCGCCACCGAGGTCCCTGAGCCTGTCGAAGGGACCGGACACGCGCGGCGGCGGGCGGACGACGCGTACCGTGGCTGTCATGGAGCCCGAGACCGAGGAACAGCGAGCGCGCTTGGCGCACTGGAGCTGGCAGGAACGGTCGCTGACGTCCACCACACCGCCACGGCTCGAGGACGGTCGTCGGCTCATCCGCGTCTTCCCCGAGTGGATCAGCTGCCTCCCCCTCTGGGAGAACTACACGGACAACTACCCGTTCGAACGCGACGTCCTGCCCCTCTCGTCCGAGCTGCAGGACCGGCTCGTGGCGTGGAACGACCACTGGCAGAACCGGGACCTCGACGAGGAGGTGCCCGACCTCGACCGGTGGATCGCCGAGGGCCGGGAACTCGTCGCCCGGCTCCGCGACGAGCTGGGTGACATCGCCGACGTGCGGGCCGAGTTCGGCCTGTGAAGCGCGAGTCCTCGTTCGGTGAGTGTCCAAAACACCCGGGAAGGTGCCGCGACACGTCCGGGTGTCTTGGACACTCAAGTTGAGGGAAGCCGGCGCGGGCGGGGGCCGCGGGGCTAGAGGATGACGCCGAACTCGTCAGCCAGGGCGGGCAGCTGCGTGTGCAGGACCTCGGATGCCTCGACCGCGAGCGGGTTCGTCGAGACGCCGTCCTGACTCACGAGCTTGCCCCCGACGTACACCTGCTTCAGGTTGCGCGTGCCGCACGCGAGCACGTAGCTGCGCACGGGGTTCCACAGCGGACCGATGTCGGGGGTGCGCGGGTCGACCACCACGAAGTCGGCGAACTTGCCGACCTCGAGGCTGCCGACGCGGTCGTCGACGCCCATGATCTCGGCGCCGCCCAGGGTGTGCAGGCGCAGGACCCGCTCGGGCATCATCGACAGCGGGTCGTGGGTGCGTGCGCGCTGCATGAACATGCCCATGCGCATGTTCTGCCACGGGTCGGCGACGTCGGTGCAGGCCTGGTCGTCGAGGCCCATGCCGACCTTCATGCCGAGGTCGAGCATCTCGGGCACATGCGCGATGCCGGACGCGAGACGCCCGTTCGACGCGGGCTGCCACGACATGCTCGCGCCGCCGGCAGCGGCATCCGCGATGATCTCGGGCGTCGTCTGGATGAAGTGCCCGAACATCATGCCCGGCCGCAGGGCTCCGGCGTTCTTGTACAGCTGGAACTTCGTCTGCTGGTGCTCGATCGCCTCGTACGTCTCGAGGAAGTGCGCCTGGTTGGTAACGCCGAAGCGGTCCATGACCGCGACCTCGATCTCAGCGGCATCCGGCCGAGTCGACCACTGCACCTGCCCCATGATCGACGCGCCGAGCGCGATGTCGGGGTCCATGGCCAGGACGTGATCGAGGGATGCCTCGAACCGGGCGAAGATCTCGTCGTCGGTGCCGACGGTGGCGTCGAGCGCGATGGAGTCGACGAAGCGGAGCCCGGCGTCATGGCATCCGTCGGCCTGTCGGGTGTGCCAGGCGTGATCGCGAAGCTGTCCGCCGCCGTCGGCGCGCTTGCCGTCGACCATGGGCTCCCAGGGCAGGAGCGGGTCGGTGAAGTTGTACGCCGTGGTCACGCCGTTGGCGAGGAAGTCGAGCGAACCGTGCAGGGTCGCCCAGTAGATCTGGTCGGGCGAGGCGTTGTTGAGCACGCTGAACATCGAGGTGCACCAGCCGTAGAGCGTCTGGTCGACGCCGAGTCCGCGCGAGCCGCTCGTGAAGAGGTGGCTGTGGGAGGAGACGAATCCCGGGGCGACGAACTTGCCGTCGACGTCGAGGACCTCGTCCGCGGAGACATCCGGGGCAGGGTCACCGGCACCGATCGCGGAGATGCGTCCGTCTTCGACGAGCATGTAGCCGCGCTCGATGTATCCGGGGTCGTCGGTGCCCGCGGGGACGGTGATGAGGCGTGCGTTGGTGACCAGGAGCGACATGTTGATGACGGTAACAATCGCGTGTTTCCGCGGTGTTCCAAGCGTGCGGCGGAGCGTTTGCGTGACGGTTTCGTCGCGCCGCGTCCCAATATGTGCGGCTCAGCACCCCTGGGACTGCACAAAGTGGGACACGGTGCAGCCAACGCG
The DNA here is from genome assembly GCF_030818255.1 of Microbacterium sp. SORGH_AS_0969. Lineage (NCBI taxonomy): Bacteria > Bacillati > Actinomycetota > Actinomycetes > Micrococcales > Microbacteriaceae > Microbacterium > Microbacterium sp. SORGH_AS_0969. The sequence goes on from NZ_JAUTAG010000001.1 coordinate 981,758, forward strand.
GGTCGGCTCAGCGGCCGTGAGCACCGGTGGCTCTCCATGTCCCAAAATGTGCGGCTCAGCACCCCTGGGGCTGCACGAAGTGGGACACGGTCCAGCCGACGCGAGTCGGCTCAGCGGCCGTGAGCACCGGTGGCTCTCCATGTCCCAAAATGTGCGGCGCAGCACCCCTGGGGCTGCACAAAGTGGGACACGGTGCAGCCAACGCGGGTCGGCTCAGCGGCCGTGAGCACCGGTGGCTCTCCATGTCCCAATATGTGCGGCCCAGCACCCCTGGGACTGCACAAAGTGGGACACGGTCCAGCCGACGCCGAACGCGCGCGGCGGCGCGTCGCCCTACGCGCGCCGCAGATCACGCGAAGGCGCGACGCACCGCGGGCGCGATCGCCTCGAGGACCTCGTCGCGCGCGGGCGTCGACGGGAACACCAGGAACAGGTGCGGCACACCCGCGCGCCGCACGAACTCGACGGGGACTCCGGATGCCGCCAACCGCCCGGCGTACTCCTCGGCCTCGTCGGACAGCGGGTCGACGCTCGCCGCGACGATCACCGCCGGCGCCGATCCATCGACGACGGCGGCGCGCAACGGCGCCGCCTCGACGGGCACCGCGCCCGCGGCATCCTGCACGTACAGCCCCCAGTACCACTGCATGCCCTTCGCGGTCAGCGGCAGGTTCTCGGTGTGCGCGCGGTAGCTGGGGCGCTCGGGGTCGGGGGCGTCGAGCACGGGGCACAGCAGCACCTGGACCCGGATGCCGGGAGCCCGACCCTCGCGCGAGCGCAGGGCGAGCGCGGCGGCGAGGTTGCCCCCCGCGCTGTGCCCGGCGACCCCGAGCAGCGCGGGGTCGATCAGCCCTTCGGCCCCCGAGGCGGCGAAACGCAACGCCCGCTCGCAGTCGTCGAGCCCGGCTGGGAAGGGATGCTCGGGCGCAAGCCGGTAGTCGACGCTCAGCACCTGGGTCCCCGTCGCGGCGGCGAGCGCGCGGCACAGCGCGTCGTTGTTGTCGAGGTCGCCCGCGACCCAGCCGCCACCGTGGGCGAGGACGAGCGTCCCGCGGTGGCCCGCGCGGGGCCGGTAGAGGCGCAGCGCGAGGCCGTCGGCATCCAGATCTCGCGACTCGACGACCTCGTCGTCGGGCAGCCGCACCCACGACGGGTTCGCGCGGAGCTCCGCGATGCGCGCGGCGTCGTCGCCGTCGGCATCCGTGGCACCGGACGGGATGGTTCCCGCCTGCGCCGCGAGCCGCGCAAGGTGCGCCCGCACGTGCGGGTCGGTGATGGCCGGATGCACGGCGTCGATCACGGGGGTCCTTCCGGCGGGTATCAGGATGCCGCGCACGCGGGCGGCGATGCCCCGAGCGTAAGACCCCGGATGCCACCGGCCCGACGCCGACGACCAAGCGTTACGCCGCGGAAACACCGGCGTCGCCCGCGCCCCGGACGATGACCGCATGTCTTCTCCGGAACAGCGCGCGGCGGCGATCCTCGCGGCGCAGCGCTTCGTCGTCATCGGAACCGCCGACGTCGAGGGCCCGTGGACAGCGGCCGCGCAGTACCGGCTCCTTCCCCGCGGCCTGTACGTCGAGTCCGACCTCGGGTCGCGCCACGCCCGGGCGATCGCGGCGTCGCGCGTAGCATCCGGGGTCGTCTACGACTCCTCGGCGGCGATCACCGATGCCGACGGGGTGCAGCTGGCGTTCTCGGCCCGGGAGGTGGATGCCACGGAACCGGCCGTGCGAGCCGTCCTGGCCGCGCGGCTCCCCCGGGACGCGGCTCCCGCCGACGCGCTCGATGCCGAAGTGGCAGCGGTGCTCGCGGTGCCGACGAAGCGGCTGTACGTTCTCGAGGTCGAGCGGGCGTACGTCTTCGATCGCGACGCCTGGCGGTCACGTGGCACCGACGCGCGCCTCGAGGTCGACGTCGCCGCGGTGTGGGGTCTCCTCGGCGCGGGGCGACCCTAGCGAGCGGCGTTACGCCGCCGAAACAGCACCGTCGCGACGCCGTACGACGCGGGGCGTACCGTGACGCCGCAGGGCGACCCGACGTCCGGAGAGAGGAGCACCGTGTCCCACCGCGTCATCGTCACCGGAGGCTCGGGCGGCATCGGCGCCGCCATCGTCGAACGCTTCCTCGACGACGGCGCCCGTGTCGCGGTCCTCGACCGTCGCGCCCCCGCCGAGGAGTCGGCATCCGTCTTCGTCACCGTCGACCTGCGCGACCCGATCGATACGCGGCGCGCGGTCGCCGAGGCGATCGAGGTGCTCGGCGGCGTCGACGTCCTCGTGAACTGCGCGGGCATCTTCCAGCACGTCTCGCTGCTCGACATCACGGTCGACGACTGGGATCGCGTGCTCGACATCAACGCCCGCGCCACTCTCGTGACGATGCAGGCCGTGGCCCCGTCGATGCTCGATGCCCGCCGCGGCGCGATCGTCAACATCGCGAGCATGGCTGCGAAGCAGGGCGGCGGCGGCGAGGGGCACTACGCCGCTTCGAAGGCCGCGGTCGTCGCGCTGACGCGCGCGGGCGCGCAGGAATGGGGATGCCACGGCGTCACCGTCAACGCGGTGTGCCCCGGGTACGTGCTCACCGAGATGGGCGCCGACACCCGCTCGGAGGCCGACATCGCCGCGTGGAGCGCGAAGTCGCCGCTGGGCCGGCTCGGAATCCCCGAGGACGTGGCCGGGGTCACGCACTTCCTCGCCTCACCGGCCGGGAGCTACCTCACCGGCCAGGCGATCAACGTCACCGGCGGGATGGTCATGCACTGAGGACCCGGCGCGGACACGGGCAGCGCGCGCGGACACGGGGTGCCGGCGCGGGTGCGAGCGAAACTCCTGAGATTTCGAGTCCGCCGACCCCTCCTGCACCACGGGCCGCCGCCGCCGCGCGATTTCTCAGGACTTTCGCGCGGGCCGGTCGCGTGTGACCGCGCGTGACGGCGGCCGAGGCGCGTCGGAGGGCGATGGTTACGGTGGGGCTTGGCATCCGTCCCGCCCTTTCGACCTGGAGAGCACATGTCCGAGTACTTCGACCGCACCGCCGACAAGACCTACACGAAGGTCTACAAGGCCGAGACGCCCGACATCCTCGCCGCGTTCGCCGCGTTCGATCAGGCCGTCTTCGCTCCCGAAGGGCGCGCGATCCCGCTGAAGTACCGCGAGCTCATCGCGCTGGCCGTGGGCATCACCACGCAGTGCGTGTACTGCATCGACGGGCACTCGCAGAACGCGGTGAAGGCCGGTGCGACCGAGGCCGAACTGGCAGAGGCGGCCTGGGTGGCCACCGCCATCCGCGCGGGCGGCGGCTACGCGCACGGCCGCCTCGCCTTCAAGCTCGGCGAGGACGCCCGTCCCCACGAGCACTGACGCGTGTCGCCCCTGGAGGCGGAGGCGCTGGAGTTCGTCCGCGCCCTGATCCGCATCGACAGCGTCAACACCGGCGAGGCCTCGACGATCGGCGACGGCGAGACGCGCGCCGCGCTCTTCGTCCAGGCGCAGCTCGAAGACGCGGGCTACGAGACGACCCTCGTCGAACCCGTTCCGGGGCGGGCGAGCGTGATCGCGCGCCTGGCCGGGTCGGATCCGGATGCCGGTGCCCTCGTCGCCCACGCCCACCTCGACGTCGTACCGGTCGAGGCCGAGAACTGGACGTATCCGCCGTTCGGCGCCGAGATCCACGACGGCATCCTCTACGGTCGCGGAGCCGTGGACATGAAGGACTTCGCCGGCATGCTGCTCGCGATCGCCCGGGCCTTCCGGCGCGAGGGCATAATCCCGCGCCGCGACCTCATCTTCGCGTTCTTCGCCGACGAGGAGGCCGGGGGCGTGTGGGGTGCGCGCTGGATCGTCCGCCACCGCCCCGAGCTTTTCGCGGGGGCGACCGAGGCGATCAGCGAGGTCGGCGGGTTCTCGATCCCGCTCCCCGGCGACCGTCGCGCGTACCTCGTGGCGACCGCGGAGAAGGGCGTCACCTCGGCGACCCTGACGGCGCGCGGGCATGCGGCGCACGGCTCACGCCCCACCGCCGACAACGCCGTGGTGCGCCTCGCGCGCGCGGTCGTCGCGATCGGCGAGCATCGGTTCCCCGTGGTGCGGACGGCGACCCTCGACCGCTTCCTCGACGTCTACGCGCGAGCGGGTGGCGATGCCGACGACCTCGGGTTCACGGCATCCCTCATCGACGCGGGAATGCACCACACCGTCTCACCCACCGTGCTCGAGGCCGGGGGAAAGACGAACGTCATCCCCTCGACGGCATCCGCTCGCCTCGACATCCGCATGCTGCCGGGGCACGACGACACGCTCCGCGACGAGATCGAAGCCCTCGTCGGCCCCGACATCGAGGTCACGTGGGCCCGCGCGGTGCCCGCGATCGAAGCACCGGTCGACGCCCCGATCATCGGCGTGCTGCAGGATGCCATCACCGCCGAGGACCCTGACGGCACGGTCGTGCCGTATCTGCTGCCGGCCAGCACCGACAACAAGCACCTCGCCGAGCTGGGGATCCGCGGGTACGGCTTCGTGCCGCTGCGCGTGCCCGCCGACTTCGACGTGTTCGGGCAGTTCCACGCGGCGGACGAAGGGGTGCCGGTCGAGGCGCTGCTCTTCGGCGCACGGGTGACGGCGCGGGTACTGCGGGAGGCGTGAGGGCGGTCCGGTCGAGCTGACGGTCAGCGCGAAGGGGGCTGAGCCTGTCGAAGCCCCCGGACCCCGGTGCCACCGGTCCCTTCGACAAGCTCAGGGACCTCCGACGCGACACGCTCAACGACCTCGAGCGCCCGGCGCCAGGGGGCTGAGCCTGTCGAAGCCCCCGGACCCCGGTGCGACCGGTCCCTTCGACAAGCTCAGGGACCTCCGACGCGACACGCTCAACGACCTCCGACGCCCGGCACCAGGGGGCTGAGCCTATCGAAGCCCCCGGACCCCGGTGCCACCGGTCCCTTCGACAAGCTCAGGGACCTCTGACGGGACATGTGCAGCGACCTCGAGCGCGCGGTAGCGCGAGCGACCCCGTGACGCCAGCGTGTTACCCCGCGAGGCGGACCTTTGCGGAGCGTGGCAGACGGTTGCGACGTGTGAAACGGAGCCTCGCGAGCGACAGAACCCCGGCTTAGCGTCTCGGGCACCCACCGGCTTCACCGCCGATCCGCCGCTCGAGGAGCACGCCATGACCACCACCGCGCCGGCCCCCGCCGCCCGCCCCGTCGCCGCGCCACAGGCTGCCGAGAAAGTCGATCTCGCCCCTCGAGAAGAATGGATGCCATGACCCCCGCGACCCCATCGACGCTGACCATCCGCCCGGTCGAGTCACACGAGCTCGCCGAGGCCGGTCGCGTGACCGTCGAGGCCTACCGCCACAGCTACGACGGGCTCACCGAGAGTTACGTCGCCTCGCTCGCCGACGTCGCCGGCCGCCTGGCTCACGGCGAGGTGTGGGTGGCCGTGAACGCCTCGGGCGAGATCGTGGGCACGGTGTGGGTCCCGCGACCCGGGGAACGGCTGTCACCCCTCGCGCGCGACGGCGAACTCGACTTCCGCCAGCTGGCGGTGGCCCCCTCGGCGCGCGGTCGCGGGGTCGGCGAGGCACTCACCCGCCACGTCATCGATCTCGCGCGCGCTCGGGGAGCGCGGCGGGTCGTCATGAACAGCGGCCCCGAGATGATCGGCGCGCATGCGCTGTACCTCAAGCTCGGGTTCCGGCGCCTGACCGAGCGGGAGCACCCGGTCGAGGTGGAGCCGGGGCGGTTCCTCGACCTGCGGGCTTTCGGGTTCGAGCTCTGAGCGGCGACGAACGTCGCGGGGGAGCGGCGGTGACTCGGGTCCGGATGAAGGCGAAGACCGTCGACAGCTCAGCTGTCGTGGACGACCGCGGTCAGCTCCGCCAGCAGATCGCGCGCGAGGAACCCGATGCCGATGCGTTCGGTGAGCCGGTCGCCCGCCCGCGCGTGCGTCCAGCCACCCCAGACCGCCGCGCGCTCCGGTTCCATGCCGAGGGCGGCGAAGCCGGCGATCGCGCCCGCCAGCACGTCGCCGCTCCCGGCCGTCCCCAAGCCCGACCCTCCGGGTTCGGCCCGCCATGCCCGTCCGTCCGGGGTGGCCACGGTCGCGAAGCAGTGCACCACCGCCGAGAAGCGCTCGGCGATCTCGCGGACATCGGCGACCCGGTCGTCCCCCAGATCGCGCCCGAGCAGCAGCGCCGCTTCTTCTTCGTTCGCGTTGATGATGAGTTCGTCCGGCAGGATGCCGCGGTCCACATCGGGCAGGATGCCGAGCGCGAAGGCATCCAGCACGAGCCTGTCGATATCCGCGTCGGCGACGGCGAGGAGCGCCGCGCGAGTGGCATCCGGATCATCGAAACCGGGCCCGAGGAGAACCGCATCGGCGGACTCGACCGCGGAACGCAGGTGCTCGTCGAGCGGCTGCGACCCGGCCGGGAGCGTGTAGACGCCGGCCTCCGGAATCGCCGGTCCGAGCGGCGGCGCGATGTCGACGGGGACGGCGAGACCGACGCGGCCCGCGCCCACGCGCAGCGTCGCCTCGGCCGACAGCAGGACACCGCCCGGTGACCGGGTCGAGCCGCCCACGACGACGACCTGGCCTCGCGACTTCTTCGACCCGCCGGGTTCAGGGAGGCCCCAGGCGCGCAGCAGCGACAGCGTGACGTTCTCAGTGCTCGAGGCCATCGTCTTCTCCCGAGTGGACGGTGATGTCGGCGCCCTCGACGGCGAGGTGCTCGACCGACGAGAACGTCGTGAGCTGCCACCCGCTCTCGCCGCGGACGAGCCCACCGCGGACGAGCCCACCGCGGACGAGTTCGGTCACCGAGGCGTTGCGCACGGTGTTCTCGGCAGCGAAGGAGAGCAGCTCGGTCTCGTCGAGGGGCAGCAGCACCGCGAGGATGAGCATCACGACGGCGTCGTGCGCGACGACCATCACGGTGCCGTCGGGGCGTTCGAGGTTCTCGCCGAGGAACGACCGCAGTCGCAGAGCGACATCGGCCCACGACTCGCCCCCGGGTGGCCGGTGGTAGTACTTGCCGAGATGGCGCCGCCGCGCCGCCTCTTCGGGGTGGAACTCCCGCACCCCGCGTGACGTCAACAGATCCAGGATGCCGAGCTCCCGGTCGCGCAGCCGGTCGTCGACGCGCGTGCGGGTCGAGAGCGCCGTGTCGTCGACCGCGAGCGCGAGGGTCTGCCGCGCGCGGAGGTACGGCGAGACCCAGTATTCGTCGATGCGTCCCGCGCCCTCCCACCACGTGCGCAGCGCCCGCGCCTGATCCTCCCCCGTCGGCGAGAGGGCGACGTCGGCGTCGCGGACGTCGAGGTCGATCGTGGGCGAGCCCTCGCGCTCCGCTCTCGAGGCGGCGACGTTGCCCTCGCTCTCGCCGTGGCGGACCAGCAGGAGTCGGGTGACGGTCATGGCGTCACGCTAGGTCGACGAAGTCGCCCCGCGCAGGGGCGTTGACACGGCACGAGGTCCCCTCCGACGTTCCCCGGACGTCGAGCGCCGACACGAGGCACCGGTACAGCTCGCTGTCGCGTAGCAGGTCGGCGTGCGTTCCGCGCGCGAGGCGCGGGAGAACGACAAGACGTGACCGGCGTCCTGCTCGTCTACCGTGCTCTCGAAGAACCAGGTCTCCTTCGTCCTCTCCGCGCCGACATTCGAGGGCGGACTGCAACAGCACGTTCGAGGGAAGTCTTGGGGGCCCAGATCACACGATTGGCGAGATGTTCTGTTCCGCTCCCACACGGCGGAGGTCCTGCACGGTCTGTTCGGGCAGGATGAGTCCTCCCGCGGCTGCGACGGCCTCGGCGGAGCGATCTTCGAGCTCGCCGGGGTAGAACACCTCGGAATGGCCCTGCGCCAGCGGCACCGACTTCGCCTCGTCGACAAGCGCGGCGACACTGGCGCGGTAGTGCTCCACATCCGCGGCGGTCTCGACGTCGATGGCGATGAACATGTGTCCGGCACCGCTGCGCGCGTTCGGTTCGTACGGGCCGTGCACGCCGGTCCCGACGGCGCTGCCGGTCAGGGCGCCCGAGAGCACGTCCATCATGAAGGTGATCGCGTACCCCTTGTGCCCGGCCATGGGCAGGATCACCCCGTGCACCGCTTCAGCGGCATCCGTCGTGCGTGCGCCCTCGGGGGTGAGCGCCCAGGTGTCGGGAATGGGCTCGCCTTTCTGGCGCGCGAGGTAGATCTTGCCGCGCGCGACGGCGGTGTTCGCGATATCGACCGCCACGACCTTGTCGCCGTAGGGGGCGGCGATCGACCAGGGGTTCGTGCCGAGTCGCTTCTCGCGCCCGCCCCACGGGGCCATGGCGGGCGAGGCGTTCGTGGTGAGGATGGCGGCGCAGCCGTCGTGCGCGGCGCGGCGGGTGAAGTACATCGCCGTGCCGAAGTGGTTGGAGTTGCGCACGCCCACGAGCCCGACGCCGTGCTGCTTCGCGCGACGCACGGCTTCGATGCGGGCGCGTTCGGTGAGCACCTGACCCATGCCGTCGTGGCCATCGAGGATGAGCATCGGACCGGTGTCGACGACGGTCGTGGGTTCGGCGACCGGGCGCATGGCGCCGGTGCGGAGTCGCTCGAGGTACCACGGCAGCCGCAGGACGCCGTGCGACTGGTGACCCCACTCGTCGGCGGCGACGAGGGAGTCGGCCACGAGCTCCGCGTCGGCGCGGGGGACGTCGACGCTCTCGAAGACGTCGCGCGCGAACGCGCGCAGCGCCGTCGGGTCGACGCGCGTCGACCCGGATGCCGCGGCGGTGGAGGCCGCGGAATCGGGCGTCGCGGTGAGGGTATCGGGGTGCGCAGGCTGAGCAACCATGATCTGCCTTTCGGAAGCGGTGTACACCTACAGGTATACACTACGAGGCGATCATCATCTCCAAGGAGGAGCTATGCACGCCGTCTGGGTCGAACTGGAAGTGCTTCCGGGAAAGGTGGAGGAGTTCCGTCGCGCGATCGCGGCGAATGCGGAGGCGACCGTACGTGATGAGCCCGGGTGCTTCTCGTTCGATGTGATCGAACTCGACCCCGAGCGCCAGCGCTTCGCGTTCTACGAGATCTACCGCGATCGGGAGGCGTTCGTCGTCGAACACCGGAGCGCGGCGCACTACGGCGCGTGGAAAGCGGCCGTCGCCGAGACGGTGGTGCCGGGCTCGCAGACCATCACCGAAGGCCGGCGCCTGTTCGCCGAGCGCGCTTAGGAGACCAGGATCTCTCCGGCTTCGCCCCCTAGGAGCTGCCGGAAGATCGCCTGGTCCACGTGATGCAGGTGCGTCGTCATCGCCGCGGCAGCTGCGTCGGGGTTGCCGTCGATGATGGCGGTGCACATGGCGATGTGCTCGTTCACCGACTCCTGCAGGCGGGACCGGTCGCCGTGCGCGATGTAGCGCAGCCGGGCGCTATGCGGACGCAGATCCGCGATGGCGCGGGCGAGGTAGCTGTTGGGCGTGTGAAGGGCGACGATGCGGTCGAACTCCGCCGTCGCTCGACGGAACTGCTCCGCGAACGTCTCGTCGTAAGGGACCCCGCGCATCGCGTGGAAGGCGTCGAGGAGGGCGAGCAGATCGTCCCGGAGGGCGGAATTCGTCTCGGCCTTCTGCGCCACCGCCCGCACGGCCTCGGGCTCGATGAGCCGGCGGAAGTCGAAGAGCGCGCGTGCGCCGCGCAGCGAGATCCGAGACACGGTGGGGGCGCGCCGCGGCTCGAGGTCCACGAGCCCCTCGGCCGCGAGGCGGCGGATGGCCTCGCGTACCGGCGTGCGCGAGGCGCCGGTGTGCGTCGAGAGCTCGATCTCCGACAGGGCCTGGCCCGGCGCGAACACGCCCGTCTCGATGTCGTGGCGAAGCTGCGCGTACACCCTGTCGGCTTTTCCCCGCCAGGTGCCCATTTCTTCGACCATACGACCAGCATAGTTGTCCAACAGGTATACCCACGTGTATAACTCTTAGGAGTGGCACCGCCGCCACCTCCCACACACTCGAAGGAGCGACGATGCTCGTAGTACTCGGCTTCGCGATGATCGCGGTGTTCATGACACTGGTCATGACCAAGCGCGCCACGCCCATAGCCACGCTGATCCTCGTGCCGATCATCTTCGGGCTGTTCACCGGCGCGGGTCTGGGCCTGAGCGACATGATCATCGAGTCGTTCCTCAAGCTGGCGCCGACCGCCGGGTTGCTGTTCTTCGCGATCATGTTCTTCGGCACGATGATCGACGTCGGCCTGTTCGACCCGTTGATCCGGCTCATCCTGCGCTTCGTCGGCAACCACCCCACGCGGCTGGTGGTGGGCACCGCGCTTCTGACGTCGATCGTGTCGCTCGACGGCGACGGATCGACGACATTCATCATCGTGACCTCGGCATTCCTGCCGATCTACCTGCGTCTCGGCATGAGCCCGGTGATCCTCACCGTGGTGGCCGCGATGTCGAACGGCGTGCTCAACACCGTGCCGTGGGGCGGCTCGACCGCACGTGCGGCCGCTGCGCTGAACGTGTCGCCCATCGACATCTTCGTGCCGATGATCCCCTCGATCGCGGCGGGTATCGGCGCTGTCCTGGTCCTGGCCTACCTGATGGGCCGCTCCGAAACGAAGCGCCTCGGCCGTCTCGAACTGACCGAGTCCCCGGGCTTCCTCCGACGAGCGGATGCCGTCGGCGAAGAGATCCGGGCCGGTTCCTCGCGTCGGTTCCGAGACCGCAGCGCTCAGGAGAACGCCGCTCCGACGTGGAACTCCTCGGTGGTCGTCACCAACAACTTCGCCGTTCCCGTCGACGACGAGGGCAAGAACATCCTCGACCGGCCGAACGCCCGCCCGAAGCTCATCTGGTTCAACCTGGTGCTCACTCTCGCCGTCATGACCACCCTCGTCATGGACATCACGGAGCCGGTCGTCATCTTCCTCGTCGCCGCCGCCCTCGCGCTGGTCGTGAATTTCCCGCGAGTTCAGGAACAGTCCGCGCAGATCAAAGCGCACGCCTCCTCGATCGTCTCGGTCGTCGGCATGGTGTTCGCTGCCTCCGTACTCACCGGTGTCATGAGCGGCACCGGAATGGTCGAGGCGATGGCCGCCTGGCTGGTCAGCGTCATCCCGCCCGTGCTCGGACCGTTCATGGCGGTGATCGCCGGCATCCTGAGCATTCCGTTGACCTTCATCATGACCAACGACGCGTTCTACTTCGGGGTCCTGCCGATCCTCGCCGAGACCGCAGGGCACTTCGGTATCGAACCGGTCGAGATGGCGCGTGCCTCGCTCGTCGGTCAGGCCCTGCATCAGTCGAGCCCTCTGGTGGCGTCGTTCCTGCTGCTCATCGGTCTCGCGAACGTCAACCTCGGAGAGCACTTCAAGAAGGTGATCTGGCGCGGCACGATCGTCGCGCTGGTCATGCTCGCCGTCGGCGGCTTCATCGCCTACCCCCTCTTCTGAATCCCCGCATCACAGAAAGGCACCACCATGGCCATCACCTCGGTGAATCCCGCGACCGAAGAGGTCGTCGCATCCTTCGACCTGCACACCCCCGACGAGGTCGAGCAGAAGCTGGCCGCGGCCGCTGCCGCTCAGCGCGCATGGCGGCGCACCCCCGCCGAGGAGCGCACGGCGCTGTTGAGCCGCATCGCGGAGGTGTTGCGCGAGGGCAGCGAGGAGTACGCGCAGATCATCACGCGCGAGATGGGCAAGCCCATCGCCGAGTCGCGGGCAGAGATCGAGAAGTGCGCGGTCACGCTGGACTACTACGCCGCTCACGCGCCGAAGTTCCTCGCCAACGAGAGGGTGGACTCGAACGCGAGCGAGAGCGCGGTGGTGTTCGACCCGCTGGGGGTGGTGTTGGCGATCATGCCGTGGAACTACCCGTTCTGGCAGTTCTTCCGCTTCGCCGCCCCCGCGCTGGCGTCCGGGAACGCGCCGTTCCTCAAGCACGCCAACAACGTGCCCGAGGCGGCGCTCGCGGTCGAGGAGATCGTTCGCAAGGCCGGCGCCCCCGAGGGCCTGTGCACGACCGTGCTCATCGATGCCGGCGACGTGAAGGCGCTGATCGACGATGACCGCATCGCCGCGGTCACCCTGACGGGCTCGACGCAGGTGGGCCGGATCGTGGCGTCGCAGGCAGGCACCGCGTTGAAGAAGCAGGTGCTCGAGCTCGGCGGGTCGGACCCCTTCATCGTGCTCGCGGACGCCGACATCGCCGAGGCGGCGAAGGTGGCGGTGAAGGCGCGGTTCACCAACGTCGGGCAGAGCTGCGTGAACGCCAAGCGCTTCATCGTCGAGGAGGCGGTGGCCGACGAGTTCGTCGCGGCCTTCGTCGAACATGCTTCGGCGCTGAAGGTCGGCGACCCGATGGAGGACGACACGAACATCGGGCCGATGGCGCGGGCGAACCTGCGCGACGACCTGCATCAGCAGGTGCTGCGGACACTGGAGAACGAGAACACCGTGCTCAAGCTCGGCGGGGCTCCGCTCGACGGTCCCGGGTTCTTCTATCCGCCCACGGTCATCGACCACGTCCGCCCGGGCGACACCGCGTTCGAGGAAGAGACGTTCGGTCCTGTTGCGGCGATCATCCGCGCACGCGACACCGCGCACGCGATCGAACTGGCCAACGACACCGAGTACGGCCTCGGTGCCGCCCTGTGGACCCGAGACCTCGACCTCGCCCGGCGCCTGGTGCGAGAAATCGACGCGGGAGCGGTGTTCGTCAACGGCATGGTCGCCTCCGATGCTCGCCTGCCCTTCGGCGGCATCAAAGCGTCCGGCTACGGCCGCGAGCTCGGCATCCACGGGCTGCGGGAGTTCGTCAACGTCAAGACCATGTGGATCGGGCCCGCGAAAGCCCCCGCCCCCACCACCGGCGAGAAGATCGGCGAGTAACTCATGAGCATCGAGAGCATCACCTCCCAGCCCGCGCACGTCTTCCGCCCCGAGCAGCTCCCTTCCAAGAACCGCGGCGGCGGCGCCCGAACGATCCCTCTCGTCACCGCTGCTCGGGGCGCGACGACCTACCTCAACGGCGTCACGATCTTCGAGCCCGGTGCCGCGATCGGCCACCACACGCACAACGTCGCCGAGTCGGTCATGGTCATCGCCGGCCGCGCCGTCGTCGACATCGACGGAGAGCGAACCGCGCTGAACACGTTCGACACCACGTTCGTGCCCGCCAACGTCGCCCACCACTTCGAGAACGCCTCCGACACGGAGGAGATGAGGATCTTCTGGACGTACGGATCGCTCGATGCCACCCGCACCCTCACCGCGTCCGGGGAACACGGACGAGTGGATGCCGAATCCGCCGACACCGCTGCCGGCTCGGTACGGATGGTGACCGAGATGGCGACCATCGACGTCCTGCCCGGTCACAAGAAAGACTTCGAGGCCGCCGTGGCGAAGGCCGCCCCGCTGTTCCAGCGGGCGCGCGGGGCACGGACGCTCCGGCTGGAGTCCTCGGAGGAGAGCCCGCAGACCTACCGACTCTTCGTCGGTTGGGAAAGCATCGACGATCACGAGAGCTTCCGCGCCTCTGCGGCGTTCTCTCGCTGGCGAGAACTCATCGGCCCTCACCTGGGCGCGACGCCGCAGGTGGAACACCTGCGTAACACTCTCACTGCGTTCTGACGCTGTTGATCGCGGGCACGTCGCGCAGGCAACCGCTCGGCCGGATCGCGCGAAGTACCCGAGAGCGCTGCAAAGCTGAGGCTTCTTCGGGTCGATCTCTCACGCGGATGAGCGACGCGCGTTGGCGAGGAGGTCCGAATAGCCCGCACCTGTGAGGTACGAGATCACCGCATCTCGACTTCTCTCGAGGCACACGATCCGGTTCTCCACGACGCGGAGCTCTCGCGCGAGTTCCGCCGCTTCGGCACGCTTCGCCGGTCCGGCGGTTTCGATGTTCAAGACGATCTTGATCATCCGGGTGGAAAGGCCCGCCTCGACGAGAGCGCGGACATGGCGGGCATGCTCGACCTGCTCATCCGAGTAGTCCCGGTACCCGTTCGCCGCGCGCGACGCGGCGATGAGGCCCTGCTGTTCGTAGTAGCGCAGCATGCGCGCCGGCGCTCCGACCGCTTCTGCCGCCTCGCTGATCTTCATGCCGCACCACCCCGACGCGCCTTGATTTGACCTTGACAGTGATGTCAAAGTTTAGCCTTTCTGCGAGTGAAGGGTCCCGACCGCCGGGACCGATGAGAGGAACAGAACCCATGCGCAGCTGGGATGGACAGTCACGGAGAATCCTCGTGATCGGAGCGGGAGAGCTCGGGATGCCCGTTCTTCGCAACGTCGCCCGACGTGCCGCCGCGGTCGAGGGCTCCTCGATCGACGTGCTCCTGCGAAGCACCACCACAGAATCGCCCGCACCCGCGAAACAGCGCGATCTGGCGGAGATCCGGCAGCTCGGAATCGGCATCGTCCACGGCGATCTGGTGACGAACACTGTCGACGACCTCGCCCGGATCTTTCGGGACTACGACACCGTGATCGGCTGCACCGGCATCACCGCCGGTCTCGACACGCCGATGAAGGTGGCGCGCGCCGCGCTGGGCGCGGAGTTGCCCCGGTACTTCCCGTGGCAGTTCGGCGTCGACTTCGACGTGATCGGTCGTGGCAGCCCGCAAGACATCTTCGACGCCCAACTCGACGTTCGCGACCTTCTCCGATCACAGCACGACACCGAGTGGGTGATCATCTCCACCGGCATGTTCATGAACTACCTCTTCGACGCCGACTCCGGCATGGTCGACCTCGCTCACGACACCGTCAACGCGCTCGGAGCCGCGGACACCACCGTCACGGTCACCACCCCGGAAGACATCGGCGCCCTCACAGCGGACATCGTGTTCGCTGCGCCGCGCATCCGCAACGAAATCCTCTATGTCGCGGGGGACACGATCTCGTACGGCCAGCTGGCCACCACCCTCGAGACGGTCCTGGGTCGGCCCTTCGAATTGCGCGTATGGTCCGAGCCGACCCTCATGGCCGAGTTGGCTGCCGACCCCGACAACATGACCCGAAAGTACCGCGCCGCCTTCGCTCAGGGCCGCGGTGTCGCGTGGAACAAGGCAGACACCTACAACGAGCGCCACGGCATCTCGACGACGACCCTCGACGAATGGATCCGCACTCACCTCGCCGCGTGAACCCGCCCTCCCGGTGGAGTGAACGCCGACCGCTCTGGCTGAGGAAGCCCACGCCACCGCCACCGGCGAACTCCTCGCCGCGAGCAGTGAGCGCGAGCAGTGAGCGCGAGCAGGAGGCGCGAGGAGCGCGGGTGCGAACGCCGTTCCGGCCGCGGCCCGGGGCTCACCGCGTGGCGGTGCTCAGCGCCTTCGCGAAGCACCGCGACCCCGCGAACCGCACGTACGGCAGGAACACCGGGATCGCGCGGTAGCCGATCCGCTCGTACAGCGCGATCGCCTCGGGCTGCCGATCACCGGTCTGCAGGATGAGGCGCTCGGCCCCGCGCGCCCGGGCGAGGCGCTCCAGCTCGGCCATGAGCGCGCGGCTCGCCCCGCGCCCGCGCGCGCGGCGATCGACGAACACGCGCTTGACCTCGAGGTCGTCGTCGAGGGCGCGAAGAGCGGCGTGGCCCATCGGGCCCCCCGAGGGGTCGAGCACGAGGATCACGTCGACGATCGTGGCCGGGTCGACCGCGAAGTCCTGCGCGAGCAGCGCGGCGGTCTCGTCATCGAACGCCGCGAACACCTCGGCGTACCGCGGGCCGATCTCGTCGTCCATCGCCGCGCGCAGCGCCACCGCTCGCTCGTCGTCCCAGTCGACGCGCTCGATCGTCCACGCGATCGACTCCACGGCTGCGCCGGAAGACACCGACCCCGTCATGTCCCGCTCGCCACGATCCCGGCATCCGTCGCCACTCCCTCGGCGCGGGCGGTCGGGGTCTTCTCCCCCGCCTCCACGGCGAAGGGCAGCCGATTCTCCGCCGGCGGCAGCGGGCAGGAGGAACCCGTGCGCCTCGTGCCCCGCGGCCCACTCGCTCGCGAAGGTGTCGACTCGGGTCATCGTTCTCCTCGGGTGATGGGCGGACCGGATGCCACCCCTCCAGCATGCGCCGACCTCGCCGCCGCGGCACCGGCGCCTGACACACGGCGTCGCGCGGCGTCACGCCCCGTCATGACGACCCGCTCAGACAGGCCCACGGTTTGCGCGACGGCCATGACCGGCGCAGAGTGTCTCGGTGACCACCGCTCCCGCCCTCGACATCCCGCACGCCGACGCCACCGTCCTCGACAACGCCGCCTGGCACTCGCTCGCGGGCCCGCACTCCTCGTTCGCGATCGGCGGCGACCTCGTGCGCCGGTATCCCGCCGACGTCGCGCCCTTCGTCGCGGTGCGCTCGTGGGAGGAGCCCGGCGTCTGGGACGCGCTGCGCGACCTCGTCGGCACCGGCGCCGATGTGGGGCTCTCGGGTTACGAGGGCGGCTTTCCCGACGGGTGGGAGTACCTCGGCGGCGGCGAGGGCGTCCAGCTCGTCGAGACCGACGCGCTGAAGACCCGCCCCGACGACGAGGCGATCGAGCTGGGCGCGGACGACGCCGCCGACATGATCGCGATCGTCGACCGCAATCAGCCCGGCCCGTTCCGGCCCCGAACCTACGAGCTGGGCCGGTACATCGGCATCCGTCGTGAGGGTCGGCTCGTCGCCATGGCGGGCGAGCGCCTGCACCCGACGGGATGGACCGAGATCAGCGCTGTCGCGGTGGATGCCGATCACCGGCGCCAGGGCCTCGCCTCGCGCCTGGTGCTCGACGTAGCCTCCCACATCCAGCAGCGCGGAGACCGGGCGCTGCTGCACGCCGCGGCGGCGAACGTGAACGCGATCGCGGCGTACGAGAAGCTCGGCTTCGCCCTGCGCCGGCGAAACAGGTTCGCGTCGGTGCGGACGCCGGCCTGAGCGCGAGCGAACCGGGCTCCCGCCTGCGCCTCGACTTCCGAATGCATTCGGAATACAATGTGGGGCATGGGTACCGCGACATTCCTCCCCGCTCATTCGCGGCGGTCGTCCGATCTCAGCAAGCACTCGGCCGAAGTCTTCGCCGAAGCCGAAGATCACCCCATCACCGTCACGCGACGCGACGGGCAGACGCTCGTTCTCATGTCCGAGCGCGAGGCGAACGCCCGGGCACAGCTCTTGAACTTCGCGGCGCAGCTCATCACGGTGACCCTCGACGACGACGGGCCATTGGAAGAGCGCATGGCGAAGACATTTCCGTGGATGCTGGCGCTCTCGCACGCCGATCGGACGCAGTGCGCACAAGACCTCATCGATGCCGCGCGCGCATCGTTTGCGACCGATCAGCCTCACCTCGCGCTCGCGGAACTCACCTCGTGGAAAGAGACCGCGGTCGCCGTCGCCGCCGGGCTCGGCACGACGGTGGTCGACTGGCTCGATGACGACGGCGAGACCGTCGAGCGTCCCTGAGCATGGCAGCTTCGAAGCGCGGCGAGGTCGTTCCGCGCCCTCCGAAGAAGATCGAGTACGAGGTTCGATTCGCGACGGTGGATGCCCGGCGCGGCTGGCAAGACCTGGTCGCGACGGTTCGCAACGC
This sequence comes from Microbacterium sp. SORGH_AS_0969, assembly GCF_030818255.1. Taxonomy (NCBI): domain Bacteria; kingdom Bacillati; phylum Actinomycetota; class Actinomycetes; order Micrococcales; family Microbacteriaceae; genus Microbacterium; species Microbacterium sp. SORGH_AS_0969. The sequence continues at coordinate 999,321 of NZ_JAUTAG010000001.1, forward strand.
CATGGCCGACTGCGGGGATTTCCTCACGCGAGCCCCGCTGACGACGACACCGACGAACTACCGGCTGAAAGGCGAACTGGGAACCATCACACGTGCGGGTGTGACCCACGAGCGATGGCAGCACAAGCCGACGCTCAAGGGTGGCGCGCGCGTCTGGTTCTTTGTCGTAGACCGCACGGTGTGGCTCGAGCACGTCCACACGAGCCACCCCAACGAAACGAAGTAGAGCCTCTCCGCCCCCCGGTCACGAGCCCAGAACGGCGCGGGCGGAAGGACAACCCTGAGTGTCCAAGAAACCCGGACAAGTTTCCTGACGCGTCCGGGTGTTGTGGACACTCAACGGCGTGCCCGCTCATGCGTGACCGCGCGTGACCGTCCGTGACAGCGCGCCGACCGTGCCGCCGACGCCGCGGCTAGCGTGACCGACATGGCCCGTGCACTCCGCTCCCTCGGCTTCCTCACCATCGGTCTCTTCGACCGCGAGAACCCGCGGGCGGGGCACGAGACCACCCTGTCGATCATCGAGCGCGGCGAGAGCCTCGGCTTCGACAGCGCGTGGCTGCGCGACCGGCACCTGCAGTACGGCATCTCTTCCCCGGTCGCGGTGCTCGCCGCTGCCTCGCAGCGCACGAGCCGGATCCGGCTGGGCACCGCGGTGATCCCCCTGGGGTGGGAGAACCCGCTCCGCTTGGCCGAAGACCTCGCGACCGTCGATGTGCTGGCGGGCGGGCGCCTCGAACCGGGGTTCTCCGTCGGCCCTCCGCCGCGCCTCGACGACGTCGCGGCGGCTCTGTACCCCGACACCGTCGAGCACGAGGAGTTCGGATACGAGCGCCTCGCGCGACTGCGCCGCTTCCTCGCGGGGGAGCCCGTCAGTGCCCGCGCCGGCACCGAGGGCATCGAGGAGTATTCCGAGCGGATCGAACCGCACTCCCCCGGCCTGAGCGACCGGCTCTGGTACGGCGCCGGAAGCCCCACCTCGACGACGTGGGCAGCCGAGAACGACTTCCACCTCCTGACCAGCAGTGTGATCCAGTCGACGACATCGACCGACTTCGACGCCGAGCAGTACGCGCAGATCCGCCTCTACCGCGACACGCACCCCGCCGGCGAGACCGCCCGGGTCTCGCAGGGTCTGGTGGTCGTGCCGACCGACTCGGCCACGCCCGATCAGCGTCGACGCTACGAGGCCTATGCCGAAGCGCGACGCGGGCGCGTCGGCATCCCTCAGGGTCCGCGCCGGATGCTGTTCGCCGAGGATCTCGTCGGCACGTCGGAGCAGATCGCCGAGCGGTTGCTCTCGTCGCGGGCGTTCCCCGAGGTCGACGAGGCCGCCTTCGCCCTGCCGTTCTCGTTCGCCCCCGACGACTACGCGCAGATCCTTGAGGACATCGCGGGCCGACTGGGCCCCCTCCTCGGCTGGGCGCCCGACTGACGCGAGCGCGGGCGAAGTTGAGTGTCCAAGACACGCCGTAACGGCCTCCCGCTTTACGGCGTGTCTTGGACACTCAACGGGGACGGGCCGCGGCCGGGGGCACCACGGGCTGGGCCGCGGCGGGCGGGTCAGCTCTGCCGCGCCACCGCACGCCCCAGCCGCGCCGCGGCCTCGCGCAGCAGCTCCTCCGAGGTGTCACCGTAGGCGAGGCGCAGGTGCCGGTCGGCATCCGTCCCCGGCCCCGAGGGGAAGAACGAGCCGCGCTGGTACTCCACGCCCTCGGCGCTCGCGTCGGCGGCGAGTCGGTCGGCGTCCAGCGAGTCGTCCGTCAGACGCGGCCAGAGGAACAACCCGCCGTCGGGCACGGTCACGTCGAAGGCTCCGGATGCCGAGAGCGCCTCGGCCAGGGTGTGAGCCCGCGACCGGTAGAGCGCTCGAGCCCGCCCGAGCACCCGGTCGAAGAGCCCGGCGTCGCTCGTCAGCAGTTCCGCGACCACCGCCTGCACGAAAGTCGACGAGTGCGAATCCTGGCGGCTGCGCAGGGCCACGGCATCCGGGACCAAGCGCTCGGGCAGCACGACCCACCCGAGGCGGAGCCCCGGACCCAGTGTCTTGGTGAAGGTGTTCACGTGGATGACGTGGGCGGAGTCGTGGAACGGAGCGAGCGACTCGGGCTCTCCCGCGAAGCGCAGTTCGCGGTACGGGTCGTCGGCGAACACGACGAAGCCGTACTTCTCGGCGAGGTCGACCAGCTCGCGGCGGCGGGCCGTGGGAAGAGACGACTGCGAGGGGTTGTGGAACTCCGGCACCGTGTACACCGCGGCGGGACGCGCGCCGGCCCGCAGTTCCGCGGCGAGCGCGTCGACGTCGAGTCCCTCGGCGCCGACGCGGATGGGGAGCACCCGCGCGTCGGCCAGCTCGAGGCCCCGCAGGAACAGCGGGAACACGGGGTTGTCGACCGCGACGAGGTCGCCGCGCTCGAGCACCGTCTGCACCGCGATCGCGAGGCCGTGGAAGCCGCCGTTCGTGATCAGCACGCGGTCCACGGCGACGCCCTCGCGGGCCGCGATCCATTCGCGCAGCGCCGGGATGCCCTCGGTGCGCGAGTACTGCAGCGACGGCGCACCCGGCGCGCTCAGCACCCGGGCGGTCGCCTCGGCCAGCTCGGCGGTCGGCAGCACGGAGGGATCCGGGATGCCGCCGAGCAGCTCGATCGCGTCCGGGCGGCGATCGCGCAGGGTCTGGTCGCCGAAGCCTCTCGGCGCGCTGAAGGCCCGGACGAGCGCGGGTCGGGAGGGGGCGAGAACGGTCATCGGGAACTCCGGAGGTCAGGGGCGGGGATGGCGTCGACGAGGGCGCGGGTGTACTCCTCGCGGGGGTGCGAGAGCACGTCGGCGACGCGGCCGGCCTCGACCACCCTCCCGTCTTTCAGCACCGACACCGTGTCGGCGATCTGGCGCACGAGGGCGAGGTCGTGCGAGACGAAGAGGTACGTCAGGCCCCGCTCGCGCTGCAGGCGACGCAACACATCGAACACTCCGGCCTGCACGGTCACGTCGAGGGCCGAGGTCGGCTCATCGAGCACGATCACGTCGGGCTTGAGCACGAGGACGCGCGCGATGGCGACGCGCTGACGCTGGCCGCCCGACAGCTCGGCGGGACGGCGGCGAGCCAGATGGGGCGGGAGGCCGACGGCATCCAGAGCCTCCGTCACCTTCGCCGTCCGTTCGGCGCGCGTGCCGATCCGGTACTGGTCGAGGGGCTCGCGCACGATCCTCCCGACGCTCCATGTGGGATCGAGCGAGGTGAAGGGGTTCTGGTAGACGAGCTGGAGGTGCCGACGGATGCCGCGGAGTTCCGCCGGCGTCCGGCCCGAGACCGCGACGCCGTCGACGAAAATCTCTCCGGCGTCCGGGCTCTCGAGTCCCAGCAGCAGACGGACCGTGGTGGTCTTGCCCGAGCCTGACTCCCCCACGAGGGCGTGCGTCGTGCCGGGCGGGACGCGGAACGAGACGCCCGAGACGGCGGCGCGGGCCACCCCGTCGACCACGAAGCTCTTCGACACCTCGCGCACCTCGATGCGGGTCGCGGTGGTGTCGGTGGTCCATGCGTCGACACCGCGTTCGTCGGCGTCGCGGCGGTAGCGGTCGGGGTTCAGCGCGGGAGCGTCGGCCTGCAACTGCACCGTGTACGGCGAAGTGGGGGCGGCGAAGACCTCGCGGGTGGCCCCGGCCTCTTGGACCCGCCCGTCCTTCAGCACGACGATCTCGTCGGTGCGCTCGGCCGCGATGGCGAGGTCGTGGGTGACGAGTAGCAGACCGATGCCGAGATCCTCGCGCAGGTCGTCGAGCAGGTCGAGGATGCGCTTCTGGATCGTCACGTCGAGGGCGCTGGTCGGCTCGTCGGCGACGAGCAGGTCGGGGCGCGGCAGCACCGCGAGTCCGATGAGCACGCGCTGGAGCATCCCCCCGGAGAGCTGGTGCGGGTACGCCCCGTACACGCGCGCGGGGTCAGGCAGGCCCACGCGCGCGAACACGTCGAGGATCGCCGCGCGCTGGGCACGGGCGTCGGAGAACCCCGCGAGAGCCGCCGCCTCGTGGGCTTGCGACCCGACGGTGCGGACAGGGTTCAGCGCGTGTGACGGGTCCTGCGGGACGAAGCCGATGCGGCGCCCCCGGTACGGGCGGAACCGCGCCTCCGACAGCCCCAGCAGGTCGTCGCCGTCGAAGGCGATACGCCCCCGTGCGGTCGCCGCTCCGCGCGGCAGCAGGCGCAGGATCGACCGCGCGATCGTCGACTTGCCCGACCCCGACTCGCCGATGAGGGCGAGACTGCCGCCCCGCGGGATCGCGAACGAGACCTCGTGCACCACGGGGGTGCGGCCGTAGGCGACGGAGAGACCCTCGACCGCCAGGAGCGCGGTCGAGGTGTGCGCGTCAGAGTGCACAGGAAGAGTGGTGGTCATGACGTCCTCCGGAGCCAGCGGCTGATGCGGTTGATCGAGAGCACGGTCGCCACCGTGATCAGGGCGGGCCAGACGACGAGCCACGGCGCGCGCGGGTAGTCTTTGCCCGCCGAGATGAGCAGACCCCAGTCGGATGCCGGGGGTGGATCGCCGTAGCCGAGGAACGCGAGCCCGGCGATCACGAGGATCGACAGCCCGAACTGGAGCACCGCGAGGGGGATCAGCGAGCGCGAGGCATTGGGGAGCACGTGCCGGAACAGCACGTGAAGGGTCGATCCGCCCTGCAGCCGCGCCGCCTCGACGAACACCGAGGAGCGCACGCGGAGCACCTCGGACCGCATGACCCGGGCGAACACCGCCACGGCGGAGACGCCCGTCGCGATCGCGGCGTTGATGGTCTGGAAGCCCAGCGAGCTGACGATCACGACCGCGAGCAGGAACGCCGGGATCGCGAGCAGCACGTCGACGAAACGCGCGAGCACGGTGTCGGTCCACGATCCGAGGAAGCCGGCGAGCAGGCCGATGAGCCCGCCGACGACGACCCCGATCGCCACGGCGACGAGGGCGCTGGTGACCGAGGACTGCGCGCCGAACACGATCCGCGCGAAGAGGTCGCGACCGAGGTGGTCGGTGCCGAGCAGATGAGCGGGGCTCGGGGGCTGGAGCTTGTCGGCGGGCACTCCCTGCGCGGGGTTCTGCGAGGTGAAGAGCGCGGGCGCGAGCGAGAAGGCCAGCACCACGGCGACGACCGCGAACGAGACGATGACGTCGATCGGGACGGAGAGACGGATGCCGCGCGCGCGGGCGAGCAGACCGCCCGGCGCCGATCCCGGTGCCGATCCCTGTGATGGGTCGACCACGGTCGGCACCGGGGCCGCGCGGCGAGACAGGGGTGCGGTGGTCATACGATGCTCACCTCCTCACGAAGCAGCGGTGCGGGCTCTTCGGCAGCCGGGGCGGCGACCGTGCGCCCGCGGGATCCGATCGACACCCGCGGGTCGAGGAGCGGGTAGGCCAGGTCAGCGATGAGGTTGACCAGGACGAACACGATCGCCGCGAGAGAGACCACCGCCTGCAGCACCGGGAGGTCCTGGCTGGCCACGGCCTGCTCGACGAGCGTGCCGATGCCCACGCGGCCGAAGATCGCCTCGGTGATGAGCGCGCCGCCCAGCAGCTCGCCGACGATCAGCGCGAGCACCGTCACCGTCGGCAGCGCGGAGGGCTTCACGAGGTGGCGCAGGAACAGCGCACCCTGCCCGAGGCCGCGCGAGCGGGCCACCGCGACGTACTCCTGCCGCGACTCGTGGTCGAGCGAGGCGATGAGCACCTCGGCGAGCTGCGCCGAGACCGGGATGCCGAGAGCCACCGCCGCGAAGAACGTGCCCCAGGGCGTCTCGGTGTCGATCATGCTGAACAGTCCGAGACCGAAGGCGAACACGTGGATCAGCAGCAGGCCGATCACGAAGTTCGGCACCGAGAGGAACAGCGAGGGCAGCGAGCGCAGAGCGCCCTGGCCGAAGCGCGGCGGGAGGAACTGCGTGCCGTACGCGATGACGACGGCCAGCACGATGGCGACCAGCAGGGCGGCACCCGCGAGGCTGAGTGTGGACCCCAGAGCGTCGAGCACGAGGGTTCCGACGGGCAGGTTCGAGCGCAGCGAGACGCCCAGATCTCCCACCACGAAGCGACCCAGCGACGAGCCCAGCTGCACCCACCACGGCTGGTCGAGGCCGTAATAAGCCACGATGCGGGCGATGTCGTCTCCGGTGAAGCCGTTATCGGGATTGCGCAGGGTGCTCGTGATCGGGTCGCCGGGCAGGATGCTGATCACGAAGAACGTGAACAGGTACGCCAGCAGCACGACGACGAGCGCCTGGCCCGTGCGGCGCAGCGCGAAGCGGCCGTAGGTGCGGAGCATGCTCTCCTCCTCTCGTCTCGGTGGAACGGGTACGGGGACGGATGCCGTGGCATCCGTCCCCTGTCCGATGTCAGCTGTTGAGCCAGGTGCCCAGGTAGTACGCGTAGGCGAGGCCGTTGTAGCTGACGCCACTCACTTCGGGCGACTGCACGTAGACGCGCTGGACGATCTGGGTGAGGGGCACGAAGTAGCCCTGCTGGAGCACGTAGCTCTGCAGCTCGTCAGCGACCTTCGCGCGGGCGTCACGGTCGGTGGCCGTGGCGATGCGCGTCGCGAGGTCGTTGAGGGTGGCATCCGAGGTTCCGAGCTTGAACCAGTCCTCGTCGCCCTTCTTCTGCGAGGTGAGGACCCCGGCGACGGTTCCGACATCGACGAAGCTCCGGGTGATCTCTGTGGCCGGGATCGTGGCGTTGCCGATCACCTTCTGGCCGTAGGTCGGGACGTCGTAGGTCTCGAGGTTCACCTCGAAGCCGAGGCTCGTGAGCTGCTGGTCGACGAGCTCGTCGACCGACTGCGAGGCCTGCAGGTACGGGTTGGGGTAGAGCGTGAACGACAGCTTCTGCCCGTTCTTCGTGCGCACGCCGTCGGCACCCTTCGTCCAGCCCGCCTCGTCGAGCAGGGCCGCAGCCTTGTCGGGGTCGTACGCGAAGTCGGCGCTGTGGTCGGTCGCCTCGGGCACGGTGCTCTGGAACAGCGACTCGGCCGCGTGCCAGTCCGTGGTGTAGACGGTCGAGAGGATCTGGTCGCGGTCGATGCCATGCTGCACGGCCTGGCGCACCTTCACGTCGTCGAAGGGGGCGACGGAGGTGTTGAGCGCATAGCCGTTGACGAAACCGAGGTAGCGGGGCGTCTCGACGGTCAGCCCCTCCTGCTTCAGCGCGTCGAGGTCCTGCGGGCTGGCGTTGTAGGCCACCTGCGCCTGGCCCGACTCGACCGAGGCGGTGCGCAGCGTGGGCTCCGCGACCTGCTTGTAGGTGATCGTGTCGAGGTACGCGGCACCTTCGTGGCCGACGGCTTCGGGACCCCAGTCGTAGTCGTCGCGCTTCTTCAGAACGACGCTGTCGCCCTCGGCGACCTTCTCGACCGTGAACGGGCCGCTGCCGATGTCCTTCGTGAGGTCGGCCTGCTGGTCGGCGGGGAGCGCCAGCGTCGCCGGGGACAGGAGGATCGAGCCGTGGTACGCCAGCGTCGGGATGAAGCTGAGCGTCGGTGCCGAGAACGACACCTTCACCGTCGTGGCATCCACCGCTTCGGCACCTGCGTAGTTGGCCGAGGGGAACAGACCGATGCGGTTGATGCCCTCGTCGGGCCGACCCTTCGCCCAGATGTCGATGTTCGCGACGACCGCGGCTGCGTCGAGGGGTGTGCCGTCCGAGAAGGTCACACCCTCTTTGAGGTGGAGCGTGAACTGCGTCTTGTCGGCGTTCTCGTCCCAGCTCTCCGCGATCCACGGGCTGAGGTTGCCCTCGGCGTCGACGTAGACGAGTTTGTCGGTCACGTTGCCCCAGATCTGGCCCTGGTAGCTCGAGATGGAGCTGTTGTTGGGGATCCAGGTGGCGCCGAGCGAGTCGATGAGGAACACGAGGTCACCGCCGGGCTTCGGGGCGGCGTTCTCGGCCGGGCCGGCCGCGGTTCCCGCGCCGCAGCCGCTGAGGAGAACGGCGCCGACGGTGAGGGCGGAGGCGACGCCCAGGAGGCGTCGGAAGCGAGTGGTCATGGAGGGGTCCTTGTGCTGTGGGAACGTGCTGCGGAGAACGGGTTACAGGGCTTTGCCGGGGTTGAAGAGACCGGCGGGATCGAGTGCGTCCTTGATCGCGAGCTGAGCCGACCGCACGCGCGCGGCGAGCTCCTCGGCGGCGAGCGCGCGCTTGACCGTGCCGATGCCGTGCTCGCCGCTGACGGTTCCGCCGAGCGCGAGGGCGACGCGCACGATGTCGTCGGTGGCTTCGTGCAGCGCCGCCGGGACGAGGGAGGGGTCGGCATCCGCCGGGATCGGGAGGGTGACGACGGGATGCAGGTTGCCGTCGCCGGCGTGGGCGACGGCGCTGACCGCCACCCCGTGGCGCGCCGCGATGGCGGGGAAGCCCGCGAAGACCTCGGCGATGCGCGACTTCGGCACCGCGACGTCTCCGCCGGCGAACCAGGACCCCTCGTCGAAGCGCCGCCCCGAGCGCCGCAGTTCCCAGAGGACCTCGGCATCCGGTTCGCTCTCGACCTGCACGCGACCCCCGGCGGCGACGAGCGCCGTCGTCAGTTCGGCGGTCTGCTCGTCGATGCCGAAGCCGTCGAGTTCGATGAGCAGCAGGGCCGCGCCGCGGGCGCGGAGTCCCGAGTCCTGCGCGGCGTCGATGCCGACGAGGGTGGGTTCGTCGAGGAACTCGATGACGCTCGGACGCACGCGCGACGCGGTGATCGCCCCGATGCCCGCGGCCCCCGCCGCGGTGGAGTCGAAGAACGCCGTCACCGTGCGCCGGGCGACGGGCAGCGGTCGGATGCGGACGGTCGCGCCGACGACGATGCCGAGGACTCCCTCGGATCCGACGAAGAGCGAGACGAGATCGAGGCCGGTCACGCCCTTGATCGAGCGGTGGCCGATCGAGACGAGGCTCCCGTCGGCGAGCACGACGTCGAGCGCGAGCACCGACTCGCGGGTGACGCCGTACTTGGCGCAGCGGAGGCCCCCGGCGTTGGTCGCGATGTTGCCGCCGATGGTCGAGATGCGCCAGCTCGCGGGATCGGGGGCGTAGAACAGGCCGAGCGGGGCGAGGTGCTCGTTGAGCGCCGCGTTCAGGACACCCGGCTCGACGACCGCGACCTCGTCGGCGGGCGAGATCTCGACGATCCGGTTCAGGCGGTCGGTCGAGACGACGAGCTGCTCGGCGTGCGCCACGGCGCCGCCGGAGAGCCCGGTGCCGGCGCCCCGAGGAACGATGCTCACGCCGTGACGCGCGGCGAGGCGCACGAGCTGCTGGACCTCGCCGACGGTGGTCGGGAAGGCGACCGCGGGACCGTCCGTCGCGCTGGTGCCGCTTCGAGGCGCGGTGCCCGCGTCGTGCGCGTACTCCGCGGTGTCGGCGGACGGCGGGAGCACCTCGACGCCGGGGGCGTCACGCTCAATGTCGTCGAGCAGGGCGGACAGGCCCGTGCGCGGGGCGGTCGCGGTGGAAGCGCTCATGGGCGTGCCTCTCTGGGTGGGGACGGGAGTGCAGCCGAAGGTAGGACGATGCCGGCGCTGCCTTCATCTCGGCGGAAACGCGCCGTCGCGATGCGTCACGGTCCGTCACGACGCGACACGGGGAGTCACAGTCGCCCGCCGGCGGAGGCTCGGGCGCTACCGTGCGCTCGGTCACGGGGTACCGGTCCCTTCGACAAGCTCAGGGACCTCAGCGGTCGCCGCCTCACGACCCTCACCCGCGCGGGGAGCGGTCGCTGAGCCTGTCGAAGCGACCACAGGCGCGCGGAGCGGTCGCTGAGCCTGTCGAAGCGACCACGGGCGCGGGAAGCGGTCGCTGAGCCTGTCGAAGCGACCGCGGACACCGACACCGTCGTAACAATGACGCCTCGCGGCGTTGTGTGACGCGCGCGATTGTGCCGACGCGGCACCGACGGCACAGTGGGCCTCTCGGCGGGACCGGCCCGCCGCGAAGGAGTCCCGATGCCCGACCGCATCCACCTCGCCGTCGCCCTGGACGGCGCCGGCTGGCACCCGGCCGCGTGGCGTGAGTCCACCGCCCGCCCCACCGAGCTCACGACGCCCGCGTACTGGCGCGACCTCGCCCGCACGGCCGACGGCGCCGGGCTCGTCCTCGCGACCATCGAAGACGCGTTGAGCCTGGGCGGCCGATCCTCCGAACCGGATGCCGAGACCCGGCGCGACCGCGCGCGGGGCCGCCTCGACGCGGTGCTGTTGGCGTCGTTCCTGGCGCCGGTCACGCGTCGTCTGGGTCTCGTCCCGACCGCGACCACCGCGCATCCCGAACCGTTCCACCTCGCCACCGGACTCCAGACCCTCGACCACGCCAGCCGGGGTCGCGCCGGCGTCCGCCTCGTCGCGGGCTCGACGCCGCAGGAACGCGCGAACTTCGGGCGCCGCACCGAGGGACCGACCGGGATCCCGGCATCCGGTCGCGTCGAAGACGATCCGGCGCTGCTCGCGGCGTTTCGCGAGGCGGGTGAGGTGGCCGACGTCCTCCGCCGCCTCGCCGACTCGTGGGAGGACGACGCCATCGTGCGCGACCTCGAGACCGGGAAGTTCCTCGACCGGGACCGCGTGCACAACGTCGCCTTCGAGGGCGAGTTCTTCTCGATCACCGGCGCCTCGATCGTGCCGCGCTCCCCGCAGGGCCAGCCGCTCATCACCGCCCTCGCGCACCAGACGATCCCGTACCGTTTCGCCGCGGAGCACGCCGACCTCGTGTTCGTCACGCCCGCGGACGCGGCGGCGGTCGGCGGCATCCGGAACGAACTGGCGGATGCCGCGGACGAGGTGCGCACGCTCGACGAGCCGCTGCGCGTGTTCGCCGACCTCCTGATCCTCGTGGAGGACACACGCCGGGAGGCCGAGGCGGTCTGGAACCGTCTCCAGGACCGCGCCCCGCTCACCACCGACGCCCGGGTCGTGGTCGGCACCGCCGACGACGTCGTGGACGAGATCCGCGCTCTCGCCGAGGCCGGGGTCGACGGCATCCGCCTGCGCCCCGCCCGCCTGCCCGCCGATCTCGAGGCGATCGCCGACCGGGTCGTGCCGCGCGCGGCGGCCGCCGGCATCCTGCTTCCCGACGACGGCGCGCCGACGTTGCGCGAACGGGTCGGACTCCCCCGCCTCGCCAGCCGTTACGCCCGTCAGGAGGTCGGCGCATGACCCGCCGCCAGATCCACCTCGCCGCCCACTTCCCAGGTGTGAACAACACCACCGTGTGGACCGACCCGAGCGCGGGCAGCCAGATCGACTTCTCATCGTTCGAGTACTTCGCCCGCACGGCCGAGCGGGGCTTCTTCGACTACCTCTTCCTCGCCGAGGGCCTGCGCCTGCGCGAGCACCGGGGGCAGCTGCACGACCTCGATGTCGCCGGACGTCCGAACACCCTCGCGATCCTCACCGCGCTGGCCGCCGTCACCGAGCACATCGGTCTCGTCGGCACGCTCAACACGACGTTCAACGAGCCCTTCGAGCTCGCCCGCCAGCTCGGCACGCTCGACATCCTGTCGAACGGCCGGGCCGGATGGAACGCCGTGACCAGCTCCGACGCGTTCCACGGCGCGAACTTCCGCCGCGGGGGCTACCTCGACCACGCCGACCGGTACGTGCGGGCGTCGGAGTTCGCGGCGCTGTCGAAGGCGCTCTGGTCGTCGTGGCGCGACGACGCGATCGTGGCGGATGCCGAGACCGGCGCGTTCCTCCGAGAAGACGCGATCGCGCGGGTGCGGCACGAGAGCCGCCTGTTCGACGTCGACGCGGTGTTCGACGTGCCACGCTCTCCGCAGGGGAGACCCGTGATCGTGCAGGCCGGGGACTCCCCCGACGGCCGCGACTTCGCGACCGCGCATGCCGACGTCATCTTCTCGCTGCACACCGAGTTCGCCGACGCGCAGCAGTTCTACCGCGATGTGAAGGGCCGACTCGCGGCGCACGGCCGCGACGAGGATTCGCTCAAGATCCTCCCGGCAGCCACCTTCGTGCTCGGCGACACCGCCGACGAGGCCCGCGAGCGCTCGCGCGAGATCGCCCTCGCCCAGGTTCGCCCGCAGACCGCGATCACCTACCTCGAGCAGATCTGGAACCGCGACCTCAGCGGGTACGACCCCGAGGGTCCGCTCCCCGACGTCGAGCCCGACACGGGCGTCGAGACCGCGCAGGGCTTCGCCGGTCGACACGCGGCGATCCGCGCGCGCGTCGGGCAGCTGCGCGAGCAGGCGGCCGCTGAGAACCTCAGCATCCGGGAGCTCGTGATCCGTCTGACCGCGAAGCACACCTTCGTCGGGACGCCGGAGCACGTGGCATCCGAGATCGACCGGTACGTGCAGGAGCGCGCGACCGACGGCTTCACCGTGGTCGGGCACGTCACCCCGCACGGCCTCGACGAGTTCGCCGACCGGGTCGTGCCGCTGCTGCAGGAGCGCGGGTCGTACCGCCGCTCGTACGACGACGGGGCGACGCTGCACGATCTGCTGGGACTGCCGCCGGTACTCGCCCCCGCCGCGCGATGATCCGGGTCGTCATCGTGGGGGCCGGCCCGCGCGCGGTGATGCTGGTCGAGCGCCTGCTCGCCCGCCGGACCCGCGCGGCCAGTCCACGCCTGCACATCACGCTCGTCGACCCGCACCCGCCGGGGGCCGGTCGCATCTGGCGCCGCGATCAGTCTCCGCTGCTCAAGCTCAACTCGATGGCGCGCGACGTGACCGTGTTCACCGACGAGACGTGCGCGATCTCGGGGCCGGTGCGTTCCGGGCCGTCGCTCATCGAGTGGGCCGAGCGCGTCCGCGCCGGGACCATCCCCGACGTCGCGATCGACGATCCGGATCTGGATGCCGAGCTCCGAACGCTGCGTGCAGACAGCTTCCCCACGCGCCGACTCCAGAGCGTCTACCTCGACTGGTTCTGGCGGCGGACGGTCGCGATCGCGCCGCCCGGGGTCGAGGTGCACGAGCACCGCGGGGTCGTGCAGTGGGTCGATGACACGATCGAGGGGTACGAGGTGGCGTTGGCCGATGGCATCCGTCTTCCCGCCGACATCGTCGTGTACGCGCTCGGCCACAACGGACGCGACCCCGACGGCGAGACGCGCGCCCTGATCACCGCAGCCGCGGACGCGGGCCTGACCTACGTGCCGCCGTCGTTCACCGCCGACGCCGACCTCTCGGTGCTCGGAGCGGGCGACGACGTCATCGTGCGCGGCATGGGGCTGGCGGCGGTGGATGCCATCGTGCTGCTGGCCGAGGGACGCGGCGGCCGCTTCGTCCGAACGCCGGAAGGCCGCGTGCGGTACGAGCCCTCGGGGCGGGAACCGCGCCTGCACCTCGGCTCGCGCCGCGGCGTGCCGTACCGCTCGAAGGTGTCGTCGGAGCTGCGGGGCGACGCGCCCGCGCGCGAGGTGCTCACCCCCGCGGCGATCGCGGAGCTTCTGGCGCGACCGGGCACGATCGACTTCCTCGACGACGTGTGGCCGCTGATCGCCCGCGAGCTCGTGTGGGGGCACTACCGCGAGCTGTTCACCGGACACCCCGAGCGGGTCCTGGTCCCGTGGGGCGTCTTCCGCGAGACGCTGCGCGCCGTGGACGGCGACACGGCGGCCCTGCGACGCGCGGTCGCCGAGGTCGTCCCCGACCCGTTGGACCGTTTCGACGTTCCCGCGCTCGATGTGCCTCTCGGCCACGAGGCGTTCGCGGATGCCGCCGAGGTGCACCGCCGCGTGCGTGAGCACATCGCCGAAGACCTGGTCTTGCGCACGACCCCGGAACGCAGCACCGCGCAGGCCCTGTTCCTCACGATCCTGCAGTCGTTCCTCGCGGTGTCGGAGATCCCCGCCGAGCGGTGGAGCGCACGGTCGCGGGCGATCGACCTCCCCGTGACGTGGCACACCTTCTTCAGTTACGTCGCGTCGGGGCCGCCCGCACACCGTCTCGAAGAGATCGCGGCGCTCGCGGATGCCGGGATCGTGCGGTTCCTCGGACCCGAGATCGCGGTGCGGATCGACGACGGGCGATTCGTGGCATCCTCTCCACGGGTTCCCGGGGAGGTGCGCGCCGGCGCGCTCCTCGATGCGTGGCTCCCGGGCGCCGAGGCGGCCTCCAGCGACAACGCGGCCTTGCGCGAGCTGGCGACGCGGCACGGCCGCGAGGTGCACGTCGCCGACGAGACCTTCACGGGTTCGCTCGGCCGCATCGACACCGACGCCGACGGACGCGTCGTCTCACGCGACGGCATCCCGCACGCGACCCTCTTCGCCATCGGACCGTTCACCTCGGGCATGGAGGCCGGCGCCTTCACGCGCCCGCGGTCGAACGCCCTGTCGCTCCGGCACACCGACCGCGTCGCGGGCGCGGTGTCCGAGGCGGTGGCCGCGGTGTCCGCGCGGCGCTGGGCGTTCTCGCGCTGAGCCCGCGCCGCGCGCTGACGTCCGCGCGCCGCCCCGCGCCCGCGCGCCGCCCCGCGCCCGCGCACGGGTCGCGCCGCCGCCGCGCCCCGTCCACTTCCGTTGAGTGTCCAAGACACGCCGTAACTCCCCCGCGCATGACGGCGTGTCTTGGACACTCGACGCTCAGAGTCGCCTACGCGAGCGAGCGCGCCAGCGCCGCGGCGAGGTGCTCGACCATTGGGCGAGACGCCGTCGCGTCAGGCCCGAAGAACTGCTCGTCGACGTCCTCCACGGCGCGATTCGCCGCGCGCGCCAGCTCACGCCCGGCGGCCGTGGCCCGGACGCGGACGGCGCGGCGGTCAGTGGCATCCTGTCGCCGTTCGACGAGATCCCGCTCGGCGAGCGCGCGGATCACCTGCGACACCATCATCGGGTCGGCGCCCGCACGCTGGCTGAGCGCGGCCTGCGTCATGCCCTCGTCGGAGTCGCCGAACGTCAGCACCGCCAGCAGCACGAACTGCACGTGCGTGACCTCGTGCGGCGCCAGCGCGCGGCGGATCGCCGCCTGCCACCGGTTCGTCACCTGCCAGAGCAGGAATCCCGGGCTGGCGTCGCCGGAGGCGAACCGACTGTCGAGGGGAGTCGTCATCCCTCGATCATCGCGCGCGCACCGTCTCGACGAGAGCGACGAGCCGGTCGAGGTCGGCAGGCACCGAGCGTTCGAACCCCGAGAACGCGGTGCGCGCCCACAGCCACGACAGCGGTCCCTCCAGCGTCACCTCGGCCGCCACCCGCGACCCGCCCGCGGTGGCGTCGACCCGGTGCCGAAACGTCAGTCGGGCTCCCGGAACGCGGCTGACGTCGGTGTAGACGCGGTCGGGCTCGAGCTCGGCGATCACGAAGGCCGTGCGCGGACCACCGACGGGCTTCAGGATGCCACGCGCCCCCTGCCGCACCTCACCCTCGACGCGCGCCCACTCGGTGTCGGGCGACCACTCGCGCCACGAGTCGTGATCGACCCAGCGCGCGAAGAACGCCGAGGGCGAGGCGGTCGATTCACGGGTGACGGAGGCAAGTGTTCGCATATGTTTAGTATGCGCGCATATTACTTCCACGGCAAGGCCCCTCCCTCCCGCTCCTCTCGTTGAGTGTCCAGAACACGCCGCAACTCCCGCGCGCATAACGGCGTGTCTTGGACACTCAACGAACTCGCGGCTGGCACGCGCGGCCCCGGGGCGGGGCGCTCGCTCCAAACGCCCCGCGCCGCGCGCCGCGCGCCACCCCTCCTGTTGGGCGTCCAAGACACGCCGTAACCCCGCACCGAATTGCGGCGTGTCTTGGACACTCAACGCCCATCGGCTGGCGACGGCCCGCGACGCACGACCCCACGCCCCACGCCCCGCCCGTCCCGCCCCGCACGGCACGGCCGCCCCGCGCCTCACGGCAGACGCCGCGCGACCTCCGCCATCGCCTCGGCGAACGACTCCTCGGCGCCCTCGCGACCGCCGGAGAGGTTCACGCCCACCACCCCGGGGATCGCGAGCATCTCCTCCGCGAGCGCGACCGCGAGGGCGATTCCCTCGGCACGAGGGTCTGCGGCACTGCGGACGCGCGACAGGAACCCGTCCGGCAGCACCAGCGTCGTGAACGACTCGAGCAGTGCGGCCGAGGCGTGGTCGACGACCACCGGAACGCAGGGGATGTACCGCACCGGCTCCCCCACCTCGTCGATGAACCGCCGCACCGGCTCCGCGCCGCCCGCGTGGTTGACGAAGCACACGTCGGCACCCGCCCGCAGCTTCTCGCGCAACCGCGCGGCGCGGCGCTCCACCGGCGGGGCCGCGGGCGACCCGGCCACCGACACGACGTGCCCCGCCGCCCGCGCGAGCGCCGCCGCCTCGGTCGAGTCGAGGTCGAACACGGGGGCGGCGTCCGGCCGGTGACCCGTCTGAGTGTGGTCCCCCGTGACGCAGTGCACCCCAGCCACCCCCTCGACGGCAAGCGCCGCGAGCTCCCCCTCGATCGCGACGCGATTGCGGTCGCGCATGTTCAGCCCCGTCCAGACGCGCAGCCCCCGTCGCTGCAACAGGTGCGCGCGGTAGGCGGGAGGGAACTGCACGCGCGCGGTTCCCGCGTCGCCGGCGAGGACGGCATCCACCTCTCCCGAGAGGACAGCGGCGCAGCCGTCGATGGATGCCACACTCAGCGCCCGCGCCGGCAGGTCGGCCACGACCCACGGACGGGTGTCGAGAGAGGCCAGGGTGTCCGCCGCCGCTGCGGTTCGCGGGCCGGGGCCGACCGGGGTCGTGCGGTCGACGCCGGTCCACGGCACCGTCGGACGGGGGAGGAACACGCAGCGATGGGCGGCGTCGATCTCGCACGAGCCGTCGAAGCCGACACCCCCGCACGGGCCGTATTCCATGCGCTTGGGGCACACGTCGATGAGAGGCAGCGAGCTCATGGCCGCGAGTGTAGGGACGCCGTGTTTCGGCGAATGTTCGTGGTGGCAACATCACCGAAACGCGGCATCCCTACGCTCGGCGATAACCCCAGCCCCCGGGAGGACCCATGATCACGGCCGGCACCACCTTCGGTTCCGATGTCGACGTCACCGACGTGCTCGTCGCCGACCCGATCGCGCTCATGGTCCGGTGGCTGCCGTCGCACGACAGCGAATTGCGCCCCCTCGCCGCCCTCTCGACCATCGGGCTCGACGGCATCCCGTCCCTCCGCCATGTGCTCATCAGCGACAGGGATGCCGCGGGCCTGACCTTCCACACCGATGAGGCGAGCGCGAAGGTCGCCGAGATCGTCGCCAACCCCGTGGCCGCGATGGCCGTGGCGTGGCCCGAGGTCGGGCGCCAGCTCGTCGTCCGGGGAATCGTGGAGCGCGTGACCCCCGCGGAGGCCGCGGCGGTCTACGCCCAGCGCTCGCGCTACCTGCAGCTGCTGGCGTGGCTGAACACGCGCGAGAACGCACAGCTCGACACCGCCGCGCGTCAGCACCTGTGGGCCGAGTTCGACGCCGCGCACCCGACGCTCGACCCGCCTCCGCGCTGGGTCGGTTTCCGCCTGCGTCCCGTCACCCTGACGTTCTGGCGCGGCGACCCGATCGGGCAGAGCACGCGCCAGCACTACACGCTCTCCGACGGCCGCTGGTCGGGCAGGATCCTGGCGGGCTGACATGGACATCACCACCGTCACCTCGTTCCGCCCCGCGCGCACGCGCGCCGATCTCGCGCTCGCGCCCGGTGAGGTCGTCATGGCGGGCGGCACCTGGCTGATGAGCGAACCGCAACCGACGACCACCGGGTTCGTCGACCTCACGACCCTCGGCTGGCCCGACGTCGAGATCACGCCCGACGGCCTGCGCATCGGCGCGACCTGCACGATCGCCCGCCTTCTCGCCTGGGCCGAGACCGAGGCGCCCGCCGAGTGGACCTCGCTCGCGCTCGCCCGCCCGTCCGCCGATGCCCTCCTCGCGTCGTTCAAGATCTGGAACACCGCGACCGTCGGCGGCAACGTCTGCCAGGCCTTCGCGGCCGGGGCGATGATCGCGATGCTGTCGACCCTCGATGCCACGGCCCTCATCTGGACGCCCGACGGCGGCGAGCGCGTGATCGCGGTGGCCGACCTGGTGATCGACAACCAGGCGACCTCGCTCGCCCCGGGCGAGGTGGTGCGCGCCCTCGACATCCCGATGCACGCGCTGCGCTCGCGCGTCGGGCTGCAAAAGATCGCCCTCGCCGAACTCGGCCGCTCGGGGGCGGTCGTGACCGCGCGCGTCGATCCGGACGGTTCGGCGGTCTTCGTCGTCACCGCCGCCGTCCGACGCCCGCGGGTGCTGAGATTCGTCCGCGTTCCGGGTGCCGGAGAGCTTCGGGATGCCGTGGCCTCCGCGACCGACTTCTACACCGACCCGCTGGGCAGCGCCGACTGGCGGCGCGGCGTGAGCGTCGTGCTCGCCGAGCGGCTGCGCGCGGCGTTCGCCCGCGATCTCGCGGAGGGCACCGCGTGAGCGCGGCACGCCGCATCGCTGTCCCGCGCTCCGGAACTCCGGGCGCCGCGGCGCGCACCGCGGGCTGCGGCACGGGGATTCTGCCGGCTTCCTCCGGAGCGCGGCACGCAGGGTGCCAGGCAAAGGCGCAACGGGAGGGCACCGCGTGAAGTTCCACGTCAACGGGGAGCCGGTCGACGCCGAGCCCCGCCCCGGTCAGAGTGCGCGCACGCTGCTGCGCGAGGCCGGCCACGTCGAGGTGAAGAAGGGATGCGACGCGGGCGACTGCGGCGCGTGCTCGGTGCTGCTCGACGGGGAGCCGACGCACTCGTGCATCATCCCGGCCATGCGGCTCGAGGGGCGTGCGATCACGACCGCCGCGGGCCTCGCTCCCGGCGACGATCTGCATCCAGTGCAGGAGGCCCTCGCGTCGGGCTTCGGCTTCCAGTGCGGGTTCTGCACGCCGGGCATGAGCGTCACTGCGTCAACCCTGACCGCGGCCGATCTGCCCGACCTCGACCGTCGCATGAAGGGCAACCTCTGCCGCTGCACGGGCTACCGCCCGATCCGCGAGTCGATCCGCGAGTCGGTCCTGGGTCCCGTGCGCGAGACCGGCGCCGGTGCCGCGCAAGCGGAGCGGTCCGGATGCATGACCCATGACCGCACGGCCCTCCCTGCCGCCCCAACAGATCACTCCTGCCCCACGGGTCATGCAAATGAACCACGCCCAGGCGCAGCAGACGGCCGCGTGGGCTCATCGACCATCCCCGAGGCCGCGCGGCGCATCGTGCAGGGCCGCGAACCGTTCACTTTCGACGAACCGGTGCCCGGCGGGCCCCCGCTCGTGCTGCGCGTCGTCACCTCGCCCCACGCGCACGCGCGGATCGTCGCGATCGACACTGCGGCAGCCCTCGCCGTCCCCGGCGTCGTCGCGGTGTTCACCCACGAGGACGTCCCCGACATCCGCTACTCCACGGGTCGCCACGAGCACCGCACCGACGACCCCGACGACACGCGCATGCTCGATGACGTCGTGCGCCACGTCGGCCAGCGGGTCGCGGCGGTCGTGGCAGAAACGGCGGAGGCGGCGGATGCCGGCGTCCGCGCGGTCCGTGTCGTCTATGACGTGCTGCCCGCGGTCTTCGACCCCGAAGAGGCGCGAACCCCCGGCGCCCCGCTCCTGCACCCCGACCGCACGCCCGAGGAGCGGGTGATGGATGCCGGACGCAACGTCGTCGCCGGGTTCCACACCGGCCACGGCGGCGACATCGACGCGGCTCTCGCCGCGAGCCACGCGACCGTCACGGGCGAGTGGACCTCGTCGCGCGTCACGCACGCGGCGCTCGAGACCCACGGCGCCGTCGGCTGGCTCGACGACGACGGCCGTCTCGTGATCCGCTCGTCGACGCAGGTGCCCTTCCTCGCCCGCAACGAGCTCGCGCACATTCTCGGCCTCGAACGCGACCGCATCCGCGTGTTCGCGACCCGGGTCGGCGGCGGCTTCGGCGGCAAGCAGGAGCTGTTCACCGAAGACCTCACGGCCCTCGCCGTGCTGAAACTCGGCCGCCCCGTGGCGTACGAGTTCTCGCGCACCGACCAGTTCGTGCGGGCGTCGCTCCGGCATCCGATGCGCGTGCGCACCACGCTGGGAGCGGATGCCGACGGGCGCCTGACCGCGATGAAGATCGACGTGCTGAGCGACACCGGCGCCTACGGCAACCACGCGATCGGCGTGCTGTTCCACTCGTGCGCCGAGTCGACGACGCTGTACCGCGTGCCGACGAAGTGGATCGACGCCGAGGCGGTGTACACGAACAACCCGCCGTCGGGCGCGTTCCGCGGCTACGGGCTGGGGCAGGTCGTGTTCGCGGTGGAGTCGGCGATGGACGCCCTCGCCCAGGAGCTCGACATCGACCCGTTCGACCTCCGCCGCATCAACGCGGTGAAGGAGGGCGACCCCCTTCACCCCGACGACGACGAGAAGTACGAGGAAGACCTGATCTGGGGCAGTTACGGCCTCGACCAGTGCCTCGATCTGGCCCAGGACGCGCTGCGCCGCGGCAACGACACCGAGGCGCCGAAGGGGTGGCTCGTCGGCGAGGGCATGGCCGCGGCGATGATCGCGACGATGGCCCCGCGCGGGCACATCGCGCACACGACCGCGACCCTGCGCCCCGACGGCACCTACTTGCTGCGGGTGGGCACCGCGGAGTTCGGCAACGGCACCTCGACCGTGCACCGGCAGATCGCGGCGACGGTGCTCGACGCGCCGCACGAGCGCCTGCAGCTGTGGACGGCCGACACCGACGCCGTGCGGCATGACACCGGAGCCTTCGCGTCGGCGGGAACCACGGTCGCGGGCAAGGCGCTGCACGTCGCCTGTTCGATGCTGCGGCGGCGCATGATCGACATCGCCGTGGAGCTGGCCGGAGGGGATGCCGCCTCCGCCGAGCTGGTGGCATCCGGTGTCCTGGCTGGAGACGAACTCGTCACGTGGGAGCGGATCGTCGCGGCCGCGCCGGCGACGATGTGCGACGAGCACGGGCTCACGGCCGACGGCGCGGAGTTCGGCGACTTCCGCTCGCTCGCCTTCAACGTCCACGCCGTGCGGGTGGCCGTCGATCCCGAGACGGGAACGGTGAAGGTGCTGCAGTCGATCCAGTCGGCCGACGCCGGCGTCGTCATCAACCCGGCGCAGTGCCGCGGGCAGATCGAGGGCGGGGCCGCGCAGGCCCTCGGCGGCGCGCTGTACGAAGAGGTGTACCTCGAGGACGGCGTGGTCCAGAACCCCGTGTTCCGCACGTATCGCGTGCCGCAGTTCGCCGACGTCCCCGACACAGAGGTGTACTTCGCCGAGACCGACGACACCCTGGGCCCCTTCGGCGCGAAGTCGATGAGCGAATCGCCCTACAACCCGGTCGGCGCCGCGATCGGCAACGCCGTCTCGCGCGCCCTCGGCCGTCGCGGCTACGAGCTGCCGTTCTCGCGCGATCGCGTGTGGAGGTTGGCCGGCGGGACGGCGTAGCCGGGTTTGGGGCGCGTTCGTCCGTTTGGGGCGGGGAATTTCACGCCCCAAACGGATAATCGCGCCCCAAACCCGCTCACCCCGCCAGCGGCACAGCCGTTCCCGACACCCGGATGCCACCGCTCGGCGGCACGTCCACCTCGAGGATGCTCGGCCGACCGATGTGCCGCCCCTGCCGCACCGTGAACCGGAAGGGCGCGGGCACGGCGATGCGGTCGCGCAGGTAGACGCCGAGCGCGGCGGCGGCGGAGCCCGTCGCGGGGTCTTCGAGGATGTCGCCGACCGGGAAGATGTTCCGCGCCTCGACGGTCATACCGTCGCCGATCTCGCCCGCGACGTGGATCACGGTGACCGTGCCCGCCCACCCGCGCTCGTCCATCAGCGCGCGCACCGGTAGCGGGTCGTAGCCGAACCCGTCGAAGGTGGCTGCCGAGCGCACCGACACCACGGGGTGCACGTTTCCGGCGAAGGCCTGCGCGAGTGGCATCCGCGGGTCGAGGTCGTCGTCCGCGAGGCCCAGCAGGTCGAGGAGCCGGGCGGCCACCTCGGTGTCGAGGTCGGCGACGTGCGGCTCGACGCTGGTGAAGCCCGCGGCGATACGGCCCGGCTCCCCGGTCGTGACCACGTCGACGTCGCCCGCGGGGGTCGCGAACACCCACGAGCCGACGCCCGACCGCTCGGCCAACGCCACCGCGGTCGCGATCGTCGCGTGGCCGCAGAAGGGCACCTCGGCATCCGGAGAGAAGTACCGCACCGACACCCTGTCGCCGTCGCGGCCCGTGACGAACGCGGTCTCGGGGTGGCCGAGCTCGGCCGCGATCCGCTGCATGTCGGCGTCGGTCAGCGCACTCGCGTCAAGCACGACGCCCGCCGGATTGCCCCCACCGGGTTCCGCGGCGAAAGCGGTCAGATTCAGGATGCCAGGGGTCTCGGTCATGCCTCGATTCTGTCGCGCGGATCGCGACGGGGGTGCGGGCCAGTGAAAGGTCTGTGGACCGCCGGCGGTGCCCGACGCTGCTTGCGGTTTCCCCGAACGCCGCGCATACTTGATAAGCGGACCCGCCCCACACTCGTGGACTAGCGGGTCTTGCTGTTTTCGAAACTAAATCTCCTCGGGTGCGCCGTTGACGTCCTTTGCTCGCAGATAGTCCTCGTACCACTCCCAGCCGAACTGGTTCCCCTGATGCCGGTTGAGATGCGTGTAGACCGTGTACGCGACGAGGTCCGCCATCTGCACCCACTGCGAGCGCCCGGAGTCATGCATCATCGGGTCTTCGATCACGTGACGGGTATCGAGCGACATCGACCGGTGGGCATCGAAGTACGTGCGGTCTGAACCGTCGCCATCCATGCTGATGAAAACGTAGCTGTCGGCCGCTCGGTGTTCGTCGTTCCATCGGGTGACGAGCTCACGATAAACCTCACCCCGTTCCTCGTGGTACGCGCGGCCCGTCGCGGTCGTAGCTCTCCAGACGGCACCGACCCCGATGTCCGGGTCATCGGCGAGAACCCGCAGACACTTCTCCGCGACGACGCGCCCAAGGGTCTTCCACTCTTCGGCACCGTCCCCAGTGGTGGCTGCGATACGACTCCGCCCGTTCACGAACTTCGTCGCGTGCAACTCCATTGCTGGGGGAATTTGGTGCTCCCGGTACAGCTGCTTTCGCAGTTCCAGGATGGCCCGCAGTGCGTAGCGCCAACGGTCGGGGCGAACTTCGAGCCAGCCGTAGACGATGATCCCTCGATCGACGGCACCGGAGTCGTCGACGTAGATCATGCGAGAGATGGTCATGGCTGGTCCTTCGTGATGGTGATCGACGTTCGAGCCGCCCGTTTGAGACGCTTCTTCCGTTCCTTTGCTGCGCGTCCCTGGAGGGCAAGACGCGCTTGACGACCGAACGGACCCGTGAGCGAGTGCCACATGCGGACGGTGCCGCCAGTGGCAGAGAGCGGTGCCTTCACCTCGTCGATACGTCGACGCCGCCGCATGCGCACGGCGATGCGCGAATCCAGCACCGTCAGCTCGCTCAACAGATCGCTCGCCGCCCAGACCTTGTCGCGCTTGCGGCCCGTGATCTCTTGCACGACCCCGGCTTCCTCCAGCCGTGCGAGCGCAGTGTCGAAGGCCCGTTAATCCAGGTTGTGGCCCACAACCTGGATTAACGGGCGCGTTAGTCCATGTTTGGAGCCACAACCAAGCGCAACCGGCGCGACCGTCCTGGTCGTATGACACGGCCGACAACGACAGAAGCAACGAGCCAGGGGACGACGGATCAGACCCGCGCGTCCCGCTCCCTCCGCGCCCGCGACAGAGCCCTCGCTGACGGGAAGCCCGAGCGCCGCGCAACCTCAGCGACCGGAAGGCCGCTCGCCCCGAGCGCGTCGGCGAGCTCGAGGCGTCGAGCGCGGAGGGCGGCGCTCGGGGTGTGTGCGTGCCGCGCGAAGACACGCGCGAGGTACTGCCGCGAGACGTGCAGGGCGTCGGCGAGCTCCTCGACCGTGAATCGCGGATCGGGGGCGCGTTCGGTGAGCAGGCGCGTCGCGGCGGCGAAGGTGGCTTGGGCCGAGCGGAACCCCGAGGCTTCGGCATCCGCCCCCGCCCGCCCGGCGATGAGCGCCGCGCACAGGCTCTCGATGGCGCGTCCGAGCGCGGACTCGGCATGGACGCCCAAGCGGTGGTCGCCGTTCAGGATCGCGTTGACGGTGGATGCCAAAGCCCGCCACACCGGACCGTCATCGGCGCCGGGCAGTTGGGCCGGCTCCTCGAGCAACCGGTGGGCCGACGCGACCTCGATACGCGCCGTGGGCCGAGTGGCGCGTACCCCCACGAGGTCGGCATCGGGATAGACCAGCGCGTCCCCCGCGCCGAGATCGACGGCGGAACCCGCGAGACCGAACCCGACCGACCCCTCCGCCTGCAGCACGAGGGTCGAACCCTTTGGTGAGCTTGGCGCCGGCTCGATCGTCAGGGCGGTGTGCCAGAGGCGACGGACCACCACACCAGCAACCTCGGACTCGTCAAAGATGAGCACGGCCGGCCCCTGCGAGACGAGCGTCGCCACGAGCGAACGCTGCGCAAACCACTCGACGACCGCAGCCCCCTCGGCGCGCATGTTCCGGGTCACACGGCTCCGTTCTCGAAAGATGTCGTTCCACCCTCACCGCCCTTCGCCCGCGCACTCCACCAACCCCCGAATCAATCACCTCCGCGTTCACTCTCCACAGACTCCGGATGCCAACACCACCGCTGTGTCGTCACCCTCGGCGGTGATGAAAACCCGCGTTTGGCACCTGTGTGAGAGCGCCCGAAAGCTGAGCGCCATCCCATCCGAAAGGTTCGCTATGTCACACGACATCGAGCAGCACAACACTGCCCCTTCCGCCAGTTCCCCCACGCGCCGCACGGTTCTCGCCGGTGCCGCGTGGTCCGTTCCCGTCGTCGCGGCCGCGAGCATGGCCCCGATGGCCTCCGCGTCGGACACCACTGCGCTCGCTTTCGACAAGTCGACCTACAACGGCACCCCCTGCGGCACGATCACCGGCGCCTATGTCACGGTGACCGTCAACGGCGTCGCGACGGCGGGCAAGAGCGTGA
Source organism: Microbacterium sp. SORGH_AS_0969 (assembly GCF_030818255.1). NCBI lineage: Bacteria > Bacillati > Actinomycetota > Actinomycetes > Micrococcales > Microbacteriaceae > Microbacterium > Microbacterium sp. SORGH_AS_0969. The sequence continues at coordinate 1,024,331 of NZ_JAUTAG010000001.1, forward strand.
CCACGACGCTGAGCGGCGGCTACGCGTTCTCGGGCGGCTCGACCACGAACACGCAGACCAGCGGGTCGAACGGGCGCGTGAGCCTCCCGGCGATCTCCGTGTCATCCCAAGGCGGAAGCGGAACGATCTCCGCGCTCACGGCAGGATCACCCCAAACGAGCGCGCCCCTGTCGTCGAACACCGCCTCAACGAAAATCGTCGGCATTGCGCGGAACAACAGCGCGTTCCCTGCCGTGCCCGCGGGAATCATTCCCACAGCGGTCAGCGGCGCGACCGACGGAAGCAACACCGTCTACGCCCACTTCCTCGGCAACGACGGATACCTATATCGCTCGGTGGGATACGGAGCCTGGGCGAAAACCTCGCCATCAGGAGTGACAGCATTCGCGAAGTTCGCAACCACCGACGCGATTTACACGACCGGCACCGAAGTGGGCGGGAGCTGGAACAACAACGCGTTCCCCGCCCTCCCCTCCGGCGTCACCGCGAAAGACGTCTGCGGAACGAAATCCGGAACCACCCCTTACGCCTACTTCCTGGGCAGCGACCAGCGCGTATACCAATCCGTCAACTACGGAGCATGGACCCCGGTATCACCGAGCGGGGTTGTCGCGTTCGCAGAATTCCCCGGCGCCAGAGCCATCTACTCAACAGGTTCCACCGTGGGTGGTTCGTGGTCCAGCAGCGCCTTCCCCGCGCTTCCCGCGGGTGTGACAGCCAAAGCCGTCGGCGGCTCGACCAATGGCACGACAACCTACGCTCACTTCCTCGGAAGCGACGGCTACGCCTACAGGTCCACGGATTATGGTGCGTGGGCTACGGTCAGTTCCGGCGTCAAGTCGTTCACAGAGTTCAACGGCGGCAACGGGGGGATCATCTACACAACCGGCACCGCAGTAGCCGCTGGTTGGAGCTCATTCCCTGCCCTTCCGTCCGGCGTGACCGCCCTCGCCGCAGGTGGAGGTTCGGACGACTACAACAATGTCGCCATCCATTTCCTTGGAAGTGACGGATACCTCTACGAGTCCAACAATTCCGGCGGTCCTTACAGCGGTTGGAGCAAGACATCGCCGTCCAAGGTCATCACATTTGGGGAGTTCAACAAAGGCGGCGCCATTTACGCCGTCAGGTCGACCTGCTAACCCCACCCCTAACCCAGCACCGCCCCGGCGAGCGCCCGGATCCCCTCCGCGACATCTGCGGCGAAGAGGGCCTCGTCGGGGTGGTGACATCCCCGTCCGGAGCACGGAGAGGCAGCACCCCACAGCAGCGATCGCGACGAGCGACAAAGCGTCATGGCCCGCGCGCAGAACAGGGAGGGGCCACACCACCAACCACGTCCACCGCCCCGCCCAACGACGCTGGTCGCCTCACCGGCTCGCGAATCGCCCCAAACTTCGCCGCCCACCCTCGAATGCACCCGCACCTCATCGAAGAACACCGTCTTCGCCCGTGTGTAGTCGTCGTAGTCGGCCTTGCCGACCTGCTCCGCGCCCAGCACCTCTTCGACCCTTGTGTACCGGTCACGCTCGACGCACCACCTCGACGGGCGCGGTCGGAGAAGCTGATCGGCCCCAAGCCCCCGAGCCACTGAGGCACTTTGCAGGCCCGCGGTCGCGGTATCCGGACCCCGGCATCCATCTCGAATGGGTTGCCACCGAGGGATGCCGTCGCGTCGGCGTAGAAGAGGGCGCCCCAGGCGCGGCAGGGCTCGGACGGCCCCTGCGAGACGGCCGTCGCCACGAGCGAACGCGGCGCAACGCTCCATGGAACGCAGCCCCTCGGCGCGCCTGTTCCGGGGCACGCGGCTCCGTTCTCGAATGGTGTCGCCGCAGCTCCACCGTCCTTCGCCCGCGCTCCCCGCCAACCCCCGAATCAATCACCCCCACGTTCACTCTTTACAGATTCCGGATGCCAGCACCACCGCCGTGTCGTCACCCCTGCGGTGATGAAAACCCGCGTTTGGCGCATGTACGCGTGCGCCCGAAAGCTAGGTGCCAATCCATCCGAAAGGTTTCTCATGTCACACGACATCGAGCAGCACAATGCTGCCCCTTCTGCAACGCGCCGCACGGTTCTCGCGGGTGCCGCGTGGTCCGTCCCGGTCATCGCGGCCGCGAGCATGGCCCCGCTCGCCGCTGCGTCCGACACCGTGACGCTCACCTTCGATAAGTCGACCTACAACGGCACCGCCTGCAGCACGATCTCCGGTGCCTACGTGACGGCGACCGTCAACAGCGTCCCGACCGCGGGGAAGAGCGTGACGACGACGCTGAGCAACGGCTATAAGTTCTCCGATGGCACGACGACGAATACGCAGGCGAGCGGGTCGAACGGGCGCGTGAACCTGCCGGCGATCAACGTGCCCGCCCAAGGAGGCGCGGCTACCCTGACTGGGACTTCGGGCCCCTCAGCAGCAACAACAACCGCCGCCATTCTGGGCACCGCCAACAGCAAGAACTACATCTATCGACAGGGCACATCCAGGCTCACCCCCGCCGCTCCCAATGGCTCCACACCCCTGAACGCCAGCTACTTCCTCAAGAACGGCACCCTCTACCACTGGGAGGGAGGACAGATCGCGACAAACATCGCAGAAACGTCCACCGGATGGACCTACACAAACGGGGTAGATCAGATCGGAGTTCTGACAAAAGATGGGAAAAACTACATCTATCGCCAAGGCACATCCAAGCTCACCCCCGCCGCTCCCGATGGCTCCACACCCCTGAACGCCAGCTACTTCCTCAAGAACGGCACCCTCTACCACTGGTCCGGAGGACAGATCGCGACAAACATCGCAGAAACGTCCACCGGATGGACCTACACAGACGGCGTCGATCACATCGCAGTTCTGACAAAAGATGGGAAGAACTACATCTATCGCCAGGGCAAATCCAGGCTCACCCCCGCCGCTCCCGATGGCTCCACGCCCTTGAACTCCGGCTACTTCCTCAAGAACGGTGCCCTCTACCACTGGTCCGGAGGACAGATCGCGACAAACATCGCAGAGACGTCCACCGGATGGACCTACACAAACGGGGTAGATCAGATCGGAGTTCTGACAAAAGATGGGAAGAACTACATCTATCGCCAGGGCACATCCAAGCTCACCCCCGCCGCTCCCGATGGCTCCACACCCCTGGACGGTAGCTACTTCCTCAAGAACGGCACCCTCTACCACTGGGAGGGAGGACAGATCGCGACAAATATCGCAGAAACCTCCACTGGATGGACCTACACAAACGGAGTAGATCAGATCGGAGTCGCTCAGCCTCAGTCCTGCTGAGCGACCGGGGCATACAGCGCGGCCTCAGTCCTGACCCGGGTCCCACCCCGGCGAGTGCCCGGATCCCCGCCGACATCGGCGGTGGGGACGGCCTCGTCGGGGTGGTGGCTGATCCCCTCCGGATTACGGAGGAACTGCAATCCCGCAGCAGTAGTGGCCGCGATGGACAAAGCGTCCAGGCCCACACGAAGAAACAGGGTGGGCGCGGCACCACGAATCGCTTCCGCTGCCCCGCCGAACGACGCTCGTCGTACCACCGGCTCGTGAATCACTCTGAGTTCGCCGCCCACCCCTCGAAATCGGCCTGCACCTCGTCGAAAAACGCCGTCTTCGCCCGCGTGTAGTCGTCGTAGTCGGTCTTGCCGACCTGCTCCGCGCCCAGCACCTCTTCGACCCTTATGTACCGGTCACGCTCGACGGGGTGAGCCCGCAGCCAATCGCGGAACCACACCGTGTACTGACCCCAGGGCGAGTCGAGCCGCCGGACGCGGAGGATCGCTCGGGCATCCTCGTGCCAGTACAACCTCTTCTCCCACCCGGCGCGATCGACATCTGTCTGGCCGCGCGGAAGGTCGCGATCCACACCCGGCGAGTCGGGCCTCAAGCCTCGGGCACGCACGAACCCGTGCGGCTCGAGTCGGGCGAGCAGCTCGTCTTCGACCGGGAGGGGCAAGATGCGCACCTGAAGGTCGATGTTGGGCTTCGCCGCGAGCCCAGGAATTGCCGTCGACCCGATGCGATCGAACGCGGCGCCCTCAAAACCCTCCACACTCGCGAGGGACGTGCGGATCTCTGTGAGGATCGCTGTCGCGTCGATCGCCCAATCCCGTCGGTGAAGGACGCGGGCGGCGGGGTTGCCATCATCGCTCACGCGACGACGCTACGGTCGAACGCCGAACGTGTGCGAGGAAGGCGACAGAAGAGCGAACGACCCGAGTCAGGCCGGGGTGGTCCGGTCCGGACGCACGGGCGGTCGGCGCCTATGAGGTCACGCCGTCAGAGCGAGTCCGCCCCCAGGTGCAGCACCGCCTCGGCGAGTGCCCGGATCCCCGCCGCAACGTCGGCGCCGGAGACGGCCTCGTCGGGGTGGTGACTAATCCCCTCCGGGTTTCGGAGGAACAGCATCCCCACACCGGTGATCGCCCCGATCGACATGGCATCGTGCCCCGCACGACTGAACAGGGTCGGGGCCTCACCGCCGATTCCGGCCCGGACCACGTCCTGCAATAGCGGCTCGCAGAACACCGCGGGTGCCGAATGCACCTCACGGGCCCGCCACCGCAGGCCGCGGCGGCCCATGATGGCATCCAGCTCCGCTGATATCGCGTCCCAGGTGTGGTCGCGGGTCTCGTCGAACTCGCCCCGCAGATCGAGCGAGAAATGCGCCTCACCGGGTACGACGTTCACAGCACCCGGGAACGCCTCGAGCTGCCCGACCGTGCCGATGATGTGATGCTCGCCGCGGCAGATGCGCTCCACGGCGAGTGCCGCCTCGCTCGCCCCGAGGAGGGCGTCACGGCGCATGTCGTACGGCGTGCCGCCGGCGTGCCGTGCTTCTCCCTCGACGACGAGCTGGAACCGCCGCGCAGACGCGATCGACGACACCGCCGCGAGCGAAAGACCCGCCCGGTCGAGCTCGGGCCCCTGCTCGATGTGCGCCTCGAGATAGCCCACGAGCTGGTCGGACCGACGCGCGGCCTCGCCGATGCGGCCCGGATCGAGGCCGAACTCGCGGAACGCCTCGCGGAGCGTGGAGCCGTCGGCATCCATCAGGTCCCACCACGACTCGTCCCACTGCCCGGCGACGGCCGAGGAGCCCAGCAGCGCTTTGCCGAAGCGGGTGCCCTCCTCGTCTGAGAACGCGATCACCTCGAGAGCGAACGGGAAGGGACTCGACACCGTGCCCTCGTCGTCCACCCGGCGGAGGAGTCGCACGACCTCGAGAGCCATCAGCACACCCACGATGCCGTCGAAGCGGCCGGCATCCGGAACCGTGTCGAGGTGCGAACCGAGCATGAGGGCGGGAGCGTCGGGGGCCCCGACGGGAGCGAGGCGGCCGACCTGATTGCCCGCCGCGTCTTGCCGGGTGGTCATGCCGAGCTCGCGCATCCACTCGGCGGCGAGGCGGTTCACCCGGGCGTGTTCGGGCGAGAGGTACACGCGCGTGATGCTGCCGGGTGTCGCGGTGACGCGCGCGAGCTCCTCGCAGCGTCCCATCACGCGGCGCGCGGCCGCCGCGATGCGCTCGGGCTCGACCTGGAGACGGGTCTTCATCCCGCCGCCCCGTACACGTCCTGCGCGGCCTCCACGCCACCGCCCGCGGGCACCGACGCGCCGTGGCGGCGGAGCACCGTCTCGAGGGCGGCGAGGGTGGTGAGCACTGCGTCCTTGCGCGCGTTGTAGCCCATCGTGCCGATGCGCCAGACGCGCCCGTGCAGCGGACCGAACGACGTGCCGATCTCGATCCCGAAGTCGCTCAGCAGTTCGCTGCGCACGGCGTCGCCGACGACCATCTCGGGAATCTCGACGGCGACGACGTTCGTCATCTTGTGCGCGACGTCGCCGAAGACGGTCAGGCCGAGGCCCCCGACGCCGGCAAGCATCGCGTCGCCGTGCAGCTGGTGCCGCGCGATGACCTCGTCACGACCCTCGAGCAGCAGCACGCGGGCGCACTCCCGCGCCCCGTAGAGCATCGTGGTCGCCTCGGTGTGATGGTTCAGGCGCCGCGGACCCCAGTAGTCCAGGATCATCGCCAGGTCGAAGTAGTTCGAGCGGATGAAGTCGGAGGCCACGGCATCCCCCTCCTCCCGGATCCCTGCCTCGACCCGGGCGCGCGAGCGCACAACCTCGACGGCACGGTCGGACAGGCTGATCGGCGCCGAGCCCGAGGGCCCGCCCAGGCATTTCTGCAGGCCCGCGGTCGCGGCATCCAGGCCCCAGGCATCCATCTCGAAGGCGTTGCCGCCGAGAGAGGCGGTGGCGTCGGTGTAGAACAGGGCACCGTGGGCACGGCAGATCTCGCCGATCTCGTCGAGCGGCTGGAGCATCGTGGTCGAGGTGTCGCCCTGCACGCACGCGACGAGGTGCGGCTTCACGCGCTCGACGGCCTCGCGGATCGCCGACACCGGGAACACCTCTCCCCAGGGGACCTCGATCGTGTGCACCTCGGCGAGCGCGCGCTCGGCGATCTCGGCGAGGAGGTGTCCGAAGCGGCCGAAAACCGGAACCAGGACGCGGTCACCGGGACGGATGAGCGAGACCATCGCGGCCTCGATGCCGGCGCGACTCGTGCCGTCGATGAGGAGCGTCGCGTCGTTCTCGGTGCCCCACACCTGTCGGTAGAGCTCTTGCGTCTCGTTCATCGTCGCGGTCATGAACGGGTCGTACTGCCCCACGAGCGGGGCTCCCATCGCGCGCAGCACGCTCGGGTACGCCGAGATAGGCCCGGGCCCCATCAGCAGGCGGGCGGGCGGGTCGATCGGGCCGGGGAGGTGGGTCATCGGGACTCCGTGGTGCGGGGGTGGGTTTCAGGGATAGTGAGTCGGAGGGGACTGTGCCGGGCTCCGGAGATTTCGACGGATCGCCGCGGCGGACGCCCGCGATGCGCGGCCAGAGGGCGGATCATCCGGAGCGCGGGACAGCGCGCGCCGGTCATCGCCCGCTCCCCGCCTCGACCAGCGCCGCGAGACGCCGAGCCAGACGCACCAGCGCGATGTCTGTGCCCGCGCGCGCCACGAGGCACACGCCGACGGGCGCGCCGTCGACCGTCAGCAGCGGCACCGAGATCGAGGGGAGACCCGCGATCGCGGCCGGTGCCGTCATGCGAAGAGTGGCCGCGCGGACCGCGTCGACGTCAGCGGTGCGCTGCGGCGCGGGGCCGGGCACGGTCGGGAAGATCAGCACGGCCCCGTCGACGAGCTCGGCCAGGTGCGCCGCGATCGGCTCGAGATCTCGGCGCGCATCGGCCTCGGCTGCGGCGGTGATCCGCGCGGCGATGTCGAAGCGCTCGGCGACCGCCGAACCCACGGCCCCGGGGTGCGCCCGCAGCCACTCGCCGTTGTTGCGCCAGGCTTCGGCCCCCTGCACGGTACGGAACGCCGTGAAGGCGGCATCCAAATCGCCCGCCTCGACAGCGCGGAAAGGCGGCGGTTCGTCGGATGCCGCGAGCGCGGCCAACATCTTCGAGAACGCCTCGCGGGTCGCCGGTTCGACGCACGCGAGGATCTCCTCGGGGACGAGGAACCGCCACGGCAGGTCGTCGCCGGACGCACCGTAGACGTTCTCGGTCGACGCCGACCCGTCGTAGCTCAGGCACCACTCGGCCACGCGCTCGAGCGTGTCGCCGTCACGGGTGAGCCAGCCGATCGTGTCGAACGATTGGGCGAGCGGGAGCATGCCCTGCCGCGGAACGAGGTCGTGCGTCGTCCGCAGTCCCCACAGTCCCTGGTACGACGCCGGCACGCGGATGGACCCGGCGGTGTCGGTGGCCAGGCCGATGTCGGCGTGTCCCGCGGCGACGGCGGATGCCGGTCCGCTGGAGGACCCGCCGGGGAGCGCCCCGACGACCGCGCCGTTGGGCGGGGTGCCGTAGTGCACGTTGTCGCCGGCGATCGAGTAGGCGAACTCGTCGGTGCGGGCGATGCCGCGGAGCGACGCTCCGGCGCGGAGGAGGTCGGCGACGGCGGGTGCGGTGGCTTTCTCGGGCCGTGCCCCCTCGAGGTAGGTCGGGTTGCCCGCCCCGATGCGGAAGCCCGCGATGGCGAACAGGTCTTTCACCGCGACGGTGAGTCCCGCGAGCGGCCCCTCCCACGCGCCCTGGAGGAAGGGATCGCCCACGCTCCGCCAGATCGAACGGTCGAGGGGCGGGGTGCGCGGTGCGACGTGGGCCGCGGTGATGAGCCAGCCGCCGTCGATGCGCTGCCACACCTGCGTCTGCAGGCCCCGGCCCCCGCCGCGGAAGCGCGAGACCGACATGAGCAGGGCGACGTCGGGCCCGAGCGGGCGGTAGTGCACGTCGGTGATGTCGCGCGGGGGGACACCGCCGCGGAGCGAGCGGAACCCGCTGATCGCGTCGTGTCCGACGAGCAGCCCCGCGGGGTCGCCGCGGAGCGTGTCGGGCCCCGGCGCGAAGAAGGCGTCGAGGGCGTCGAGGTCATTCGCGACGATCGCGCGCTCGTACGCGTCGAAGGCGTCGCGGAGGTCGGCGGGGATCGTGGCATCTGTCATCGCGCGCCCCTCTCGTTGCGATCGAGTGTCCAAGACACGCCGCTAGCGGCCCGGTCGATACGGCGTGTCTTGGACACTCGACCTTCAGGGGCGGGCGTCGGACCGCACGCGGCGTTGCTGGCCTCGGCGCGGGCGAGGGCGGCGGCGAGAGCGGGGGTCATACGTCGTCTCCTTCGGACTTCTGGCGCGGAAGGGGTCTCGCGGCGGCGAGTGTCCAAGAAACGCCGTTTGCGGCCCCCTCGATACGGCGTGTCTTGGACACTCGATCCTGGCGCCGACCACGCGGGGCCCTCATGCCGCACTCCCGTCTGCGTCGTTACCGGATGCCACGGCCTCGGGCTCCACCGACGGCACGCCCGCGAAGTCCGCCTCGCGGATCCGCGCGTGCACGCCCGAGACGATGTCGACGACCTGCGAGATGTCGAAGTCGGTTGCCGCGCTGAGGTAGGCGTAGGCGAGGTGCTCGTCCATTCCCCACCGCCCGTTCAGCAGGGAGAGCGAGGCACGCACGCACGCGCGCATCGCCTCGTCGAGGTCGACGTGCATCCCGGTGGGCACGAGGTACTCGGGCGTCCGGACCAGCGGACCCGTGACCTCGCCGAACGCCGCGCGAGCGGCATCCGCGGGGATCACCTCGAAGCGGAGCGTGGCGCGCAGCGAGGCCTCGAGAGCGGTGAGCGCCACCTCGCCGTCGCCCTGCGCGAAGTGCGGATCGCCGACGTACGCGAGCGCGCCCTCGACCTGGACGGGGAGGAACAGGGTGGTGCCCTCGACGAGCAGGTTGATGTCGATGTTGCCGCCGTGGGTTCCCGGGGGCACCGAGTGCGGGCGTTCGTGGCCCGCGACCGCAACACCCATCGTGCCGAGGAACGGCGCGAGGGGAAACGCCACGACGGGCTCGCCGCCCTCGACGACCGGAAGGGTTCCGTGCAGGATGCCACCCCGCTCGTCGACCGCGGCGAAGACGCTGACGTTGTGCTCACCGCGCGGCAGCTCGCCGACGAGCGCGCCCTTGCCGTGGCGGTTCGAGATCACGCCGTACGGCACGCGCGGCACGAGGGTCTCGACGGTGATCTTGAGCAGGTCGCCCGGGTGCGCTCCGGTCACGTGCACCGGACCGACGACCACGTGGGGTCCGTCGGCGACGGGGTCGCGGAGAACGGATGCCGCGATCTCGACCGCATCGTCGAGCACCTGTTCGCGCGGCACGCCGTGGGCCGCGAAGTACGCGCCGGGGTCTTTGCCCTGATCATCGAGGATTCCCTCGTGGCTGACGGTGTCGAAGGTCACGGTCTCGCCGGGCGCGATCTCGAGCACGGCGGCGTCGGTGGCGCAGGGAAGGCGACCCCAGAGGACGGTGGTCGGGGTCGCGGCGAGGTAGTGGTCGCCGGGAATCGGGCCGGTGTGGGGTTGCAGGATCGGGAGGGGGGCGGGGCGGCCAGGGTGGCTGAGCTCGTCGGAGCCACCACCCGAGGTGGCGCGACCGGTCCCTTCGACAGGCTCAGGGACCTCGGGTGCGGCACCGGGTGCAGTGCGACCGGTCCCTTCGACAGGCTCAGGGACCTCCCCTTCGACGCCCAACGCAAAGCGACCGGTCCCTTCGACAGGCTCAGGGACCTCGGGTGCGGCACCGGGTGCAGTGCGACCGGTCCCTTCGACAGGCTCAGGGACCTCGCGTGCGGCACCGGGTGCGGCGCGACCGGTCCCTTCGACAGGCTCAGGGACCTCGGGTGCGACACCGGGTGCAGTGCGACCGGTCCCTTCGACAAGCTCAGGGACCTCGGGTGCGGCCTGACCGAGCTCAGGGACCTCGGATGCGGGCGGGCGCGCCTCGCCGCCGCTCACGCGTCCACCGCCGCGGTCGCGCGGAGGATCTCGCGCCCCTGACGCTCCGTCACCGCGGAGCCGCGGCGGTACACCGACTCGCCGCAGAGCCAGGTCTCTCGCACGACGCCCGTGAGCGTCTGCCCATGCCACGGTGAGACCGGATTGCGGTACTCGAGGGCGGCGGCATCCACGACGAACTCCTCATCGGGAGCGAACGCGACGAGGTGCGCCGGGGCGCCCGGCTCGATGACGCCGAGCCCGTCGAGGCCCGCGATGCGGGCCGGCCCGGTCGTGAGGAGCGGCAGGATGCTCTCGAACGCCAAGCCCCGGGCGCGGGCCGTCGAGTGCACGGCCGACAATCCGGTCTGCAGGCCCGCGATCCCGCCCCAGGCGAGACCGAAATCGGGGTTGCCCTTCAGCTCGACGGTGGCCGGCGAGTGGTCGCTGACGATCGCGTCGATCGTGCCGTCGACGATCCCGGCCCACAGCAGATCGCGGTTGTCGCCGCCGCGGATGGGAGGGCAGCACTTAAAGGCCCCCGCGCCGTCGGGCACCGCGTCGGCGTCGAGCGTCAGATAGTGCGGGCAGGTCTCGACCGTCAGCCGCACGCCCTCAGCCTTCGCGGCGCGCACGTCGTCGAGCGCTCCCCCGTCGGCCACGTGAACGATGTGTGCGCGGGCGCCCGTGCGGCGCGCCGCCTCGATGACGCGGCGGATGGCCGCCCTCTCGCTCAGGGGCGGGCGGCTGGCCTCGAAGTCGCGGTAGTGCGGCCCGAGCGCGCCGTCGGCGTGCAGGTGCGCGGGATCTTCGGCGTGGACGATCAGCAGACCGTCGAAGATGGCGAGCTCGGCGAGGCAGCGCTCGAGCTGCTCGGCATCGAGGTGTCCGAACTCGTCGATGCCGCTCGGCGACAGGAAGCACTTGAAACCCACGACCCCGGCGTCGGCGAGCTCGCGCAAGGATCCGAGATTCTCGGGCACCGCGCCACCCCAGTAGGCGACGTCGACCGCGAGCTTTCCCGCGGCGGCCGCGCGCTTGGCATCCAGTGCCTCGGTCGTGGTCGTCACGGGGAGGCTGTTCAGCGGCATGTCGACGATGGTCGTCACGCCGCCGGCGGCGGCTGCGGCGGTGCCGGTCGCGAAGCCCTCCCACTCGGTGCGGCCCGGTTCGTCGAGGTGCACGTGCGAGTCGACGAGGCCCGGCAGGAGCACGGAATCACCCGGCAGCACCGTCTCGGCCGCGGCGTCGAACGGCTCGACCGCGGTGATGACCCCGCCCTCGCTCACGACTGTCGCGGGGCGGAACTCCCCGTCGAGATAGACCCGTCGTGCGGCGATCCGTGTGCTCATACCGGCCACGCTAAGCGCCCCGCGTTTCGCAGATGTAACCGTGATCAACATTCATGCAAACACCTCGAGATTCGCTGCCTGGGGAGGAAGGGTGGGCGCACCTGCCCCACGAGCGGGAAGCGCGTACTCGTCGCGCTTGCTCGTCCCGAGACCCATCCGCACCATCCCGGATGCCATCCCCACCGCCGCCGCGACCCCGTCCACGACCGGGACACCGACGCGTGCCGACAGCTCGGCGCAGAGGTCCGCCATCCCGGCACAGCCGAGCACGATGACGTCAGCCCCGCCCGCCGCAGCCTCTGCGCTGTACCGCGCGATGGTCTCCACCGCGACCGAGCCGGTGTCCTCGAGGTCGAGCACGGGGATCCCGGTCGCCGCGAGCGACACGCACGCCCGTTCCATGCCGTAGCGCGCGACGAGGTCGTGCGCCCGGCCGAGAGTGCGGCTGAGCGTCGTGACGACGCCGAAGTGCCGGCCCGACACCGCGGCCAGGTGCATCGCGGCCTCGGCGATCCCGACGACCGGCGCGTCGACCAGCTCGCGCGCCGCGTCGAGCCCCGGGTCGCCGAAGCACGCGATCACGTAGGCATCGGCGGGGCTGGCGCCGTCACGGTCGGCGGCGACCAGCTCGACCACGGCGGCCGCCGCGGCGACCTCGTCGACGTGGCTCTCGATCGCGGACGCCCCGACCGCGGGACACACCGCGTCGACGACCACGTCGGGTCCCGCCACCTCCCGGGCGGCGTCCGCGATCTTCGCGGTCATCGCCCGGGAGGTGTTGGGGTTGATGAGCAGGATCCTCACGCGAGCGCCCCGCGCGGGCCGGCGGCGGTCGGGCGCCCGGGCGTTGCCGTCCCGCGCTCCGGAGTTCCGGCATCCTGAGCCGCCTTCGCGAGCACCACGGGCGCATCGGGCGCGACGGCTCCGGAGCCCGGCACCGGGGTCCCGGCATCCGCGACCGTCCGTGCCAGCACCAGGGCCTCGACCTCGGCAGCGGCCGCCACCTCGACGGTGCCGTCGGAGATCCCCTCTGTCTCACCGTCGAACGTCGGCACCCGCGGGTCGATGCGCTCGAACAGCAGGAACAGCACGTAGCCGAGGCCGCAGCCGATGAACCAGCTGTAGTCGCTGATCCACGAGACGTTGAACAGACCGAGGTCGGCGAACAGCTTCGGGAAGACGGCGATCGCGACCGTCGGAACACCGGCCACGATGACCGCCTTGACCGCATTCGGGTTGAAGCCGTTGCGGTACCAGTAGGGGCCCTTGGCGTCCATCGTGAACATCGCGTCGACCTTCACGCGCTGGCGGGCGGAGATGTAGTAGCCGGCGATCAGGATGCCGAACAGGGGCCCGATCAGCGCGCCCAGAACGCCGAGGGAGTAGTGGATGGCGTCGGCGTTGGAGTACCAGTTCCAGGGCATGAGCAACGTCGACCCGACGGCGGCGATCATGCCGCCCGCGCGCCACGAGATCTTCTTCGGGGCGACGTTGGAAAAGTCGAAGGCGGGCGAGATGAAGTTGGCGACGATGTTAATGCCGACCGTGGCGGTGACGAAGGTCAGGCCGCCGAGCAGGATCGCGAAGGGCGTGTCGATCTGCTCGACCGTCTTGATCGGGTCGGTGATGAGCGCGCCGAACACGGGCACGGTGGCCGACGCCGTGATGACGGTGAGCAGTGAGAAGAACATGAAGTTGATCGGGAGGCCCCAGAAGTTGCCCTTCTTCACCGCGGCGAAGCTCTTGCCGTAGCGGGCGAAGTCACCGAAGTTCAGCATCGGGCCCGAGAAGTACGACACCACCAGCGCGATCGCGGCGAACATGACCGGGATCGACGCCCAGAAGTCGAGCTGCGTCGTCGACAGGGTGAACGAGATGTTCTGGATGCCGGCCTGCGACACCAGGTAGATCGCCAGGATGATCATGACGACGTAGACCGCCGGGCCCGCCCAGTCGATGAAGCGTCGGATGACCTCCATGCCGTTCCAGAACAGCAGGAACTGCGCGACCCACAGGATCGCGTACGAGATCCACCCGAGCGCCGACAGACCCGCGAACGAGACGTCGAGCAGCGCCGCGGATCCCGGCACGAACTTCAGGAAGATGATGTTCAGCGACTCCGCGGCGAGGAACGTCTGCACGCCGTACCAGGCGATCGCGATGAGACCGCGGATGATCGCGGGGATGTTCGCACCCCGGATGCCGAACACCACACGGTTGATCACCGGGTACGGGACACCCGTCTTCTGGCTGGGCTTGGCGACCATGTTCGCGAAGACCTGCACGATGACGATGCCGGCGATGAGCGCGACGAGCACCTGCCACGACTGCAGACCCAGGGCGAACAGCGAACCGGCGGTGACGTAGCCGCCGACCGAGTGCACGTCGCTCATCCAGAAGGCGAAGATGTTGTAGCTCGACCACTTCTGCTTGCGCAGCGGCGCGAGGTCCTCATTGGCGAGACGGTCGTCGTAGTGGGGCTTCATGTTGCCGCCCCCGTGGGGGTGGCCGGCAGCCTCCACGAGATCGTGGGGGCCGGTGAGCGGTGTGGAAGTCATGTCATTCCTCTCAGGACGATGGATGCCACGACGTGGAGTCCGCGGCCGGAGTGGAGCTCTGATGTGAAGTTATGGGTTCACACAACCCCGCTGGTTTCGCTCGTGTAACGAGCGTGTGAAGTCGATCCTTCACACGTTGCGGCTCCCTAGACTCGGGGCATGACGCAGCCGCCCCTCGCCGACGCCGTCGACCAGGGCGCGGCCGCGACGCCCCAGCCGTCGGCATCCGTCGGGGCGCGCATCCGCGATCTCCGTCAGGCCCGGGGCATCTCCGCCCGCTTTCTCGCGAAGACGCTCGGCATCTCCCCCAGCGCCGTGTCGCAGATCGAGCGCGGGGTGATGCAACCGAGCGTCTCGCGGCTCATCGCGATCACCGACGCCCTCGGCGTTCCTCTCGTGGCGGCTTTCGACCCGGCATCCGATCGTCCCGTCGAACCCGTCGGGCCCTCGGGCTTCACCCTTCAGCGCGCGGGGCAGTCGCCCGACATCGTGCTCGACAGTGGGGTCTCGTTCCGTCGCCTGACCCCCGGATCGTCCCCCGGCGTCGACTACTTCGAATCGATCTACCCGCCCGGCGCCTCCGCCCACGGCGCTGACGGCCTGTTCCACCACGAGGGGTATGAGGTCGGGACGGTCGTCGCCGGCGAACTCACGATCGACTTCGAGGCCGAGCGCGTGATCCTGCGGGCGGGGGATGCCATCAGCTACCCCTGCTCGGTCCCCCACCGCCTGCACAACACCGGCGAGACGGATGCCGTGGCGCACTGGTTGATCGTGCACGCCTGAACGGCAGATTTCACACGAGGAGAATTTTCCTTGCGCGAAAGATCTCCTTGTAGGAGAATTTTCCTCGGAGGAAATCATGGACAGCGAGAAGATTCGGAGCCGTGCGCGAGACTACGGCATCGACCTCATCGGAAACATGCCGACGGTGAACAGCCCGGTCACCTCTCTCGTCGTTTCACGCGGGAAGCAGCAGCAGACGGTCACCGCGGTTGCGGTGTCGCCTCTGACCCTCACGGAGCTGGAGCACATCCTCCCTCTCCCCGTGAAAGGTCCTGTCGTCGCGCTGAGCAGCCGAGTCACGCCGCGCAACGCGGACGCGCTCCGAAACATCGGCGTCAACTTCATCGACGAGGCAGGTAACGGCTACCTGTCGCTCGGAGACACGCTGATCGACGTGCGCGGGCGGACGCCCGACTCCGCCACCGGCCTCCGTAAACCCGCGAAGAGCGCCTCCCTGTTCACGGAAAAGCGGTCGCAGGTCATCCTTGCGGTGATCAGTTGGCCGGACCTCCTCGCTGCACGGCTCCAAGACCTCGCGCGAGCCGCCGGAGCCTCCGTGAGCTTCACGCAGAAGACGCTGGTGGCTCTCGAATCAGCCAACTTCCTCGACCGCTTCGGCCCACGCGACCACGGTTCCCTGAGGAACATCGACTCGCTGATCGATGGATGGGCGGCAGCATTTACGAGCGGACTCGGCTCGCGGGAGAACACTCGAGCCTTTCGTGGGACTTTCGACCCGTCCCGCCTCTCTCCGGACGGCCCACCGCTCTATCTCAGCGGAGAAGCCGTCGCACCGTGGATCGCACGCAACATCACATGGACCATCTACGCCGACGGCATCCCCCGCGATGCAGCCCAAGCGGGGCGCTGGGCGCGCGATGACGAGTCACCGACCCTGTTCCTTCGCGAGAAGTTCTGGACCGAGCCTGTCCCGGCGCGCACGCGAGAATCTGCCCGACTACGAGAAGCGCCGCCTTTGCTGGTCTACGCCGATCTCCTGGCATCCGGTGATTCTCGCGAACGAGAAGCAGCCCAGCGTCTGAGAAACGACAATGCTCGACTGCGCGCGCATTGACCTCCGACTGCTGGACGATGTCGCGGCGGCCGTCCACGATCTGGTCACGACGACGGGTATCGATCCTCGGAAAATCCTGCTGGTCGGGGCACGGTGTCGCGATGCCATCCATTCCGCCTTGGGAAGAACGACACCGACGCGCCTGACCACAGACCTCGACCTCGGAATCGCCATCGCCTCATGGAACGAGTTCGAGCGGATCGGATCGGCATTCACCTCCATCCAGTCGAACGGAATCGCCTTTCGCGTCGCCGGTATGCATGTCGATGTCGTCCCGTTCGGCGATGTCGCTGAGGAACCCCGCGGCCTCAGCCGACCATCGACCCGCAATGACGACATCGTCGTCTTCGGATTCCAGGAGGTGTTCGACCGAGCATCAATCCTGACGCTTCCCACCGGGGAAGCTGTCCGTCTTCCTCAACCCTCGGGGTATGCATTGCTCAAAACCCGCGCGTGGGCGGATAGAAGTGCGCACGGCGACCATCGCGACGCACAGGATCTGGCTGTTGCCTTCGACTGGTATGCGCAGGATCCGTCAACGAGCGATCGTCTCTTCAGCGCCGACATCGACATCAGCGAACTGTACGGCTTCGACGCTAACCAGAGCAGCGCGCATCTCCTCGGCCGTGACATTCGGCGGCATCTCATCCCCTCAGACGCGAACGACCTGGTGAGCCGGTTCACCGGCCTGGACGTGCGGCCGCTCACTGGCCACCTGCTCAACCTGCCGCAGGACCGGTCGCGACGACTCGATATCGTCGAGGCGTTCACGCGCGGTCTCCGCGACGCGCAACCGCCCGCCTGACGCCTGATGGCCGGAGCGGACGACGGAGCCCCCGCCGACCCGGACGTCGGCGAGGGCCCCGCGTGTTCTACTTCGCGATCAGCGTCAGCGTCAGCGTCGAGTGGTAGACACCGACGGGCGCATCCTTGGGCGGTGTGAAGTCCAGGCCCGCGTCGAAGCGCGCGCCGCCGACCCCCGTGGACACGCCGGCCGCGCCCGTGGCGATGACCCCTCCGCCCGTGCCGACGGCGAGACCCGGCAGCAGGACCTCGCCCGCGAACGACATCGGTCGGATGCCGAGCGCGTCCGCCGGGGCGGAGTAGGTGCCGCTGGTGAAAGGCGTGGCCGTCGCGGTGAGCGTCCATCCCGTCAGCGCGGCACGATCATCCACGACGGTGACCTTGCCGAGGTTCGCCGTCGCACGCGTCCCCCGCTCGACCGAGCCGAAGTCCACCGAGGACTTCTGCGCATCGAGAGACCACAGATCGCTCGCGGTCACCGTGGTGCGCAGCTCCGTGTTGTCGCGCAGCGTGGTCGGGTGCACCGGGATCTCGAACGTGCCCCAGGCGAGGACGGTCGGATCGTTCGGCTGCGTGAGCGCGACGGTGTGGCGGCCCGCTTCGAGCGCGGAGACATCGACGATCGCGTCGCCCGCGGCATCCGTCGTCACCTGTCCGAGATCCGTCGGCGAGGACCACGCCCACGCCCGCAGGACCTGACCCTTGTGCGCCGCGCCCGCGTGCACCGTCACGGTGGTCCCCCCGTCGAGAGGACCCGTGACGTCCACGGGAGCCAGGTCCGAAGAGGACGGCAAAGACGGCGTCGGATCGATGACGGTGAGGGTCGCCGCCGCCGACACGGTCTTGCCGCCCTCGACGTTGGAGGCCACGGCGCGGAACTTGCGGCCGTTCATCTCGGTCGTGGCATCCTTCACCGTCAGGGTCGACGAGGTGACCTCCGCGACATCCGTCCAGGCAGACCCGTCCGCGGACGACTGCCAGGCGACGGTCGGAGCGGGCGATCCCCCCGCGGTCACCGAGAACGTCGCCGTTCCCCCCACAAGCACGCGCTGGTCCGACGGGTCGGTGAGCGTCGGCACGGGTGCCGAGATGGTCACCGTCGCCTCGAGCGCCTTCCCGTCACGACTGCCCAGCGACTGCACAAAGCTCAGCGGGTGGGCGCCGGCGCCGGAGACGGGGCTCTCGAGGGCCACGTGCCAGGTGCCGTCCGCGGCGACCGCTGCCCGACCGATCGTGCGGCCCCGGTCGACGACGCGCACGTCGGCGCCGGCGAGCCCGGTGCCGTCGAACGACGCGAGAGACGCCCCCGCCGGCTGTGCCGACGACACGTCCGTCACCAGGGCGAACTGCGGTCCGCCAGCGTCGATGTTCTGACGCTGGTACAGGAACTGGTCGGTGGTCAGGGCGTGGTCGACGATGCGCGTCTCACCGACGCAGCCGTACCAGCCGTGCTCGGGCTCCTCGTTCCACGTCGAGGCGCCGATGATCCACGGCATGAAGTCGGCCGCCATCATCCCGCCGACCTGCGAGGCGTTGCGGAGCACCGGAACGCCGTCGACGTACATGATGACCGTTCCCGAGGCCGGGTTGTTCACGATCGCGACGTGGTGCCACGCCCCGGGCATGATCTCGCCCGACCAGAGGGTGTACGAGTTCTTCGAGCGCGGATCCGCTGCCGAGTACTGGTACTCGCGGAGGTTGGAGATGCCCAGCCATGCCGCACCGGCACCGGCGTCGGAGGAGTCGTTGATGCCCATCCACTGGCGGGCACCGCCGCGCGTGATGGCTGCTCCCCAGCGGTTGGCCGCCTCGGTCCAGTTGGTGTCCATCTGAAGGAACGTCTCGAGCGTGTAACCGGTCGTCGCGTCGAGGTGCGCGAAGGTGGCCGGGGCTCCGTACTCGGTGGTGATGTAGCCGAGGTTGTCGCGCGCGCCCGCATTACGGTGGACGTCGGTGAAGCACACCGCGCCCTTGTCGGCCGAGTAAACCGGCACGTTGGCGTGCGAGATCGAGACGTCGTCGCTCGTGTCGGGCGCGTCGGTGTCGTCCACGGGGTTGCGGTACATCGGGCTCGACCCGGCGATGTCGGGGATCTCGGTCGTGTCCGTCATGTCGCCCCCGGCGACGCCGCCGAACCGCCAGTGCGCGATCGTCCCGTCGACGCGCACGTAGTCGCTGTCGTTCCCGGCGACGGCGAGCTGCTGCTCCTTCCCCTGTCCGGTCCATCCCGCCGACACGATCTGCTTGGCTCGCTCCGACAGATCGACGTTGTCGGCCTGCGCCGCGGTGGGGGCCGACCATCCGAAGCGGGCGCCGAAGTCGATCGGGAGGCTGAACTGCTGCCACTTCCCGTCGAGCACGGGGGTGTCCGTCGACGTGAGTGCATCGGCGTGCTTCTTCGACACCCAGGGCGAGACGGTGTCGACGTCGATGCTGTTGTTCGTGAGGTCGAACTCGAACAGCGTCATGATGCCGTTACCGCCGTCCGCGGCCATCTGGTAGTCCGTCAGCACCTCGAACACGGGGTGTCCGAAGTCGTTGGTCAGCGTTCGCTGGGTCGCCCCGTGGAAGTGACCGTTCAGGGTCAGGACGATCTGGTCGTTCTTGCGGATGAGCTTGTCCCACAGCAGGTCGCCGTACCACCAGCTCGTGGGAGAGATCTGGTCCTGGTCGATGCCGATGATCGCGTGCGAGTTCAAGATCACGGGGACACCGGGGTGGGCGTCGAGGATGCCCTGCGCCCACGCGAACGTGTCGTCGGAGGCGTTCCAGCCGAGCGAGAGGACGATCCAGTCGTGTCCCTCCGCCTGGAAGTCGTAAGCCGAGGAGTACCCGTTCTGGAAGGTGCCGAGCAGCGTTCCTCCGGCCTGCCGCTTCAGCGTCGTCGCCCCGAAGTTCGACAGGTAGTTCGCCGCGTTGGCCTCCGACGAACGTGCGCCCTGGTCTGCCACGTCGTGGTTGCCCGGGATGATCGAGTACGGCACGCCCCCGTCCTCGAGGATCCGCATGGCCTTCGACGCGGCGGTCCACTGATCGCCCACCCACTGCTGGTCGACGACGTCGCCGAGCTGCACGGCGAACGGGATGTTCAGGTCGTTCTTGTGGTCGACGACCCACTGCGTCTGCGCCTCGAACGGGTTCGTTCCGTACTGGGGGTAGAACTGCGACGCGCTGTAGCGCGAGTAGAACTGCGTGTCGGGGAGGACGGGCAGGAGGAAGCTGGATCGGTCCGCGGTGGCGGGCGCGTCGGCTGATGCGGCGGCGGACGGGGCCGACGAGGGGGTGTTCCCGTCAGCCGCCAGCGCGACGGAGGCATTGCCGAGGACGAGGGTGGACAGGGCGAACGCCGTCACGGCGGCGACCACGGAACGTGCGCGCGAGGCGCGACGAGGCTGGATGGACATCTCTCTTCTCATCAGATGCGGGAAAGCGGAACGGCGAGTCAGGAAGCGGGGGTGCGGGGCCCGTAGGCCTCGACCTCCGAGAGGGTCATCCACGTGCCGGACGACTTGTTGCCGACAATCACGCGCAGGCCGGTGGCGAGCACGGGGGTGGAGGTGACCTCCAGGGAGAGGTTGGCGGTCGCGTTGGTGACGGGCCAGCCCGACGCGGTCGGCAGGTTCTTCCACCCGCCGAGCAGGGTGCGGTACTGGACGGTCACGGTGCCGATGTTCTGCTTCCCGCCGATGTCGTAGACGTTCACCCCGGTGATCTGGCGAGGCTGATCGAACGAGAACGACACACGGTTGGGGTTGACCCGGTTGGCGGCTCCACCGCTGCGCCAGTCGGCGAAACCGACGGCGTTGCGGTTGCCATCGGTGAGGGCGAACGTCGTGCCGTCCTTGAACGTCCAGTCCGGACGCACACCGTTCTGCCGCAGCAGGTTCACGCGCTCGGGTGCGACGAGCGTGATGATCAGTCGAGCGCTGAAGCCCGATCCGGCGACCGCCTCGACCGTGACGGTTCCGGGCTGCGCGAGCGCGGCATCCGTGAGAGCCGACCAGTCCCACGACACCGGGGAGGTCACGGTCGCCGCCGTTCCACTGACCTTGCGCACGACCGTGCGCGGGGCGAGCATCCGCAGTTCCTTCACGCTCACACCCGCGTAGGACTTCAGCGCCGCGTCGTCCGCCTGACCGGGCGAACCGACGGAGAAGTGCGCCGTGACCGCGACCGCCTCACCGAAGAAACCGGATGCCGTTCCGGTCACGTCGACCTCGCCGCTGCTGTTCCAGACCGATCGATCGGGCATGCGCCAGGCGATCGACGTCAGAGGAACCGATCCTCCCCAGCCGTATCGGGCTGCAAGGCTCGTCGGCATCGACGGCGCCGACCCCGCGGGGACCACCGCGCTGGGGACCGCCACGGTGGCCTGCAGCGTGTGCATCCGCCACTTCTGCACGGCGGCACCGGTGTTGAGCGTGTACGTCTGCACCTCCGAGCCGTCGGTGGTCTTCCAGTTGTACAGATCGAGCGCGGCGGATTGCGACGACGGATCCGGCTGCACGTTCACGAGGTTGACGGTGCCGTCGCCGGCGTCGCGCGCCTCCCACTGGGCGTAGGGATCTGACGCGGAGTCCGCGACATCGGCGAGCTGGAGGTAGCGGAAGGCCGTCTCGCTGTTGCGGGAACGGACGAGGACCCGGTCCTGCTGATCGGCGATCAGGTAGGTGTTGGCCGACCCCGTGACGGGAAAGAAGCGCAACGCCTGCGCCTTCAGCGACGCTGCGTTGCCGGTCCTCATGGTCTCGATCGCGGCGGCGGCGCGGTCCGTCGCGCCGGGCGCCGATGACACCTGCGCGTTCGTGTCGCCGATCTGCAGGACCTTTCCTGCCGCGTTCACGCTCTCCAGCAGCAGGAGCGTGGGAGCCCCGACCCCCGAGGGGAGGGCGGAGGTGGATGCCTGGAAGCGGTCGATCGGCGCGGCTGAAGCCGGTGCGGCGACCATCAGCCCGACGAGTGAGACGGCGACGGCGGCGAGAAGTCGCAGGGACCGTCTCGGAGACGTGGGGGGCATGGGAAACGGGGTCCTCTCGCGGATGGGGCGCCCTTTCCGGGCGTCGGCCCTCGGGCGGGCCGGACAGAAGCTATCCACGCGATCTGCCCGGCAACTCTCACGGGCGGTATCTAGAGATGAACGGCGGGTTCTCGCCGCGTGGACGGGCGCGGCCGGTCGCCGCACACGAATGTTCCCCACAGCAACATCGCCGACACATCCCGCCACAGCCCCGTAACGCGGCGCGCCTAGCCTGACCGGCATGCACTTGCACCACTTCAACGCGGCCTCGACGGCGGATGCCACGGCCGTCGTCCGCGTCTGGGCCGACATCCCGGGCTGGGTCGATGCCGTCGTCGCGGGTCGCCCCTACGCCGACGTCGACGCCCTCGCCGCGTACGCCGGAGACCTCGCCGCGGTCTGGTCGCCGGACGACCTCGAGGCGGCGCTGCACGCGCACCCCCGCATCGGCGCGAAGGTCGCGGGCGACGGCGCCGAGGCCGCGGCATCCCGTCGCGAACAGGGGTCCATGGCCTCCGCCGCCGACGACGACGTCGCCGCGATCGCCGCCGGGAACGCGGCATACGAGGAGCGGTTCGGCCGCGTCTTCCTCATCCGCGCGGCCGGACGCACGCCGAGCGAGATGCGCACCGAACTCGAACGCCGCCTCGGCAACGACCCCGACACCGAGATCGTCGAAGCCACCCGTCAGCTCGCCGAGATCGCCCTGCTCCGCCTGCGGACGACGTTCGCCGACGAGGCACCGGCCGAACCCGAGGACGCCGAATGACCCACCTCACCACCCACATCCTGGATGCCACGGCGGGCACGCCCGCGACCGGCGTCACCGTCGCGCTGGCCCGGCTCGACGGCACCCCCGTCGCCGAGGGCACGACCGACGGAGACGGCCGCCTCGCCCTCGGATCCGATCGCCTCGAGGACGGCGACTACGCGCTGACCTTCGGCACCGGTGCCTACTTCCGCGCGCGCGGAGTCGCGTCGTTCCACCCGATCGCGACGGTCGCGTTCACCGTGAGCGGCGAGGCGCACCTGCACGTGCCCCTGCTGCTGAGCCCGTTCGCCTACTCGACCTACCGCGGCAGCTGAGGAGAGGCATGAGAGTCATCGTGATCGGGGCGGGAGTCGGCGGAACGTCCGCGGCGCTCGCCCTGCAGAAGCTCGGCCACGAAGTCGTCGTGTACGACCGCATGCGCGAGAACCGTCCGGTCGGCGCCGCGCTGTCGCTGTGGTCGAACGGCGTGAAGGTGCTCAACTGGCTGGGCCTCGGCCCCGAAGTCGCTGCCCTCGGCGGTCGCATGGACGACATGGCCTACTACGACGGCCACACCGGCGACGAGCTCTGCCGCTTCAGCCTCGCGCCCGTCACCGAGCAGACGGGTCAGCGCCCCTACCCGGTCGCGCGAGCGGATCTCCAGCAGCTGATGATGGATGCCGTCGGCCCCGCCCACATCCACCTCGGCAAGCAGCTGACCGGCGTGTCCGAGACCGACGGCGTGGTCACCGCCACCTTCGCCGACGGCACCACCGACACGGCCGATCTGCTGATCGGGGCCGACGGGGCGCGCTCGATCGTGCGCGACTACGTCACCGAGCCCACCGGCATCCGTCCCGAGAGGTCGTACTCGGGATACGTGAACTACAACGGTCTCGTGCGCGCCGACGAGCGGATCGGACCGCTCGATCAGTGGACGACCTACGTCGGCGACGGCAAGCGGTGCGCCGTCATGCCGGTCGCGGGCGACCGGTTCTACTTCTTCGTCGACGTACCCGGGCCGTCGGGAGTGGTCGAGGACCGCATGGCCGCGCTCGAGGCGGCATTCGGATCGTGGGACGCACCGGGAGTGCGCGCGCTCCTCGACGGCATCGACCCGGACGAGTCGCTCAACCGCGTCGAGATCTGGGACATCGACCCCTTCGACACGTGGGTGCGCGGGCGCGTCGCGATCCTCGGCGACGCCGCCCACAACACCGCACCCGACATCGGCCAGGGGGCGTGCTCGGCGCTCGAGGACAGCTTCGCTCTCGGCATCGTGTTCGCCACGACGACGCTCGGCGTCGCGGACTCGCTGAAGCGCTACGAGCGCATCCGCACCGAGCGGGCCGGCGACCTCGTGCTGCGCGCCCGTAAGCGCGCGCACGAGACGCACGCGTTCGACGTCGCCGCGACGCAGGCCTGGTACGACGGCCTGCGCCGCGAGGACGGGACGGGGGTCATCCGCGGGATCATCGGCAACATCGAGGGAAGCCCCGTGGAGCTGGGCGCGAGCGTGATGCGCTGAGCCGAGGGCGGGCGCGGCCGGCACGCGAAGCGGGCGAAACTCCTGAGAAACGGATGCTGGGCACCCGTCGAGCGCGGGAACCTGCGGCATCCAGCCCCGAAGAGTCCGAAAACTCAGGAGTTCGGCGCACCGTCGCCGAGGGACGGAGGCGGTGGCCCCGCGAGGCGCGAGCGTCCTGCCCCTGACCCGGCGTGGACGCGTCACCTCCGCACGGCCACCGCCGTCCGGTCCACCTCGACGACACCGCCGACGACCGTCAGCAGCACATCGGCGGTCGCGAAGGCATCCGGATCCGCCGACAGCGGGTTGGCGGAGAACACGGTGAGGAACGCCGGCATCCCCTCCTCGATCGTGCCGCCCGCCTCGCCGACCGAACGCCACCAGCCACGCGTGTGCGCGTCGAGGGCGACCGGGGCGCCGAGGGCCTGATCCAGCAGGACGGGCGTGACATCCGTACGTCCGGCCGGTCGGCGGAGCATCGCCGCGGCGAGGGTTGCCCGTGCGTCGTACGGGGCCACCGGCCAGTCCGATCCGAGGGCCACGACCACGCCCTTCTCGTGCAAGTCGCGCGTGCGCCACGCGCGGTCGGCGCGCTCGTCGCCGAGGCGGCGCGACCAGTTGTCGGTGTGGTCCGCGCGTGTGAAGTGCGTGCAGTGCGTGGGCTGCATGCTGACCGAGACGTCCGCTTCGACAATGAGATCCAGCACGTCGTCGGGCAGCGTCTCGATGTGCTCCATGCGGTGCGGGACACCGGTGCGCTCGAGGCCGTTCAACGTCGCGGCCACGAACTCGATGCCGCGATCGCCGATCGCGTGAGTCGCCGTCGGGATGCCGCGGGCGTGGAAATACTCGACGGCGGCGGCGTACTCGGACGGGCTGAGCCAGAGCGACTCGGTCGACTCGCCCAGAGTGTCGGGCTCTCGCAACCACGCGGTGCCGTTGTCGATGGTGCCGTCGATCATGAGCTTGATGCCGCGCACTTCCCAGCGGCGACCGTGCCGGCCCTGCAGGTCGGCGAGCTGCGCCCAGTCCGCCTCGGTGGAACCCGGAACGGCCATGGGCGAGACGCGAAGACGGATCGGCAGCTCCCCCTCGGCCTCGATCGCGTCGAAGAGGTCGAAGGCGTCGGGGTCTGACGAGTCGAGCATCTGCCCGATCGTCACGCCCGTCTCGGCCATGCCACGCAGGATGGCGACGAGGGCATCACGCCGCTCCTCGAACGTCAGGGCGGGGATGATGCGTGTGACGCGCCCCATGGCGCGATGCTCGAGGAGATACCCCGTGGGCGTGCCCTCGGCGTCGACGGCGATCGACGAGGCGTCGTCGAAGGTCTCGGCGCCCGTGACACCCGCGCGGGCCAGGGCCGCCCCGGATGCAACGGCCGAGTGCGCGTCGAACAGCTGCACGAACGCGAGGCGGTCCTGCGACAGCCGGTCGAAAAGTCGCATCGACGGTGCCGCCGCGCCGAAGACGTTCGGGTTGAGACCCCACCCGAACACCCATTCGCCCGCGTCGGCGGACTCCGCGGCCAGCGCCTGCTGGGCCTCCTCGAGGGTCTCCGCCTCGCTCAGGTCAACGCCTCTCGTCATCCCGATCCCCGCGACGGGGTGGATGTGCGCATCGACGATGCCGGCGGTGAGCGTCGCGTCACCCAGGTCGACGACCCGCTGAGCGCGCGGTTTCCACGAGTCCGCGGCATCCGGAGTCCCCACCCCCACGATCACGCCGTCGCGGATCGCCACGAACCCGGCCTCCGCAGGCGCGCCGGCGAGGGCCGTCGGCGTGAGGACCGCTCCCGCGAGGACCAGCAGGTCGGTGTTCTCGGGCATGGGCGCCTCCCTTCTCAGTGCGCGACAGGTGTCGCTTCGATCGGATGCCGTCACTTCTGCCCCAGGAACGACTCGCGCGGCAGCTGGTCGATCGCCTCGGTGGTGGGTTCGACCTCCGAGAAGTCGAGCTTCGGAACCGGGCGCCGGAACATCCCCGTCTTGATCGCGAGGATCACCACGCCCAGCAGTGCCCAGATGCCGCCGATGACCCACGTCCCGCCCTCGAGCGAGCTCAACAGCCAGAGCGTGAGCGCGAATCCGATCGCGGGGACGATCCCGTACCGCACGAGGCGTCCCGCGGTGAGCGCGCGACGCTCCGCGCGCGGCGGGAAGAGATAGGTGCGGATGACCGAGAGATTCACCATCGCGAAGGCGACGAGCGCGCCGAAGCTGATCATGAACGCCGCCTGGGACAACGTCACGAACAGGCCCGCGAGAGCCACGAGCGACACGAGAGCGGTGGCGACCACCGGGGTTCCGTACTTCTTGGACAGGCCGCCGAGCGGACGCGGCAGGATGCCGTCGCGCCCCATCGAGAACAGGATGCGAGACACCGCCGCCTGTCCCGCGAGCCCGGCGCCGAGGGTGCCGATGACGGTGATGAAGACGAAGCTGCCGGCGAGGATCGGTCCCCCGACGTGGTCGAAGAGCACCGCACCCGCGGCATCCAGGAGCGCCTGCGGCGCCGCGCTCCAGTCGGGGAGGTGGTACGCCAGAGCACCCAGCCAGGCGACCACGATGAAGAGCAGTCCGCCGACGATGGTGGTGACCATGATCGCGATCGGGATGTCGCGCCGGGGGCGCTTCGCCTCCTCGGAGAGGGTCGACACGGCGTCGAAGCCCAGGAACGACAGCGAGAGCACCGCGGCACCCGTCAGAACCGGGCTGAACTGCGCGCTGCCCGGCAGGAACGGCTCGAAGACGCCGGGGGCGTCGGGGTCTCCGATCGCGGTCTTGATGGCGAAGAAGGCGAAGACCACGACCGCGGCGAACGAGATCAGCACGACCGCGGCGTTCACCTTGCTCACCAGGGAGATGCCGAGGACGTTCAGGATGAGCGCGACGATGATCGCGCCGAGGGTGAACACCCAGACGGGCACGTCGGGGAACTGGGTGTTGGCGTACAGCCCGAGGATGAGGAAGTTGATCATCGGGATGAACAGGTAGTCCAGCAGCAGGATCCACCCGGTGAGGAAGCCGACGCCCCCGCCGAACGACTGCTGTGCGTAGGTGTACGCCGAACCGGCGACCGGGTAGCGGCGGACCATCGCGGCGTAGCTCGAGGCGGTGAACAGCATGACGATCAGGGCGACGGCGTAGGACGCGACGAGGTGCCCCTCGGTCAGCTGGTTCACGATGCCGTACGTGGTGAAGACCGTGCCGATGGCCATGTACGAGATGCCGAAGAGCGTGAGGCCGACGACGCCCATCGAGCGGGGAAGGGAGGTGCGGGAACGCTGAGACATGAGCGAACTCCTTGGGTGAGGTGCGATCACCTGTGATCGCGTAAAACGAACATAGTTCGATTTGCCCGCACGTACAATGTTTCTCCGGCTCGGATTTCTCCGGCTCGACGGCGAGGAAACAGCGTGAGTGCAGTAGGGAAGACAGCGTCCGAGGCCGCCGCACGACCCCGCCCGGTGGGGCGTCCGCGGGTCGGAGTGCTCTCTCGCCGCCTCATCGGCGAGACCGCCCTACGCCTGCTCGGCGACGATCGCGACACCGGGTTCCGCATGAGCGATCTGGCGCGAGCGCTCGGCGTGCGCGTGTCGTCGCTGTACAACCACGTCGAGAACAAGACGGCGGTGTTCGCGGAGATCCGAGAGATCCTCGCCGAACACATCGACGCCGACGCAGCTCCCGATCCCCGATGGGACCACGCTCTCCGCAACTGGGCGCACGCCTATCGCGCGGCCTTCGCCGCCCACCCCTCGACGGTCGCGTACCTGTCGGCGCTCCCCCTGGACGCGACCTCGACGGTCGGCAGATCGTACGACCACCTGGCATCCCAGCTTCAGGATGCCGGCTGGTCAGCCGCAGAATCGATGAGCGTCATCGTGGCCGTGGAGTCCTTCGTGCTGGGTTCGGCGCTCGACGCCTCGGCCCCGCAGGACATGCTCGATCCGGGGGATCGGGCCGACGTCCCCACGTTCGCCGCGGCCTATCACGCGCGCCGGGAACTCGCCGAGGCTCAGGGCGCCACCCCCGCCGACCTCGCGTTCGCCCTCGGCCTCGACGCGCTGCTCGAGGGCCTCCGGCTGCGCGCGGGCTGCGGGTAGCGGGGGCGCGGCGCGCGGGGGTGCCCGGGCTGGCGCGGGGGCGCCGCTCTCACGTTGAGTGTCCAAGACACGCCGTCATGGGTGACCGCGTTACGGCGTGTCTTGGACACTCAACGGGGGCGCTTGGGCGCCGCGCCCGCGCGGGCGGGAGACCCGTCAGACGTGGAAGACCGCGTGCACGTCGCCGCCGAGAGCCTCGCGGCCGCCGAGGCCGTCGATCTCGAGCAGCGTCGCGACGCCGATGACCTCGCCGCCCACAGCCTCGAGCAGCTCGCGCCCCGCGCTGAGCGTGCCGCCCGTGGCGAGCACGTCGTCGAGCAGCAGCACGCGCGCGCCGGCGGCGTTGTCGTCGTGCATCTCGATCGTCGCCGAGCCGTACTCGAGGTCGTACTCGACCGCCGCGGCGGGCCGGGGCAGCTTCCCGGCCTTGCGGATCGGCATGAGCCCGACGTTCGCGGCGATGGCCGCGGCCCCCGCGAGGAGGAAGCCGCGCGCCTCGACTCCCGCAACGGCGTCGAACCGGCCCGCGAAGGGCTCGACGAGCGCCTCGACGACGGTGCGCAGGGCCGCGGCATCCGTCAGCAGGGGCGTGATGTCGCGGAACATGATCCCGGGCTTGGGGTAGTCGGGGATGCTCGTGATGAGCGATTCGGCACGGGCGAGGGCGGAGGCGTCGGGCACCGCCCCAGCCTAATCGCGCCCCTCGCGCCCGCGCCCTCGCGCGCCCTTCCCCGCATGACCCCAGCCGTGACTTGCGCCGTATGCCCGCCGGAACACGCACCGAGCGAACATACGACGCAACTCACCGTCGACGGCCGAGGCACCCGCGCGATCGCGCGAGGCCCCGCCATGACTTGCGCCATAAGTCCGCCGAAACGCGCGTCGAGCGAACATACGACGCAACTCACCGCCGCGCGGGACGGGAGCGACGAGCAAAGAGCGAAGAGCGGGGTGGGAGCGCGGGGGGCGACGACAACGCGGGGCGCGCTTGACGCCGATGTAAGCGCTTGCAGTACGGTGTACCGCATGACTTTCACGCAGCAGGACTCGCGCCCCGAACTCGCGTCCGCACCCGGCTCGGAGTGGTGGCGCACCGCCGTCATCTACCAGATCTACCCCCGCTCTTTCGCCGACGCCTCGGGCGACGGCCTCGGCGACCTGCCCGGCGTCACCGCTCACCTCGACGACCTGAAGCAGTTGGGGGTGGATGCCATCTGGCTCAGCCCCTTCCAGCGGTCGCCGCAGAAGGACGCGGGGTACGACGTCGCCGACTACCGCGACGTCGACCCGATCTTCGGCACCCTGGCCGACTTCGACGCGATGCTCGCGGGCGCGCACGAGCGTGGCATCCGGGTCATCGTCGATCTCGTCCCGAACCACTCGAGCGATCAGCACGTCTGGTTCCAGGAGGCCCTGAAGGCAGCGCCCGGCAGCCCCGAGCGCGCGCGGTACATCTTCCGCGACGGCAAGGGTGAGAACGGGGAGCTGCCCCCGAACAACTGGGAGAGCGTGTTCGGCGGCGGCATGTGGAAGCGCGTGACCGAGGCCGACGGCACGCCGGGCCAGTGGTACCTGCACATCTTCGACGAGAGCCAACCCGACTTCGACTGGACCAACCCCGAGGTGCGTGCGGAGTTCCGCGACATCCTGCGCTTCTGGCTCGACCGCGGGGTCGACGGCTTCCGCGTCGACGTCGCGCACGGCCTCATCAAGGCCGAGGGTCTCCCCGACTTCACGCCCGACCCCGACGCGGGCTCCATGGGCGGCGACGCCGAAGAGGTGCCGTACTGGGGTCAGCCCGGCGTGCACGAGGTGTGGCGCGAGTGGCACGAGGTGCTCGCGGAGTACGCCGGCGACCGCGCTCTGTGCGCCGAGGCGTGGCTCCCCACCGTCGCGCAGACCGCGCTGTGGGTGCGGCCCGACGAGATGCACCAGGCGTTCAACTTCCACTACCTCGAGACGACCTGGGATGCCGCGGCTCTCCGCGACGTGATCTCGGAGTCGCTCGAGGAGTACGCCGCCGTGGGCGCCCCCAGCACCTGGGTGCTGTCGAACCACGACGTCGTGCGCCACGCCTCGCGCCTCGCGCTGACGGCGGAGAACCCGCAGGGGGCGGGTATCGGACCGAAGTCGCCCGGCCAGCCCGACCCCGTGAAGGGCCTGCAGCGCGCCCGCGCCGCGACCTCGCTCATGCTCGCGCTCCCCGGCTCGTCGTACCTGTACCAGGGCGAGGAGCTGGGCCTCCCCGAAGTCATCGATCTGCCCGACGACGCCCGTCAGGACCCGACGTGGTTCCGCACGAACGGCGAGCGCTATGGCCGCGACGGCTGCCGCGTCCCGATCCCGTGGACCGCCGACGGCCCCGCCTACGGCTTCAACACCACGGGTGAGTCGTGGCTCCCCCAGCCCGCGGAGTGGGCCGCGCTCGCGCGGGACGTGCAGGTCGACGACCCCGCCTCGACCCTGTCGCTGTACCGCTCGCTGCTCGCCGAGCGTCGCGAGCGCAACCTCGGCGCGGGGGCGCTCGACTGGCTCGACGGGTACGGCGACGACGTCGTGGCCTTCCGCAACGGATCGCTCACCGTCATCGCCAACCTCGGCGACGAGCCGGTCGAGCTCCCCGCGGGTGAGGTCCTCGTGGCAAGCGGCCCCCTCGACGGCGACGCCCTGCCGACCGACACGACCGTCTGGATCGCGGCGGCGTAAGCCGCGGCATCCGGAATCGCGAGACCGTGGCCGGTATCGACGACGTCGCCCGCCGGGCGGGAGTGTCGACGGCCACGGTCTCGCGCGCGTTGAGCGGGCGCGGTCCGGTGTCGACCGCGACGCGCGATCGCGTGCTCGCGGCGGCCGAAGAACTCGGGTACGTCGTCTCGGCGGCGGCGTCGAGCCTCGCGACCGGGCGGGCGCGGGCCGTCGGCGTCGTCGTGCCGTTCCTCGACCGGTGGTTCTTCAGCACCGTGCTCGCCGGCATCTCCGACGCGCTCGTGCGCGAGGGCTACGACATCACGCTCTACAGCGTGAGCGCCGACCCCGCGGAACGTCGCCGTGTATTCGAGGACCACCTCCGCCGCAGGCGCATCGACGCCGTCATCACCATCGCGATCGAGATGGATGCCGCCGAGTCGGCGCTGCTTCGCACCCTCGATGTCCCGGTGGTCTCGATCGGGGGGCCGAACCCGCTGCTGACGACACTCACGGTCGACGACCGCGCGGTCGGCCGCCTCGCGACCGAACACCTCCTCGCGCTCGGGCACCGCCGCGTCACCCACATCGGCGCCGACACGACGACCAACGCGGCATCGTCGGTTCCCGCACTCCGCCGCCTCGGCTTCACCGAGACGATGGATGCCATCGGAGCCGACGCCGTGTTCGAGCCGGCTGACTTCACCATCGAGGGCGGCTCCGCAGCGGCCACCCGCACGCTGAGCGGCGACGTCCCGCCCACCGCGATCTTCGCGGCATCCGACGAGATGGCGATCGGTGCGATCCTCGCCGCGCGCGAGCTCGGCCTGCACGTTCCCGCCGACGTGTCGATCATCGGCGTCGACGGACACGAGCTCGGCCGCTGGTTCGGCCTCACGACCGTCGATCAGTTCGCGCGCGGCCAGGGAGAGCGCGCGGCCGAGGCGGCGCTCGCCGAGCTCGACGGGGCGGACCCGGCGCCGGGGCTCGGCACCCTGCCGTTCGAGCTGGTCGACCGCGGCTCGACGGGGTCGCCGGCACGCTGAAGACGCGCGTCCGCCAGCCCGTCGGAGGGGCCCCACCGTTGTCGCGAGCCCACCTCTGCGACAACGGCGGGCGCTGGAGGCACCGGCACGAACCCGATGCCGGCGCGAGTGGACGTCAGCGGCGAGAGATATCCGTCTCAGAACGAGCCGTAGCGCTGGCGCGGGTCGACGAGGTCGAATCCCGGCGCGACCGGCACGGCGGTGCCGTCGTCCCAGATCTCCTGACGGCGCAGACGACCATGGTGCTCGCTGTGGCGCTGCATGAGCTCGATGACGTTGCCGTCGGGGTCGGCGATGTACACCTGCTCCACATAGTCATCGCGCACACGGTAGCCCCCGACCCTCTCGATCCCGCGCTCTCGGAGCCGGTCGACGTATACGCGGACGTCTTCGACCATGAGCGCGTAGTGAGTCACGAGCCCGGTGCGAAGTTCGTCGGTGCTCCAGCTCGGCGCGTGGCTTGCGAGGTGTCCGGCACGGCCCTCCTGCACGACATGCACCTCGGCGGTGCCGATTGAGAAATACGCGCCCTTGAAGACGAAATCGCGCGGGCGCACGTCTTCGACGGCTCCCATCACATCGACGTAGAACTCGCGAGCGACATCGAGGTCGGCGACGACGATGCACACGTGATGAAGGGCGGGGGCCGGGGATGCGGTCTCGGAAATCATCATTGATCCTCTCTGTGGAGATCACCATGGTGAGGCGCGCAGGGGAGGCAGCCGACGTCCGTCGCTCATTCGCGCCCGATTGCGGTCATCTGTTCGTCTTCGGCCCGGAACCGTGACATGCCCTAGGCGAGATGGGCAGCGGTGGGTTCACTGGGCATCCCTCACGCAAAGGAGCGTCCGTGCCTCTCATCGCAGCCCTTATCGCCATCGTGGCGAGCATCGTGGTGCTACTCGTCCTCATCGTCCGGATGCGGATCCATCCGTTCATCGCGATGTCGGTCGTCGCCATCGTCCTCGGCCTGATCTTCCAGGTCCCTCTGGTGGACGTCCCAGGCAGCGACCCCTTGCAGCCGGGTATCTTCACCGTGCTCCTGACCGCCCTGAACAAGAGCACCGCCCACATCCTCATCCTGGTCGGCCTGGGCTGCATCATCGGCGAGATCATCGCTCGGTCCGGCGGAAGCGAGATCCTCGGCCGAAAGCTGCTTCAGCTCACGGGCCCCCGACGCGGGGTTCTGGCGATGGCTCTCGCCGGGCTCCTCGTCGGCAGCACGATCTTCTTCGACACCGCCGTCATCCTCCTCGCGCCGGTGGCGATCGCCGTCGCGCGTCAGGCGGGTCGCCACGTCGCCGTGATGGCGGTGCCGATGGCGGTCGCCGTTCTCGCCGTGCACGCGATTATCCCGCCGCACCCGGGGGCGGTCGCTGTCGCCGTCGCCCTCGGCACGGACTACGGGCTGCTGATCGCGCTTGGCATGGTGTGCATGCTGCCGGGTGCCACCCTCGGGTGCTGGTGGGCGTACCGTCGCGCGACGCGGCTCGAGCAGCGCGGCGTCCTCGTCGCCGAGGCGACCACCGACGACGACGCTCCGTCCAGCGGGAGCGTCAGCGGCGCGGCCAGCGGCCGACCCGCGACGAACCTGACGGTGCCGGTTCGCACGGCGACGGCGGCACAGACCGACGTCGTCCCCGGCATCCTCGCGAAGCTGCTCACGGTGCTGCTGCTGCCGGTGGTCCTCATCCTGGTTGCGACCTTGGTCAGCCAGTTCCTGCCGGGCGTGCACAACGTGGTCACCGACGCCCTGCGGTTCATCGGTGTCCCCGAGATCGCGCTCATCATCACGACGATCGTGGCGTATTTCACGCTGCTCTCCCGCGCCCAGCGCCGCGTCAGCGGCATGACCGAGGTCGGACGTGTGGGGCTGCGGCCGGTCGGGGAGATCGTGCTGTCCACCGGCGGTGGCATCGCCTTCGGTGGCATCATCGCGGCGACCGGCATCGGGCAGTCGCTGGTGAATGCGCTGAGCAACGCCAACATGCCGATCGTCATCTTCGGCTTCCTGCTCGCCCTCGTGCTGCGCGCCACCCTCGGAACCACGACGGCAGCGGTCACGACCGTAGCGACCCTGTTGG
This sequence comes from Microbacterium sp. SORGH_AS_0969, assembly GCF_030818255.1. Taxonomy (NCBI): domain Bacteria; kingdom Bacillati; phylum Actinomycetota; class Actinomycetes; order Micrococcales; family Microbacteriaceae; genus Microbacterium; species Microbacterium sp. SORGH_AS_0969. Next base: position 1,058,464 of record NZ_JAUTAG010000001.1, read on the forward strand.
CGGGATCGATCGATCTCACGGCCTACGGCCCCCTCCACGTCGCCCTCCTGACCGTGGCGATCTGCGCCGGCGGCGTCTGCCTCTCGCACGTGAACGACGCCGGTTTCTGGGTGTTGTCGCGCTACTTCACGATCTCCGAGCTGGTCATGCTGCAGACGTGGACGGTGGCGGTGACGATCATGGGCGTCGTGTGCGGTGCTCTCGCGACGACCCTGTGGGTCGTCATTCCGTTGACGAGCTGAGGAGCTCACCCAGGATCGCGCGCGCCGTGGTCTCGTCGGTCACCAGATCGGTGACAAGTCCCGACGCGACCGCGGCTCGTGCGATCGGCGCTTTCTCCGGGGTCCAGACCAGAAGGACTCGGCGTGAGACGCGTCGTAGCTCGGTCGGGCTCGCGCCGACGCGCACGGCGTCCACAACGGACGGGACCTCTCGCCCCCGTGGGTCGAGAAAGACACCGAGGCAGTGGCCGACGGCTCCGGCCGCCGCAGCTTCCGACAGGAGCTGCCGAGAAACCGGCGCATGAACCCCGGTCCCGTCGAACCGCCGCATCGAACCGGCTCCGAAGAGGGCGGCGTCGGCCTGGACCGCGCTCTCGATGGCCGCTCGGATGCGGGATCGAGCTGCGGCGGAGAAGTCCCGCTCCTCCAGCCGCCGGATGAACGGGGCGGGAATGGGTCGGTGGACGGCTCCAACCTTCTTGGAGACGTCGCCACCGGCCACCGTGCCGGCCCTACGGTCGCTCGACCCGAGGAGTTCGGCGACGAACGCCAGATCGGGAAGCAGGTGGGCGGCCTGCACCAGCGGAGCCGTCGTCCGACTGGAGGCGATGGCGAGGGTTCCACCGGCGGGGAGGTGCCCCGCGAGAACCGCGGCCGCGTGCATCCCCAGACGCCGCCGATGGGCGGCGTCGCCCCGCCGCAGAGCAGGCATCACGCGGCAGGCCTGCAACTCGGTGGCAGCGCGTTGCCCACTGGCCCGAAGGGCGGCCAGGAGCTCTCGTTCCCGTCCCCGTTCGCGATCGACGGGGGCACCGACATCGAAGCGGACCACCCCGCGCCGTCGTGCTTCCTCGAGCAGGCGGGAGATACTGACCCGGCTGAAGGCGAACTCTTCCCCGATCTGCTGCTGAGTCATCCGCTGGACCCAGAATCGATGCGCGATCTGCTGCAGCAACTCGTCATGTCGCTGCTCTCGCGCAGCGATGTCATCCGGCGCGGCGTCGTGATCCACTTGCTGGCACCTCTTCGCTGTCGGTGGGTGAAGAGCGAACCGAGACGTCCGGCATCCCGATGGCGAGGATCGCGGACAGCGTCGCGGCCGTGATCCTCGATCGTGACGACTGCTCGTCGGTTCCCCCGGCGATGGCCATGACGGTCGATCGACCGACTCCGGCGAGTTGGGCGATCTTGCGCAACGAGTATCCCTGCGACCGCCACGCCGCGACCCGTGTCGCGGCGACCGCCGCGTCGACGGGAATCTCGCGCTGGGGCGTTCCCGCTCGTCGCGCCAGTGCTCGCTTGTGACTGTTGCGAGCGTCCGGGCAGGTCACCCCCGCTTCGTCTCCTGCGCAGGCGCTGCGATCACGGCATCCGGCGAAGTATCCGGCGGTTGTTCCGTGAGCGATCGGCGCCCCGTGCCCACGCCCTCGGTTCTTGGCGTACTCGGTCGCATACAGGCGTTTCGCTTCGACGCATGTGCGCAGCCCTGTCCGCCACTGCGGGCACTCCCGATGACCGCGGCAGCCCCGGCGGTATCCCCAGAGCGTTCCATGCACGGGCAGCGCACAGGCGGGACCGGAGTCGGCTCCCGGAGGTGACGGCGCGGCTGTAAGCATGGCTCGCCGCACCTGCGCCGTCGCCGGCAACCGGCTGAGGCGGAAATCCGCTTGACGCGCGATGTGCGCATCGACGCAGGTGAGGATTTCTGCTGAGCGGTGGTGCTGGCATCCCCCGCGAGAGCGACACCCTCGTTCGTAACCTGCCGGCGTCCCATGCAACACCATGGACTCACTCCCCCTTACGTCAGTGCGTGTCCTCTGCTTCGATCTCGGTGCGGTCGCCCGACCAGAGGGAAGTGGCCCGCGCCGTCGTGGCCGACGTGCGTGACACACGCCTCGCCCTCGGCGACGGCGGCGATGGACTTCAGGATCGGACCGGTCGGGGAGGGGGTGGACGTCATGCGTTGCTCCGTAGATCGGCGGCGAGAGAGGGGTTCGGTCAGGCGAAGTCCAGAAGCACCTTGCCGGATCGACGGGGGTCGGCCGCGACCTCGAACGCGTGCACCGCGTCGGTGACGGGGAAGGTGTGGGTGACGACGGGGCTCACCGCGAGTGACTGGTCGGCCAATGCGGTGATCACCTCGTCGATCTCATCGTTGAAGCGGAAAGAGCCCACCAGGCGCAGTTCCCGGGTGATGGCGGTGGCCAGCAGCGCGGGTTGCTCGCCCGCGGGAATGAGACCCACCATGACGACCTGTCCGCCGCGGGTCGCCGCCGACACCGCGGATGCCAGCCCGCGAGGGTTGCCCGAGCTCTCGAACACCACGTCGGCATCGACACGCGCGATGGCCTCGGCATCCGTCGCCCGAAGCGTTCGCGTCGCTCCCACGCGCGCGGCGATCTCGAGCGGCTGTTCGTGCAGGTCCACGGCGATGATCTCCCGTGCCCCCTCGCGTCGGGCCGCGGCGACGATGAGTGCACCGATGGGACCACTGCCGATGACCAGCACGCGCTTGTCACTCAAGCGATCGGCGCGCGACACGGCGTGCCAGGCCACCGCTGCGGGCTCGGCGAGTGCGGCGTCTGCCAACGACAAGCCGGTCGGCAGATCGCGCAGCATCCGCGTCGGCAGAGCGATCCTGCGCGCGAAGCCGCCGTCGGTGTGCGGGAATCGCGCAGCGCTGCCGAGGTAGGTGCCGCCGGAGAGGTTCGGCTTGTTCTGCGGGTATCGGAAGTCGGGGCGACCCGGCGTGGCGGGGTGCACGGTGACGGCCGTTCCGGCCGCGGGTCCTGAACCGTCCGCAGCAGACACGACCACGGTGCCCGACAGCTCGTGACCGAGCACCATCGGCGCCCGCAGGATCGATTCTCCCGCCGCCCCATGCTGCCAGTAGTGCAAGTCGGAGCCGCAGATCCCCCCGAACGCGACTGACACGACCGCTTCATTGTCAGCGGGTCGCGGTTCGGGCACCTCTTGGATGCGGAGAACTCCTCCCACGTCGGCGATCACGGCCAGGTTGGGTTGCACGATGGCTTTTCCTCTCTCGGGGTCAGACGATGACGGTCATGCCGCCGTCGACGAACAGCACCTGCCCGTTGACGAAGTCGGACGCGGGCGAACTGAGCATGACCACCGGGCCGCCCAGGTCGGCGGGAGTCCCCCACCGGGCTGCGGGGGTGCGGCGTACGATGAACGCGTTGAAGTCGGGGTCGTCGACGAGCGCCTGGGTCATCTCGGTGTGGATGTAGCCCGGCGCCACGGCGTTGATCTGCAGGCCCGCCGATGCCCATTCGGCCGTCATCGCACGGGTGAGGTTTCTCAGACCGCCCTTCGCGGCCGTGTACGGGCCGATGGTCGGGCGCGCGAGATCGGTCTGCACCGAGGCGATGTTGACGATCTTTCCCCGGCCCCGCGCGATCATGGCACGGGCCACCTCTCGCCCCACGAGGAACGCGCTGGTCAGATCGATCGCGATCACCCGGTCCCAGTCCGCTCGGGACACCTCGAGCAGCGGCTCGCGGTGCTGGATACCCGCGTTGTTGACGAGGACGTCGATCGGGCCGATCGTCGACTCGATGTCGGCGACCGCGGCACGCACGTCGTCCTCGTCGCTGACATCGAACCCCCGAGCGTGGACGTCGCGGCCGATCCGTTGTGCCAGCGCCACGCGCGCCGATTCCAGCCGGAGGGGATCCATGCCGTTGAGCACCACCGTCGCGCCCGCGTCGGCGAGCGCATACGCGAGGATGTTGCCGATCCCCCGGCTCGAGCCGGTGATCAGCGCGATGCGACCCGTCAGATCGAACAGGGGCGAACCCGTCATGCGGTGACCGCCGACAGGTCGCGCCATCGTGCCGTTTCGAGCACGGGCCGGTTGACGACGAAGGAGGGAATCTCGCCGGCGAGGGCACCGACGACGGCACGGACGGCGCTGCGTCCGTTGCCGAGCGACATCTCGTCCGTCCATCCCACGCAGTGCGGGGACAGCAGGACGTTGTCCAGCGAGCGCAACGGGCTGTCGTCCGGGAGGGGCTCGTTCTCGAACACGTCGAGCGCGGCAGCACGCAGGCGCCCGTCCCGAAGGGCGGCGATCAGAGCGGGCTCGTCGATGATCGGTCCGCGCGCAACGTTCACGAGGGTCGCCGTCGGCTTCACGCGGTCGAGGAAATCCGCGTCGATGAGGTGGTGCGTCTCGGGTGTGAGCACAGCCATCACGACGATCGCGTCGGATCGAGCGGCGAGGTCCTCGAGACCGACCAGCTCGGCGCCGAACTCCTCGGCGCGCGACAGGGGGCAGTACGGGTCGTAGGCGAGCAGCTCGACCTCGAAGGGTGCCAGCAGCCGCGCCAGATCCGTGCCGGTGCCGCCGAAGCCCACCACCCCGACGGTCGTGCCGGTGAGCCCGCGTCCCATCCAGGACGTCCTTTCGTCCCAGCGTTTCTCGCGGACGAGACGGTCCTTGATGCCCAGGTTGAGCAGACCGCCCAGCAGCATTCCCAGCGCCGCGGTCGCGACCGGGCGTCGGGCACCGTCGGGCGTGATTGTCACGGCGACGCCCGCGTCCGTGCAGGCGTCGAGATCGACGGCGTCGTACCCCACACCGAAACGGGCCAGCACCATCGGCGGTTCGGTCACACCGCTGAACGTGGTCGCATCGACCGCCGGCGCCGCGAACAGGACGGCGGGTCGCCCGTCGATGTCTTCCGGGCGCAGGACCGGCACGTCGTCGGGGAGGTACTCCCAGGCGATGCCCGCCTCGTCGAAGCCATCCAGGCCGATGTCGCCCCAGACGTTACGGCCTGCCGCGTCGAGGAAGTCGCGGCTGATTCCTACGGGTCTCATGGTGCATCTGCCTTTCAGAAGACGGCGGTCGGATTGACGGGGGAGCCTGTGCCCGCCGGCACCAGCAGAGGGGCCACCGTGAAGAGGAACTCGTAGCGACCCTCGTCTGCGGCCACGGTCGAGAGCTCTTCGAGGTCGAGGTTGTCCAGCAGCGGCACCCCGAGCGCGGTCAACGCGAGGATGTGCACGGGCGAGTGGATGCCGGGAGTCGGCGAGGGACGCACGTCGCTGTCGCCGTCGGAGCCGAGCAGGGCGATGCCCCGGTCCGCGAGCAGCGGCATGGCCGTCGCGTGCAAGCCCGCGCTGAGATCCGAGGAGTCCCAGGGGCCGAGAGCGGAGCGTCGGGCCTTATGGCCTGTGCGCAGGAGCACGGCGTCGGCCTCGCCGATCGAAACGCCGAGCACCTCCTCCGCCGTGCGTAGGTCGTCTTCGTAAACGGCTTCCCCGGGCTCCAGCCACGAGACGCCCTTCACGACGGGCATGTCGATGAGCACGCCGCGCCCGACGAAGGAGCCGAGCTTGGCGACGGAGCCGTAGCCCGCGCCGGTGGCGTTCACCACGTCGCGGCTGCGCGCGCCGCCGAACAACTCACCGCGGTAGGCGATGTGCGAGAGCGCGTCGAGGTGGGTCGTCGACTTGCCGTGGTATTCGATGCCGATGAAGTCTTTGTTGGTCGACGGCTCGGGAGCCTCACGGTCGCCGAGATCGAGCATCATGTGCATCGCCGGACGCCGGTTGTCGATCTCCGGCTCCGTCGGCCACGGGAGCGTCGTCTGCACCACGCGGCCGGAGCGCACGGTGGCCGCCGCCGCCGCCGCGTGCGCCGGCGTGAGTCGGTTCCACGCTCCCCGTTCACGGTCGCTCCAGGTGTCCCACTGCTTGAGACGTTCGTAGAGTTCGTCGAAGCCGGCCTGGTCGATCGGTTCGGTGACGCGGATCTCGCGCGCTTCGGAGGTGTCGGTCATGACGGAATGCCCTTTCTCGGGGGTGGCGGGGCGGACGATCGTCCGCCCCGCCGGAAGGGGTGTTACTTGCCCCAGACCTTCTTGTAGATGTCGCGGTAACCGCTGGCCGGGTCGTACGTGTCACCGGTGGGGACGTTCTGCTTCGTGATCAGGGCGGGAGCGGCGACGAAGCCCGACCACTCCTCGCCCGCGAGGGCGCGGTTGGCTTCGTCGATGAGCTGCCAGCCCTGCAGCAGCAGGGGCTCGGCGACGGTCGCCGCCTGGTAGTCGACCGAACGGATGCGCTGGAACTCAGCGGCGTCCCCGTCACCCGCGGCGACGGACTTCGGCGTGCCGGCGGGGTCCTTGCCGGCGGCGCGGAGAGCCTGCTGCGCCCCGCCGAAGTAGTTGCCGTTGATGGCCATCAGGTAGGTGAGCTTGTCGCCGTTCTCCTGCAGCAGGTTCGAGATCAGGCCGGGCATGCGCTGGTCGGCCTCGGCGATGGGCGAGTCCTGGTACGACAGCACCGAGCAACCGCTGCACGCCTCGATGTACGCCTTCATGGCATCCGCTTTGAGCACGGCGATGTCGTACTGGCCGTCGGTGAAGATGGCCGCTCCCGCGGTGCCGTTCGAGTCGGCGACGGCGTAGGCGCCGGCGAGCTGCGACACGGTCAGGGGGTCGGTGGTGACGTTGGTGAACAGACCGTTGCCGGGGCCGGTCGCGGGACCGGCGTGCCAGCCGATGACGGGGATGCCGGCACTTTCGGCCGAGGCGATGGTGGCTGCCTGCTCGGTCGGGTCGAACCCTCCGAGGATGATCGCAGCGGGCTGGGCGGCGATCGCCTGGTTCAGGGCGTCGGAGCGGCCTTGCGCCGAGGCCTTGCCGTCGTACGAGTCCACGGACCAGCCGATGGCCGCGGCCGCCTCGGTGACGCCCTCGCCGACGGTGTTGATCCCGCCGTTGGTGAGGTCGCTGCCGACGTAGGCGATGCGGGCGCCGGGCTTCTGCGCCGTCGGTCCGGTGCCGGGCGGGGTGAAACCCTCCGCTGGCGGTGAGGCTCTTCTCGACGAGTTCCTTCGAGAACTCGACGGCGTCGCCGGTGGGGAGGATCGAGGAGAAGTCCTGCTCCGGGGCTGCCGAGGCGGCGTCGCCGCCGCTGCCGCTCGCGTTGCCGACGGAGCCGCTGGAGCAGGCGGTGAGACTCAGGGTCAGGGCGACGGGCAGCGCCAGTGCTGCCAGCAGGACGCGCCGCTTCGTGGTGATGGTCATGAGATGTCCTTTCGTGCTGTGGTGGTGCGGGTAGTGCTCTCGGACGGGGTGACGTCGGAGGTTTCGGGGACGGTGCCGGGTGAGCCGGTGCCGGGTGAGCCGGTGCCGGATGTTGTGGAACCGTCGGTCAGCGGGGCGGCATCCGCTCTCGTGGTGCGCCGGCGCGTGGCGAGGGAGGCGATCGTGATCGCCGCGACCAGGGTGAGGCCGTTGAAGAGCGGCTCGAGGTAGAACTGCCCGGGGAAGAGCTGCTGGAGGCCGGAGATTCCGATCGTCGCGATGGTCACGCCGAGGATCGTGCCGAGCCCGTTCACGCGGCCCGGACGGATGGTGGTCGAGCCGAGGAAGGCGGCCGCCAACGCGGGCAGAAGGTACTCGGGTCCGATGTTGGCCTGGGCCACGCCCGCTTGACGGGATGCGAGCAAGATGCCGGCGACGCCGGTGAGCATGCCCGACGCGACCATCGCGCCCACGACGTACTTGCGGCGTGCGATGCCGGTCAGCGTTGCGGCCGCGGGGTTGGCGCCGACGGCGTACAGGTAACGTCCGACGGGGAAGTAGTCGAGAACGATCCAGACGACGAGCGCCAGCACGATGGCGATGACGAACGGGCCGGGGATCGGGCCGAGACTCCAGCGCGAGAGCTCGTCGAAGGCGACGGCGCGCGCACCGTCGGAGTCCGTGACCTGGCGTCCGCCGGTGTACCAGTAGGTGACAGCGAAGATGACCTGGCCGGTGGCGAGCGTCGCGATGAACGCGTCGACCTGGGCGAGTTCGACGAGGAGAGCGTTCAGGAGGCCGATGACCCCGCCTCCGACGATGACGAGAACGATGACGAGTCGGTAGTCGAGGCCCTCGATCTGCCAGGAAAGGGCCATCACCTGCCAGAGGCCCACACCGTAACCGATGCTGAGGTCGATCTTGCCGGTCACCATCGGGATGGTGACGGCGATCGCCAGGATGAGCAGAACGGCCTTGCTCGACGCGAGCAGCTGGAAGTTCAGCAGCGAGGCGAACGTGTCGGGTCGCAGCGCTGCGAACAGGACGAAGAGGCCGATGGTGAGCAGCACCATCCCGTAGTTGCTGGTGAGCTTGTTCCAGAAGCTCGCACCCCTCCCGGGCTCCAGCGCCGTCGATTTGACGGACGTGTTCATGGTCATGCTGCACTCTCCTGGGATGAGGGGTCGGCGTAGGAGACGCGTCCGAGATCGGAGGCCGCCGAGATGAGGTTGGGGATGGTGACGTCGTCACCGGTGAGTTCCGCGACGACGCGGCCGCGTCCGAGCACGATCGCGCGGTGGGCGATCTTGGCGACTTCCTCCATGTCGGTGGAGACGACGATCGCGCCGGTGCCTTGTTCGACCACGCGGCCGAGGAGTTCGTAGATCTCGGCCTTGGCTCCGACGTCGACGCCCATGGTGGGTTCCTCGAGGATGACGACGGCGCGTCCACGCCCGAAACAGCGGGCAAGGATCACCTTCTGCTGGTTGCCGCCCGAGAACGTGTCGAGGGGAAGCTCCGGGTCATCGGGACGGATCTGATACGGGGCGAGGATCGCGGATGCCTCGACGGACTCGGTCCGAGCCGTGCGGGGTTGCCACGCACGACGCCCCCAGACCGCCGGGTTGAGGAAGAGGTTCTCGCTGACCGACAGACCCGCACCCACGGACTCCGACTCACGGTTGGAGGTAGCGAAGGCAACGCCCGCATCGACGGCGTCGCGCGGTGTGCGCGGGCGGAACGGCGCTCCGTCGAGGGTCATCGTGCCCGCCTGCGGGCGGGTGGCGCCCGCGATGGCTCGGCCGAGCGCCTCCTGCCCCGCGCCGCGCAGACCGCAGATCGCGAGGATCTCGCCCGAGCGCACGTGCAGGCTGATGGGCTCTGTCCCGTCGACTCGGAACGACTCCAGAGCGAGTCGCGTCTCGGTGCCCGGCTCATTGATGCGCGGAACCGTCGTCTCGCGTCCGACGATGAGCTCGACGAGCTCTTCGGGGCTGATCTGCGAGACCGGTCGGTCGGCCACCACGCGACCGTTGCGCATGACGACGGCGCGCTGGCTGATCTGGTAGACCTCGTCGAGGCGGTGCGAGACATAGATCATTCCCACGCCGCTGTCGCGAAGGGTTCGAAGGACCGAGAACAGCCGCTCCACGTCGGCGGCGGGCAGCGATGCCGTCGGTTCGTCGAGCACGAGGAGCTTCGGCTTGCTGACCAGGCCGCGAGCGATCGCGAGCAGGCTGCGCTCGGCGCGTGGCAGGTCGAAGATGCGCTGCTCAGGATCGATTCCGCCGCCGACGCTCGACAAGACCTCCGCTGCTTGCGCGTTCATCTGGTGCGTGCTGATGAAGCCGAGCCTGTTGCGGGGATACCCCAGACCGAGAGCGATGTTCTCGGCGACCGTCATCCACTCGATGAGGCCGAGGTTCTGGTGGACGAACGAGATCTGCTTACGCACGGTCGGCGTGGCGGCCGCGCCCAGGATGGTGATCTCGCCGGCATCCGGCTTGTATACGTCCGCCAGCATTTTGATGACGGTCGACTTGCCTGCCCCGTTTTCGCCGAGGAGGGCCACGATCTCACCCTGGTCGACCGAGAACGACACGTCGTCCACCGCACGCGTGGCGTAGAACGACTTCGTCAGTCCTGAAATGTTGAGCAGCGATGCCTGCTCGAACGATGTGGGTTCATGCACCACGAACATCTCCCTTGATGTGTGCCTGTCCTGGGTGCGACAGTATCACCAGGGTGAACGTGGTTCAACAGAGTGAACGGTTACGTGTTCTCGCGAGGTTGCATGGGGTTCTCGAGAAGCCGCTCGAGTTCACGAAGCTCAGCGACGATCGCCTCCCGCTGCAGGGGTGAGGTCGCGGAGGTCAGGAAGGAGCAGCCGATGGCGATCGCGGGGGACGAACTGGAGCGCGGCGGCATCCGCACGGCGACGCCGGAGATGCCCGGGTGCACCCCGCCTTCATCGATGGCGTATCCACGCTCTCGGACCTGCTCGAGTCGAGCCGTCAGCTCCGACAGGTTGCGAACGCTCTCGGACGTCCGCATCGGGAACGCGTGGGGGTAGCGGAATCGGTCGGCGATGTCGTCATCCGGGAGCACGGCGAGCAGGGCGTTGCCCACCGCCGTGGATGCCGCCGGGAATCTGTCACCGAGGTTGGCCGTCAATCGCAGAGGAGACCGCCCCTCGTGTCGCGCGAGATAGATGACGTCCGATCCCTGCAGCATCGCCATCTGAACCACTTGCTCGGACAGCGTGGGGGCCTCGTTACAGAATCGGTAGAACTCGCGCACCTCGTTGAACGAGCGCAGATACGCCCCGCCCAGTTCGACCGTTCCGTGACCGAGGACGTAACCGTTGCCGACGCGGCGGATGAGGTTCGCCTCCTCGAGAACCGTGCACAGATACGACGTCGACGATTTGGCCGCTTCGAGTGTGCGCGCGAGATCGGCGAGGGCGACCGGCTCTCCTTGCGCTTGGGCCAGGATGCGGAGGATGTACACACCCCGCGTCAGCGCGGGCGCGGGGTCTCGATCCGCTCCCGTCCGATCGTTGGACATGTTGCCCTCCTCTCCGCCGCCCCGTGAACCGAGAAGAGGCGCGAAACGCTGCGACCCCACCCCGGGTCCTAGACCTCGACCGTATCGACAACACCGTCGATGAGGCGGCACGCCTCCCCGCAACGTTCCTGGCGGCGGCCTGAACGGTCCGACCTCCTTCGTTCCTCGTGGTGAACGTCATTCCCTCTGCGGAACGCGGGTGATCGCCGCAGTCGGTCCCCGGGTCGGCGGGCTCAGCGGATGCGCCCGGCGAGGTCGTCCCGTGAGAGCGTGCCGGCCTCGGCCAGCACCTTCCGCGCCGCGTCCCGCGCGTCTTCGACGTTCCACAGCAGCACGCCGACGACACGGTCGTCGTCGAGGTAGTAGACGATGCCGCGCTCGGGGTCGATCCAGTCCTCCACGGTGTCGAGAGCGGCATCCAGGGTCCCGACCGCCTCGTACCGGATGCCGAACACCGCCGAGTAGTAGTACGGCGTGTGCGTGTACGGCTCGGCGGCACCCGCGAGATTGCGGCCCGCGGCCCGACCCTGCTCGTTCGCGTTGTCGACGTGCTCGACACGGCGGCGACCGAGGATCCGGTCGGGGTAGCTCGCGACGTCTCCCGCCGCCCAGACCCCGTCGGTCGAGGTGCGCAGCTGCGCGTCGACGATGATGCCGTCATCGACGATGAGTCCGGCGCCCTCGGCCAGGTCGGTCGCGACCTCGATCCCGAGACCGCTGACCACCGCATCCGCCCGGACCACGTCGCCGTTCTCGAGCTCGAGGCGCGCGCCCGTGGCATCCGCGTCTCCGCCGGCGACCTTCGACCCGGCGACGATCTCGACACCGGCATCGCGGAAGAGCTTCTCGAACCTCTCCGCGAGCGCGGCGGGGAACACGGCGTCGCCGAGGACGGCGCCGGTGTGGATGAGCACGGTGTCGACGCCGTTCTGCACGAGAGCCGCGGCGAGCTCGGAGCCGATGTAGCCGCCGCCGACGACGGCGATCCGGTCGACCTCGTCGGCGAGGGACCGCAGCCGGCGGTAGTCCTCGGCTGTGCGGAAGGTCAGCGCCCGCGCGCCGTTCGAGCGGTCCTCGATCGGGAGCGGCACGGGCTTTCCGCCGGTGGCGAGAAGGAGGGTGCCGTACGTGTACGTCTGGCCGTCGGCATCCACTTCCCGGGCGTCGGGGCGGATCGCCGTCACGCGCGTGCGCAGCCGGATGTCGGCGCCGGTGTCGTCGGCGGTGCCGAGCGGCACCTTCTCCCACGTGAACTCGTCGTCGGTCCACAGCTTCTTGCTGAGCGCGGGGCGCGTGTAGGGGGCGTCGACGTCATCGCTCAGGATGCCGATCGACCCGTCGGCGTCGAGCTCGCGGATGCCACGCGCCGCCGTGTCCGCGACCATGCCGCCGCCGACGATGAGGTGATCGAAGTGAGTCGTGGTCATGCCGCCAGCCTCGCCGTCGCGCCTGGGCCGCCGGGACGGGTTGCGAGGCGTCGCGGCATCGGGTAGCGGACAGGTGACTTTCTGCACCAGGGCAGGTGACGAATCTAGCGGAATGAGTAGATTGCGCTTAGATAACCATAGAGTCGCTACATGCTCCACGAACTCAATCCGTTCCGGCCCGGTGCCGGAGTTCGCCCACCCGAACTCGTGGGGCGCGAGGCCGAGATCGATCTCGTCGACTTGATGGTCGCCAAGAGTCTCGCCCGCAGGAATGACGGGGGCCTGATCACTTACGGTCTGCGCGGCGTTGGGAAGACGGTACTCCTCAATGAACTGCAACGGAACGTCGACCAAGCGGGGTGGCTGACGGTGCAGTTCGAGGCTCGCCCAGGAACCGCGGGCCAACTCGTTTCGCGCCAGTCGCTCGCCCGCGGTGTAGCGATGGCCGGGCGCAGAATGGCGCGCTTTCGGACGGCAGTATCCGATGTGAAGGCCGCCGTATCGACGGTCTCGTCATTCGCACTGACAGTTGCCGGGGTATCGCTGAACTTGGGAGTCGAGCCCTCTGATCACCGAGCCAATTCAGGGCTCATCGAAGTGGATCTCGAGGAGCTCGTTGCCGACCTCGCAGAGCCGCTGCAGAAGAACAAGAGTGCGCTGGCCATCTTCGTCGATGAGATGCAGGACCTCGACGACGATCTCCTGACGGCCCTGCTCGCGGTGCAACACAAAGCGACGCAAGCGGATTGGCCCTTTTACGTCATCGGCGCAGGACTCCCTACGCTTCGGCGCACTCTCGCTGAGGCTCGCTCCTACTCGGAGCGATTCTCACTCCACGAGGTAGGCGCTCTGTCGCGATCCTCCGCCGCAGAAGCCGTCGTCCGCCCCGCCGAGCAACTTGGGGCAAGGTTTTCCGATGACGCCGTCGAGGCGATCGTCGATGAGGCCCAGGGCTACCCGTTCTTCCTCCAGACGTACGGCAAGGCCGTGTGGGATCTCACGCCTGATCGACACATCGATCTCGAGATCGCACGCACAGGCATCGCCGAAGGCAACGCCGCACTTGACCAAGGGTTTTTTCCTGCTCGTTGGGATCGCACGACGCCATCGGAGCGGCTCTACCTCCGAACGATCGTCGAGGTGGGGGGCGAGGTCGCCAGCACCTCCGCGATTGCCGAGTTCCTCTCCGTCGCGCCCGCGTCGCTCAGTCCTGCACGGCAGTCGCTCATCGAAAAGGGGATCATCTACGCCGAGCGCCGAGGCTTCGTCAGCTTCACCGTCCCCAACATGGATCGCTTCATCCGGCGCCAAACCGATCTGGACGACTGACACTCTCCAAGTTCGTCGGATCCCGGGGCGCCCAGACCGAGCCCAGACCCGGCGAACTAGGCTCGGGGCATGAGCGTCGACCTCGAGAATCTGTACATCGACCTGCACGCCCACCCCGAGCTGTCGTTCCAGGAGACGCGCACGGCGGGCGTGATCGCGCGGCACCTGACCGACCTCGGTCTCGAGTTCGAAGAGGGAGTCGGCCGCACGGGGATCGTGACACGGATCGACAACGGCGACGGTCCGGTCGTGTGGCTTCGCGCCGACACCGACGGCCTCCCCGTCGAGGAGCAGACGGGCCTCGCGTACGCCAGCACCGCCCGCGGCACCGACCCGGCGGGCAACGCCGTTCCCGTCATGCACGCGTGCGGGCACGACATGCACGTCACCGCGATGATCGGCGCGCTCGAGCGGCTCGTCGCGACGACCGACGAGTGGTCGGGCACCGTGATCGCGGTGTTCCAGCCCGCCGAGGAGTACGGCGCGGGTGCCCGCGCGATGCTCGACGACGGCATCCTGGACCGGTACCCGAAGCCCGACATCGTGCTCGGCCAGCACGTCACGCCCCTTCCCGCCGGCACCATCGGCGTCCGCCCGGGCACCCAGATGGCGGCATCCGACGGGCTCACCGTGGTGCTGCACGGTCGCGGCGGACACGGCTCGCGCCCGCACTCCACGATCGACCCGGTCGTCATGGCCGCGGCCACCGTCATGCGCCTGCAGACCGTCGTGTCGCGCGAGGTCGACCCGCGCGACGTCGCCGTCGTGACCGTCGGCTCGATCCACGCGGGGCTGAAGAACAACATCATCCCCGCCGAGGCGAAGCTCGAGCTGAGCCTGCGCTACCCCGACGACGCCGCGCGCGACCGCGTGCTCGAGAAGGTCGAGCGCATCGTCCGCGCCGAGGCGCAGGCCTCGGGCGCCGAGCAGACCCCGACGATCACCACCGACCACACTCTGCCGCCGACGATCAACGATCCGGAAGCCACGGCCCGCCTGACCGCGGCCTTTCGCCGGGCGTTCGGTGAGGCCAGCGTCGTCGACCCGGGGATGTTCACGGGCAGTGAAGACGTTTCGTGGTTCGCGCGCGACGCGGGCGTGCCCCTCGTCTACTGGTTCTGGGGCGGTGTCGACCCTCAGACCTTCGCGGATGCCCTGGCCGGCGGCACGATCGAGCGCGACATCCCGACGAATCACTCGCCGTTCTTCGCGCCGGTGATGCAGCCGACGATCGACCGCGGGGTCGAGAACCTCGTGGTGGCGGCCCGGGAGTTCCTGAACTGAATCTCGACGCCTCGCGCCTCGCCTGCAAGGGTGGAGGGATGAGCGCGACGCAGAGGGACGCCCAGATCACCGCCGACGACGACCGCGACGGGCTCTTGCCGGGAGCGCCGATCATCGCCGGCATCCGGTCTCTCGTCATCTGGGGCATCGTCGCGGCGGCCCTGCTCGGCGCGTTCGTGCGCGGATCGCAGGGCGGATGTTCCGGAGGCCTCGCGAGCGACGGCAAGGGATTCCTCGGGGCGGACGGGAAACCGACCGACATCGAACCGCTCTGCGGCACCGTGACGATGAGCCCGAGCCCGCTCGTGTTCGTGATCCTCGCGGTCATCGTGGTGACGGCTCTCACGCGCATCCTCGGTCGGGCGACCGACGTCGACCATGCACTCAGGATCGTCAACAACGCGCGCATGGTCATCGTCATCGTGACCCTCACCGGCTTGGTGGTGGGGTGGTGGGCGATCACGACGCTCCGGATCGACGACTGGAGCGCGTACTCGGTGTGGTCACCGCTGCCGTTCGGACAGTTCGAGGTCGAGACGCACCCGATCTCGCAGCGCTGAACCACGCGGGGTCGCGCGCGCAAGGCCTCTGCCCGCGCGCCGCTCGGCGCGTACCGTGACGGTCGTGACGTTCAACGACAACGCCCGGGTCGGGGGCAACTCAGCGAAACGCCGAGGTGGCGGGACCGTCGCCGCCGTGGGAGGCGGGGCGGTCGGCCTCGGCGCCGTCGTCGTTCTGCTGTTCTCGCTGTTCACCGGCACTGATCTCACCGGTCTGATCGGCGGAGGGACAGCGGCCGGCCCCGAGAGCGGCGGCGAGGCGATCGCCAACTGCGAAACGGGTGCCGACGCGAACAGCGACGACTCGTGCCGGTTGGCCGCGGCATCCCTCAACATCGATCAGTTCTGGCAGGAACGCCTCGACGGCTATCGCGAACCGCAGCTGATCATCGTCGATCAGGCGACGGGCACCTCGTGCGGCACGGCTTCGAACGCCACCGGCCCCTTCTACTGCCCGCCCGACGAGACGGTGTACGTCGACCCGACCTTCTTCGCGATCCTGCGCGAGCAGTACGACACGACCGCGGGACCGCTCGCGCAGCTCTACGTGCTCGCGCACGAGTACGGCCACCACGTGCAGAACCTCACCGGCGTGATGGAGCAGTACCCCAACAACGGCACCGGCCCCGACAGCAACGGCGTGCGCACCGAGCTGCAGGCCGACTGCTTCGCCGGCGCCTGGGTCGCCGCAGCCGGCGAGCAGGTCGACGAGAACGGCACGCCGTACCTCGAGCCGCCGACGTCGCAGCAGATCAGTGACGCGCTCGCGGCGGCCGCTGCGGTCGGCGACGACCACATCCAGGCCGAGTCGGGCCGCGGCATCAATCCCGAGAGCTGGACGCACGGATCGAGCGAGCAGCGCCAGCGCTGGTTCGACGCCGGACGCGAGGGCGGAGTGAACGCCTGCGACACGTTCGCGGTGGCGGGGCAGGACCTGTAGGTCGCGGCATCCGGGTCCTCCGCTCCTCGGGCGTCGGCTGCGACCGGCCGTCCCGCGGGCCGCGCACGCGCTGGACCGTCCGGCGGAGTTCACATGAGACACGCCGGTCCAGGATGCCGCGCCGCGGCGTGTCCGCACCCGACTCCGCCTGACGGTACGGGCCACCCGCGGCCAACTCCGCCTG
Source organism: Microbacterium sp. SORGH_AS_0969 (assembly GCF_030818255.1). Taxonomy (NCBI): domain Bacteria; kingdom Bacillati; phylum Actinomycetota; class Actinomycetes; order Micrococcales; family Microbacteriaceae; genus Microbacterium; species Microbacterium sp. SORGH_AS_0969. The sequence goes on from NZ_JAUTAG010000001.1 coordinate 1,075,034, forward strand.
ACGGCACCCGCCACCCAGCAACTCACCCCAGGACACCCGCCACCCGCGGTGCCACCGCCCCACTTCCGCAGAACGGTGGCACCGCGGTGCCGCGTCACTCCTCGCGCGAACGCGTCCGGAGGATGATCACGACCAGCACGCCCACGAGCACGACGACCACGCCGCCGATCACGAGACCCAGGGTCAGCCCCGACGGTGCTCCGCTCGCGGGCGTCTCGGTTGCGGGAGCCGTGGCCTGACCCGCGCCGGCCGCGTCGGCGCAGGGCGACTGCGAGAGGCCCGTCGACGAACCGGCCTCCGTGGAGGTGAACGAGAACGACCCCGAGATGGGGTGGCCGTCGGACGAGACCGCGCGCCACTCCACCTGATACTCCCCGGCAGCACCCAGAGCCACCGGAACCGTGAGGGTCGGCCCCGACAGGGTCACGCAGTCGGTCTCGTAGTGCTGACCGTCCGGCCCGAGCACGATGACGATGTTGCCGCCGTCGTAGCCGAGCAGGTTGGCGCTGAAGTCGAGCGACACCTCCGACAGCGATGAGACGGTCGTGCCCGCGGAGGGCGACGTCGACTCGAGGCTGTCGTGCGCCGAGGCCGCCTGAGCCCCGCCGAGTACGGCGCCCAGCGCGATCGCCGCGATCGCGACGGTTCGCGCGAGGGCCTTCGACACGCGCACGCTCAGCCGCGCTTCGGGCGACGGGCGAAGGCGAGAGCGCCCAGCACCGCACCGATCGCCGCGACGACGAGGGCGGCGATGCTCAGACCGAGCGCCGTCCCCGAGTCCGACGACGAACCGGATGCCATGGCATCCATGTCGTGGTCCGTCGACGACGGAGCGGCAGAGGCCGTGCTGTGGCTGTGCTCCCCGGACGGCGGGGTGTCGTTGACGTAGAGCACCGGCGCGGGCTCGAGCGAGGAGTCGGCCGCGACCTGGTCGGGGGTCGCCGCCCAGTCGACGACGGACCCGTCGGAGTAGGTCTGCACCGCCGGCAGGACGAGGTGTCCGACGTCGGGCACGGGTCCGAGGACGGCCGAGAAGATCTGGAACTGGTCCTGACCGATCCCGACGCCCGGGTCGGCCTGCCAGACGATCTTCAACGGGGCGTCGGTGACGGTGTTGCCGTTCGCCTCGACGGGCGCGGGGAGCGCGCCCTTCTCGACGGTGGCGGTCCAGCCCGGGACGGGCTGCACGAGCACGGCACTCAGCGGCGTGTCGGTCGGCAGAGTCACCTCGAGCTTGACGGTGGAGGCCGTCTCCGACTCGGTCGGGACGCGGAAGTTGACCGTGGCGTAGCTGCCGGGGGCCGCGGTGTTCGGGTTGACGGTGACGTGAGCGGATGCCGCGAGCGGCACGCCGATCGCGAGGACGGCGCCCGCCGCGAGGCCCACGAGGGCACGGCGAAGGAAGGGAGAACGAGACATGGTGCTGCTTTCTGCGAAGGCGCGCGCGAGCGACTCGCGTCGCGCGAGGATGAGGGGTCGAGGGGTCACGCCGCGAGCGGCGGACCTCGATGCCTCATCGTCGACAGCACGGCCATCGCCGTGGTCAGCAGGAGCGGCTCGGGCGCGGGACGGACGTCGTCCGTCAGCGGGGGGAGCCCGCGGAAGGGCCGCAGCACGCCGAGCGCCGCGTGGAAGAACCGCACGATGACCTGCACGGCGCGCTCGCCTCGACCGAGCGCGAGGATCGTGACGACCGCGGCGAAGGCGTGGGCCACCCACATCCAGGGCGAGTGCGACCCGTGCGCGACGACCGCGTGACTCGATCCGGTGGCATCGAGGAGCACCACCGGCGCCCCGTGATGCCCGCCCGTTGCGACGACACCGTCTCCGCGCAGATCGAGGGCCAGGATGCCGTGGAACAACGCCTGGCTCAGCACCACCGCGAGCGACAGCCGCCACCACGACGCCGTGCGTCCGGCCAGCAGGACGCACACCGGGGCCGCCAAGCAGAGGGCGAGGGCGATGTTCAGCAGCGGAGGGAGTTCGGCGCCGACCGAGGAGTGCGAGACGGTCGCGATGAACGTCGCGACGGAAGCCGCGGCGATGCCACGACCCACGCGTTGCGCGCGCCCTGCTCTCGACGACATTCGAACTCCTCCGCTCACAGCCTATGCGGGGCGGTCGCCCCGGTGCGGGAAGTGCCACGGCGTCGAGAGACGTCGGGGGACGGGCGACGGCGCCCGCCCCCGACCGAGACCGCCACCCGCGGACCGGGGACGCTCGACACCGCCAGCGCGAGCTCGCGCGGGTCGTCCGCCCGGTCATACGAACAACGAGACGACGGTGGCGGCCCCGAGGGCGCAGGCCGGCGATAGCTCGCGGCGACGACGGGGACGAAGGCGAGCGGCGCCACCGCCGCGCCCGCGATGACGGCGAAGGGCCGATCCGACGACGCTGTGTCCCCCGCGATCCTCGGGAATCCGTCACGGCGGACAGCGGCCACCCGAGGACATCGGGTCGCCCTCCGCCCGCGCGAAAGCTGTCAGCCCTTCACGCTGCCTGCCGCGAGCCCCGACTGCCAGTAGCGCTGGAGGAACAGGAACGCGACGATCAGCGGCACGATCGACACCAGCGAGCCCGTCAGCACCGTGGAGAAGAGGACTTGGGCTCCGCCACCGCTCGACGCGGCCGCCTGCCACCCGGCGAGACCGACCGTGACCGGATACAGGCTCGGCGTGTTCAGCATGATGAGCGGGAGGAAGTAGTTGTTCCACGTGGCGACCAACTGGAACAACAGCACCGTGACCATGCCGGGAACGAGCAACCGGACCCCGATCGTCGCGAAGGTGCGCAACTCCCCCGAGCCGTCGATACGAGCCGCCTCGAGCAGACTGTCATCGACCGAGTCGGCGGCGTAGACACGCATGAGATAGACCCCGAAGGGGCTGACGAGCGAGGGCAGGATGATCGCCCATGGTGTGTCCGTGAGGTTCATCGAGCTGAACAGCAGGTAGGTCGGAATGGCGAGAGCCGTCATCGGCACCATGATCGAGCCGATCACAAGCCAGAACACCACGGAGCTGCCCCGGAAGCGATACTTCGCCAGCGCGAATCCGCACGCCGTGGCCAAGACGGTGGCCCCCACGGCACTCGTGACCGCGTAGAGCACCGTGTTCACCATCCACTGCGAGAAGACACCCCCATCCTTCGAGAACACGTCAGCAAGGTTGTCGAAGAGATGGAATCCCTGCCCGAACCAGAGTCCGAACGTCGTGAACAGTCCGGTGTTGTCTTTCGTGGACGCGATGACGAGCCAGACGAGGGGAACCACGAAGTAGACCACGCAGATCCAGACGAACACCGTGAGAAGCGTCCCGCCACGAGTCGGTCGGTGCGTACCCAGCGGGCGCCGCTTGAGAGGCTTCCGCCCGGGTCGCACGATGGCCTCGGTCATGACGTCTTCTCCTTGCGGTTGACGATGCCCTGGACGATGACCGAGAGCACCACGATGACCATCCCGAGCAGGAAGGCGATGGCGGCGGCGTAGTTCACGTCCTGGTTCTTGAAGGCGAGGTTGTAGGCGTACAGGTTCGGCGTGAAGTCCGACCCGATCGCGTTCGGCGCGATGTTGAAGAGCAGGTTGGGTTCGTTGAAGAGCTGGAAAGAGCCGATGATCGAGAAGATGACGGTCAAGATGATCGCCTGCCGGATCGCCGGGATCTTTATGCTCCACGCCACACGGAACTCGCCCGCACCGTCGATCGCCGCAGCCTCGTACAGCTCGGTCGGGATGGTCCGCAGAGCGGCGTACATGATGATCATGTTGTAGCCGATGAACTCCCAGCAGACGATGTTCATCGTCGAGCCGAGGATGGCCCCGGGGGCGAGGAGTTCCGGCGCCGGAAGGCCGAGGCCCGTGAAGATCTGGGTAATGAGGCCGAAGTTCTCACCGTAGAGGTAACCCCACATCAGGGTCGCCACGACGCTCGGCACCGCATACGGAAGGAAGATCAGCAAGCGCACGACCTTGCCGCCGCACATACGGCCCGAATCCAGGGCCAGCGCGAAGAAGAGCGAGGCGACGAGCATGATCGGCACCTGTACCACCAGGAAGATCGCGACCCGCGACAAACCCGCCCAGAAGCTGGGGTCACCCAGCGCGCGCTGATAGTTCGCGAGCCCCGAGAACACCTGACCGCCGACGAGTTGCGAGGTGAACGTGGAGAGATATGCCGAGTAACCCAGCGGGACGAGGAACATGGCGGCGAAGACCGCCACGAAGGGGATCACCAGGATCCATGCTGCGCGCGTCTGCGCGGAGCCGAGCCGAGCACGGCGCGCGGGAGAGGCCGACGTCATCGTCTGTGTCCTTTCTGAGGATGCCGAACGGGCCCCGCACCGACGGCGCGGGGCCCGCGGGGTCACTCGACCGTGAAGCCCTGCTGCTTCGCGTAGTCGGTGACGGCGGCGTCCCAGGCGGCGAGACCGCCGGTCATGTCGCCCTTTTCGCTGATGGCCTTGCCCAACGTCTCGTTGTAGCTCGAGTAGACGAAGTCCATGAACGGCAGCCACTGGAAGTTCTTGTCGACCGTGTCGGAGACGCCGGCGAAGAACTCGTTGACCTTCTGCCCTCCGTAGAACTCCGACGCCTGGTCGACGAACTTCGGGTCGCTCAGGGTGGCCTTGGTCGTGGGGAAGAGGAACTGCTCGTTGGCGAGTGTCAGAGCAGCCTCGCTGTCGGTGTTGATGAACTTCGCGAACTCGTAGGCGGCGATCTTGTTCGGGCTGGACTCCATCACGGCCGTCGTCGAACCACCCCAGTTGCCCGAGACGTCCTGTCCGGCCTCCCACTGCGGAATCTTGGCCGCCGTCCACTTGCCGCTGGTGTTCTTCGCGGTGCCCTGCAGGAAGATCGGCCCCCAGGCGGCCACCTGCCAGCTGGCGTACTTACCCTGTGCGAGGCCCTGGTACCACTCGTCGTTGAAGTCGGCATCCGTGGCGACGAGATCTTTCTTCACCAGATCCTGCCAGAACGAAACCACCTTCTGCGTCGCGGGCGAGTCCAGGTCGATCTTCACGGTCTTGTCGCCGTCATACCCGAACGGCTTCGCTCCGGCCTGCCAGAAGAAGCCCACCATCTGACCCGGATCGTTCCCCGGCAGGTCGGCGATGTACGACCCGGTCTTCTCCTTGATGGTGGCGGCCACGGCGGCATAGTCGGCCCACGTCTCGGGTGCGCTCACCCCCGCCTGCGCGAAGATGTCGGAACGGTACAGATTGCCGAGTGGGCCCGAGTCCTGCGGCACCGCCCAGACGCCCTTGTCGTCGGCCACCTGGTTCCAGATCCAGTCGACGAAATCGTCCTTCGCTTCGGCCGCGCCGTAGGGCGTGAGATCGGCCAGGCTCCCGGTCTGCCGGAATGAGGGAATGTACTGGTACTCGACCTGCGCGACGTCGGGGGCACCCTTGCCCGCCTTCAGGGCGGCACGCAGCTTTGGGTACTGCTGCGTCCCACTGCTGGTGTTGACGAGCTCGACGTTGATCTTCGGGTACTTCGCCTCGAAGAGATCGACCTCTTTCTGCATGTCGGGCGCCCACGCCCAGAACGTGATCGTGGTGGGCGTGTCCATGGCCTTGTCGATGTCAGCCTGACTCACAGGAGCGGTGGACGATGCGCCGGACGACGCCGGGGAGCACCCGCTGAGAGCGAGGGCGGAAACGAGGGTCAACGCTCCGAGCGTCATTGCCTTTCGGTTGCTTCTCATCAGATTCTTTCCGTGGAGGGGAAGGCGGACCCGACCGGATCCGTCGAAGCCTCGAACACGTGTGCAGCACGCGGATCGAGGAGCAGGGTGGAGCCGGCGGGCACGACCTCGCCGGTCTCGAGGTCGCGGACGGCGACCGGGGGGATGACAGCGACCGGTTCGCCCGTCCAGTTCGCGACGAAGGCGAGCGTGCGTGAGCCGGCGCGACCCGTCTGCACCGTGACGGTCCGCGGCGCACTCCATTGCGTTGCCGCGGTCCGCACATCGAGCCAGGAGGCGACACTGCGGGCGAGGGGCACGTTGGGAACGGTCGCGAGGTAGCTGATGCGCCCCCGCCCGTGCGGACGGGTGGTGAGAGCCGCGTGCGCTCCCAGCTCGTTGTCGTCGAACGAGACGACGGTCTCGGCTCCGTCGACGTCGAGAAGATCGATCCACTCGGTCGCGGCGGAGCCCGCTTCCAGCTCGATTCTGTGCGAGGAGACCGACATCGTCGAGATGTTGCTGTACTCGTCATATCGGATGCCACCGGGCTCGCCGATACGGTCGGGGGCCACCGCCAGGCGCGCCCGGGCGAGCTCATCACCGTAGCCCGTCCGCACGCCCGCGACGAGGTGGCCACCCGCCTCGGCGTACGCCACGAGGTGGTCGAGCACGGCTGTCTCGACGACGTACAGAGCGGGTGCCAGCAGAACCGGATACCTGCGGGCCAGGTCAGCGGCATCGTGGTTCAAGAAGTCGGATACGTGCTGTACACGAAGCTGCAGCCCCGCTTCGAACGCCCCCCGGTAGAACGAGTCGAAGATGCGCGTGTAGGAGTCCGGATCGGGTGAGCCGTCGGATCGCGAGAGCGGGGGATAGAAGTTCCACGACCATTTGGTGTCGGTCGACCACAGGATCAGCGCGTCGGCGTCGGGAACATAGTCGTCCAGCGCCGCGCCGAGGGTTTTCAGTGACGCCCCGAGCTCGGCTACCTCTCGGTAGATCCGACCCGGCTTCTGGCTGTGCGGGAGGACCCCTCCCCAGTACGTTTCGACCCCGAAGTGCAGCGTGTGCCAGTGCCAATACTCGATCATGCGCCCGCCGCGGGCGAGCAGAGCGAATGCCGCCTGCTTGATCTGCCCCGGATACGGCGGGTGGTTCTGCCACGACCCACCGATCGACTGGGCGTTGGTCTCGGTGACGAGGTATTGAGCTCCCGCGGTGGAGTAGGCCCGGTCGCCCCACTGGAAAAGCGCCCACACTCCGGTGTGCCACCATCTGTCTTCGCGGGGGACCTCGAATCGGGCATCGAGACCGTCCTGCATCTTGTAATAGGGGTTTCCGGCGACGACGTCGAGGGATGCCGCGAGCTCGTCGTCGGCGACCTGGTCGCGCATGTACGAGATGCACGTGGTCACGAACTGCGCGGGGCTGGCGTATTCGCGGACCATCTCGGCTTGCCAGGCGATGAGGTCGGTCGCCTGCGTCGACTGGAAACGGCGCCATTCGAGTTGGTACTGCGGCATGAGGTTGCCGTCGGGACGCCAGAGTTCGGCCCACTCCTGAATGCGGTGCGACCAGTACACCAGGCCCCATTCCTCGTTGAGGCGTTCGACCGTGCCGTACTTGCGCCGGAGCCAAGAGACGAACGCCTGGAACGTCGAATCGTTGTGCGGCAGGACGTTGCCTGGTTCGTTGTCAACCTGGAATCCGATGATCGCCGGGTGGCTCGCGTAACGCTCGAGGATGCGGCGAGACACTCGCTCGGCGTAGAACCGGTAGGCCGGCTGGGCCTGGTCCATCTCCTGACGAGCGCCCCATCCCATGCGGTGCCCGGTCGAGATCTCTGCAGCGATCTCGGGGTGCAGCTTCTGCAGCCACGGCGGGATGGCGTAGGTAGGCGTGCCGAGGATGACCCCGATGCCCCGCGCGTGCGCGCCGTCCAGGACCGGCTGCAGCCAGTCGAGATCGAACTCCCCTTCACGGGGCTCCCAGGTCGACCACACCGACTCGCCCACGCGAATGACGGTGAAAGCGGCCTCCGCCATCAGATCGAGGTCACGCTCAAGCACACCGTCGGGCTGGTACTCCGCATAGTAGGCCGCGCCGAACAGCACACCCGAGAACGTGGGGGACCCCGTCATCTTGACTCCTTCGTCAAATGTTGTCGACAACATTTCGCGACCACACGTTAGCGCGACGCGGTGATCGCGCGCAAGTGATCGACAACATTCTTGCCCGCGCGCGTGCGCCGAACCCCACCACGCGCGCTCACATCCGCGGGCTGCGGCCTCTGGTGGCGCCGCAGGCCCGGGCGATCAGCCCATCGGCGTCGTCGTCGTGGAGTTGCGGATGACGAGGCTCGGCAGCTCCAGCGACGTGCCCCCGTCGTCGGGAAGAGCGTGAGCCTTCACGAGGAGTTGGTCGAGGAGGTAAGCGCCCTCCGCCTCGAAGTCCATCGCAACCGTGGTCAACGGGGGCGTGAGAAACCGCGCCTCAGAGATGTCGTCGGTGCCGACCACGCTCAGGTCATCGGGTACGCGAACCCCCTCGCGGGTTGCGGCGGAGAGTACCCCCAACGCCATGCTGTCGTTGGCCGCCACCACGGCGGTCGCCCTGCGCTCCTCGGCGGTCAGCGACGCCCACGCCCGCGCCCCGGATCCGGCCGACCAATCACCGACTCGCTCCCATGCCGGCTCCAGCCCCGAGGCTTCGAGCGTCGCGACGAATCCGTGGCGACGCTCCCCCGAGGCCTGCCACAGATCGGGCCCCGCCACGTACCCGATGCGGCGGTGTCCCAGCGACACGAGGTGTTCAGCGGCGAGTCGACCCACCAGATCATTGACGGTGGCGGCTCCACCCTCGACGGTCGTGCCCGCATCGGCGATCCACGGCATCCCGAGATTCCGGGACGCCACCGCATCGATCACCGTCTGCGAGACGCCCGCGAGAACGAGTCCGGCCAACCGATGCTCGAGCACGACAGACAGCGCATCGTCGATGTTGGTGGGATCGCTATCGACGGTCGCGATGTCGAGAGTGAAGCCGCGACGACGAGCTTGGGCCGCAACCCCGGCGAGCAGGCGCGCCGGTCCCTGCTCCTGCAGTCGATGGGCGAGTGCACCGATTCGGTTGACACGCGAGGCCCGCAGCATGCGCGCCGCGGAGTTGGGGCGATAGTCCAGCTCCTCCAAGGCCGACTTGACACGCTCGCGCGTGGCCGGGCGCATCCCCGCGAAGCCCTGGAGGTATCTCGTGACGGTCTGATGCGAGACGCCCGCGAGCTTCGCGACGTCGTAGATCGTGGCGGACTTCATCTCGCCAGTGTTACGCATCGGTCCGATATTGCCGAGGCGGGTCCGGCCACCGGGCGAGAAGCGGCGGGCGAACGGGGAGACGACCATGATGCTCGCACTGATCGCTCGGGATTGCAGGAAGGGTGATGCGGAGAGCCGCTCCACACGGTCCAGGGAGCAGATGAGGAACACTGGTCTTATGACGGACGGCTCGAAACCTCGGCGCGGCCGCCCGCTAGGGGGCACGGAACTGAACCGTCAGCACGTCTTGACGGTTGCGCTGGAGCTCGTGGACCGGGACGGGTTGTCGGGCTTGACTATGCGATCGCTGGCCGCGGCGATGGGCGTGCGTCCGAGCGCACTGTACTGGCACTTTCAGACGAAGGATCAACTTCTCGGCGAGGTTTCGGCGCTGGTCTTCGACAACATCGAAGTGGGCGACGACCACGGCACCGAGTGGGATGCCTGGCTCGCGGGCCTCGCGAGGAAGATGCGAGCGGCATTGCACGAGCATCCCCACTTCGCCGGCATCGTGACGGGACAGATGTTGACGACCGATCGTGGCGTGCCGCTGGCGGAGCGGATCTTCCGGGTGCTCGATCGTGCCGGGTTCTCGTCGACAGAGCTGGTCGAGGTCTACAACGTCTTCTTCGGCGTCGTCCTCGGATGGGTGACGATGGAGCTGTCCGCCGCGCCCGAGGGGGACGACGGCTGGCAGGAGACGCTCTCAGAGGACCTCCGGACGATAGACAGCACGCTCTTTCCGACACTGTCGCGCGTGATGCCGCTCGCGGAGGACCGGGCCTTCATGCTTCGCTGGACGCCGGGACGCGACAATCCTCTGGACTCCTCGTTCGAGGTCGTCCTCGAGACGTTGTTCGTGGGACTTCGCGCGCGATTGGTGTGATCCGATGCCCGTTGCGGGTTGCGGTCAGATGGTCTTACCGGGGCGGGTTCGCGTTGCGGACGTCCGCGGCGATCCGGGCGATCTCGAGGGACCGAGCGAGGCCGTCGAGGAGCGAGGTGAGCATCGTCTCGAAACTGGGCTCGAGGGGGGACTCGGCTCCCGAGTCCCACCGCAGCATGTACGCGCGGTTGGCGGCAAAAGGCCAGACATCGTGCAGGTTCGGGTACCTGTCCGCGTCGAGCACGAGGCTTTCGATCGCAGAGCGTGCGCTGCCGTTTTTCTCTTCGGGACTCGCGGCGAACTCGCCGGAGATCCAGCCGAAGACGGCACCGATGACGGCGTTATAGGCGCGGACGAGGTCGTGGCCGGCGAAACCCGCGCGCCGGAGTGCGGCCATCGTGTGTTCGGCCAGGTCGAGTGAGGACTGACTGGTCTGGATGTTGCTCACGAAGTACGCGGCGAATCGCGGGTGGCTTCCGATCACTTGCCGCGTACGCAGCCCGAAGGTGACGAGCCAGTCTCGCCAGGGCAGGTCTTGAGAGGGGAGCTCGATCTGGGAGAGGACTCGTTCGCAGACGAGTCCGAGAAGCTGCGACCGGTTGCCGACGTGCCAGTACAAGGATGCCGGGAAGACCCCCAGCTCCGAACTGAGACGGCGCATGGTCAGGGCACCGATGCCGGCACGGTCGATGATCTCGAGCGCCGCGGTGACGATCTCATCGGGGGTGGTCAGGGCCCGAGACGTGGGCCTGTCGGCACCGTCCCCACTCATGTTTCGATGATATCGACGCTGCCGATCACACCGGCGGCCACGCCGTGATGTCGTCGCCGATCGCGGTGGGAACCGTGCTCGACGAGCCGCTCGCCTCCGGCACGACTCCGTCGGCGTCGCCCTCGAGCTCGAGTTCCACACGACTCAGGGCGCGGTCGAAACGGTCGAGGAGATCGACGAGTTCCTCCGGGGTGATGGTCAACGGCGGGGCGACGAGGACGGCATCGTTGTACCCGCCGGTGGTGGGATAGAGCAGGAGCCCCTCCGCCACCGCGGCCGCGAAGACGCGTCCCGCCAGCTCGCCTTGCGGACGCGAAGCGGCGTCTCGGTCCGAGAACTCCACGCCGCGGAGCATGCCTCGCCCGCGAGTGTCGGCGATCAAAGGATGCTTCTCGGCGAGGTCGCGCAGACCCTCGGCCAGGGCGGCGCCCATCATCTCGGCGCGGGCGACCAGGCACTCGGTGCGGAACACCTCGAGGACGGCGACGGCGACGGCCGCAGACAACGGGTTACCCCCGTAGGTGTGCCCGCCCAGAACGCGACCGCTCCCGTTCTCGATCGCGCGGAGGATCCGCGCGTCGACGAGGGTCGCCGCAATGGGGGTGTACCCGGCTCCGAGCGCTTTGCCGATCGCCACAAGATCGGCACGGACACCGTCCTGGAACGTGGCCAGCACGTCACCGGTACGACCGAGCCCGGACATGACCTCGTCGGCGATGAAGAGCGCGCCGAACTCGTCGCAGAGAGCCTTGAGCCCGAGCAGGTATCCGCGCGGGGGTGTGGTCGCGGCGAGGGTGGCACCGCCGATGGGCTCGACGAGGATACCCGCGAGGGTGTTCGCGTGGCGCTCGAAGACCAGTCGGGCTTCGGCGAGCAGTTGCGCGCAGTACTCGTCCTCGGTCAGCTCGCCTTGGTCGGCGAAGGCGTACGGGGTGGGAAGGGCGGGGATGTCGAGAGCGATCCCCTCGACGGCGCGCCGACGAGCGTGTCCGGAGGCCGACAGGGCGCCCAGAGTGTTGCCGTGGTACCCGCGGCGCGCAGAGAGGAACACCGTCCGCTGCGGTGCGCCGAGCTCTCGGAAGTACTGCAGGGCGAACTGCATCGCCGCTTCGACGGCCTCCGATCCGGAGTTGACGAACCACACTCCGGCGTAACCGGTGAGAGCAGCCACCCGGTCCGCCAGCTCGACGAGGGGAGCGTTCGTGAAAGCCCCCCGGTGCGTGAAGGCGACCCGGCTGGCCTGATCGGCGATGGCGGACAGGACCGCCGGGTGCGCATGACCGATGGCCGTGACGACCGCCCCAGAACAGCCGTCGAGGTAGCGGGCGCCCTCGGCATCCCAGAGCCACACGCCTTCACCGCGGTCAACGGTCGGCAACTGCGCGTTGAGGGAGTTGTGGATCAGGGGCGAGCTCATGGAGACAGTATCGCTTCCGACGGGTTGAACACTGTTAAACACTTTACGACTACAGGCTCAGAGAGACCAATCCCTCGGGGCACTTGCGGGCATGTCGGCATGCCGAGCGCTTGTTCACGGTGAAACGTGAGCCAACCGGCCAACCCCGACGACGTCGTCACGCAGTCGTAACAACGTCGAAATTATATTGACCATTGTTCAATACAAAATGAACGATGTTCCATAATGGGCGCTGCGTCCCGAGCCCTCCTCCGCTGACACCTCGGCGGCACTCTCCAGGAGCGAATCGATGCCTCTTTCTCGATCGACCATCAGCTGCCTCGTCGACAGCTACCTCACCGCCCTCGCATCCGCCGATCTCGAGGCGGTCCTCGCCCTCTTCGCGGCTGACGGCATCGTCAGCTCGCCGCTGTACGGCGACCTGCCGGCGCGCGAGTTCTACCCGGTGCTGTTCGCCGACACCGCCGAGTCGGTGCTCGCCCTGCGCCAGACGCTCCAGCACATCGATGGGGCACGTCCGACCGTGGCGTTCTGGTTCGACTTCGCCTGGACCCTCGCCGACGGCACCCCCGCCCCCTTCACGGCCGTCGATATCGCCGAGCTCGACGAGACCGGCCGCATCACGCACCTCCACATCGTTTACGACACCCATCCGATCCGCGCGGCGTGGGAGAAACAGCGTCATCTCGACGCCACCCTCATCTGAACCCCGAACCCGACAAGACAGGACCGCACATGCAGACGCACATCGAGCCGCATCGGCTCCACAACACCCTCGGCAACCGCCACATCGCGATGATCGCCATCGGCGGCACCATCGGTACCGGCCTGTTCCTCGGCAGCGGCCTCGTGGTCCAGCAGGCCGGCCCCGCCGTCATGCTCAGTTACCTGGGCATCGGCCTCGTTCTGGTGCTCATCATGCGGATGCTCGGCCGCCTTGCTGCCGAGCAGCCCGACCCCGGCTCCTACACCACCTACGCGGCACGCCGCTTCGGCCCCTGGGCAGGAGTGATGACCGGCTACGTCGCGGTGTACTCCGGCGTCATCCTCATCGCCCTCGAGTGTTCGGCGATCGGGATGATCATGAACGGCTTCGCGCCGGGGGTACCGGCATGGGCGTGGAGCTTCCTCGCCCTCGTCGCGCTCGGCGGACTGAACCTCCTTCCCGTCCGCGTCTTCGCTGAAATCGAGTATTGGATGGCGATCATCAAGGTCATCGCCGTCGCCGTGTTCCTCGTCATCGGTGCGGCAGCCGTCTTCGGGTGGCTCCCCGGCTACACGTCGCCGGGCCTGACGAACTGGGCGGACTTCGCGCCCGCGGGATGGCTGCCCGTCCTCCTGACGGCCGTGACCGTCCTCTTCTCCTACATGGGGACGGAGAACGTCGCCACCGTCGCGGCCGAGGCCCGCGACCCGCAGAAGGCGATCGCCCGCGCGATCCGCTCCGTCGTCGCCCGCATCGTTCTCTTCTACGTCGGTTCGACCATCATCGTCATCACGATCATCCCTTCCACGAGTGACGCACTCGCGAAGGGCTCCTACCCGGCAGTGTTCACCGCCCTGAACATGCCGGTGCTGGCCGCCGCGATCCAGGTGGTCGTCGCCACGTCGATCCTTTCGCTGGCCAACAGCAGCCTCTACACCACGTCGCGCCTGCTGTACGCCGCGGCAGTGCGCCGAGAGATGCCCGCGCGTCTCGCAGTGGTCTCACGCTCGGGGGCGCCCCGCTGGGCCGCCGGCGCGATTGCCGTCGCCGCAGGCCTGTGCCTGCTGCTCAACTTCCTTCTCCCCGCCGCCGACGTCATCTCGCTGCTCATCTCCATCACCGGAGCAGGCGGAGTGCTGACCTACTCGGTCATCTCGTTGACGTTCCTCCGATCGCACACGCAGCAGGGCGCGGGGAAGTGGATGGCCTGGGTCGTTCTCGGCATCCTGGCCGCGGTCGCGGTGGCCCTCGCCGCCGATCCCGCGAGTCGCCTCCCGCTGATCCTGACCGTGTTCGCCGCGGCCGTCTGCGCTGCCATCGGTCTGATCGTCCAGCGACGCTTGGGCAGCCCGGCGCGCGCGGCATCCCACCCGATCGAGCTGTCACCTGTCGATCGGCCCGTCGTCGCGCCCTGATAACCCGAGAGGACGCTCGAGGCCGGCCGCCCGCACGGGGTGGCCGGCCTCTCGTTGCGGCCCCCTTCTGCTCTCGTCCACTCACCTTCGCCGGGACGCACAGCCACCCGCGCCCGCGAGATGCCCCGCAGCCGCATCCCCTCGTAGCCTGGAGGGATGACGCACGCCGAGGCTCTTCGCGACGAGCTCGTCCGGCGCATCGACGAGACCGCGTTCGCCGCTCACGGCCTGCACGTCCGCGTGGGCGACGATGTCGCCGAGCACCGCTGGACCCCCGACGTGCGCGAAGAGATCCACTCCGTCGCGAAAGCCGTGAGCGTCCTCGCGGCCGGCATCGCCGCCGACGAGGGCCTGGTGTCGCTCGACGAGCCGATCGAGACCGCGCGGGAACGGGATGTGACGCTCCGGCGCTTGCTCACGATGACGAGCGGCATCGACTTCCCCTGGTCGCCGACCCTGATGAGCGACTGGCCCGACCTCGCGGCGGAGTTCCTATCGCGTCCCTCGCGGGGGCGCGTCTTCCAGTACTCCAACGCCAGCACCTACACCGCGATGTCCGTGCTCGCGGAGCGCATCGGCGACATCGACGAGTACCTGCGGCCTCGCCTCTTCTCGCCCCTCGGCCTCGACGACATCGTCTGGGACCGCTGCCCGAACGGCCGGGTGCTCGGCGGCGAGGGTCTCTCTCTGCGGACCGAGGAGATGGCTCGCCTGGGGCTCCTGATCCGCGACCGGGGTGTCTGGGGCGGGCGGCGACTGGTCTCGATGGGGATCGTGGATGCCATGCACGCGGGCTGGGTCGACACGGGGAGCACCGGCGACGGGTACCGCCGGTACGCGCTCGCGGGCTGGGAGGGGCCGGGCGCCGCGTGGCGACTGCACGGCGCCTACGGCCAGCTGATCGTGTTCGCGGGCGACGCGGTCGTCACCACCAGCGCCGACGACCACGCCGGCGCCGACGCGATCGCGGCGTTCGTCGCCGAGGCGGCGACCGGCCGCTGAGCTCCCCGCGGCGCGGCCTCGGGGCTCGGCATCCGGAATCTTCCATCATCACGGTCTGGCGACCATGCCGTGAACGGGTGCGCGTCAGATTGCGCACAGCGTCCAGTACGCGTAATGTCGCGCGCCGTGACTGAAGAAAGTCGCGAGCCCGGCGTGGAGACGCCGATGGCCAAGCGCATCCTCATCGGCGAGCCTCTGACGTCGGAAAAACTCGACGAGCAGCTCCTGCCCAAGAAGATGGCGCTGCCGATCTTCGCCTCCGACGCCCTCTCCTCCGTGGCCTACGCCCCGCAGGAGCTGCTGATGATCCTCCTCATCGGCGGAACGGCGCTCCTGACGCTCAGTCCGTGGGTCGCCGTGGCCGTCGTCGTGCTGCTCGTCGTGGTGGTGCTGAGCTACCGGCAGCTCATCAAGGCGTACCCCTCCGGTGGCGGTGACTACGAGGTCGCGAGCAAGAACCTCGGCGAGATCCCCGGGGTCGTGGTCGCCGCCGCGCTCCTCGTGGACTACGTGCTCACGGTCGCCGTGTCGGTGGCATCCGGGGTCGACAACATCATCTCGGCGTTGCCGGAACTGAACCCGTTCCGCGTCGAGATCGCCGTCGGCTTCGTGATCCTCATCGTCATCGTCAACCTGCGCGGCGTGCGTGAAGCGTCGAGCGTCTTCGCGATCCCGACGTACCTGTTCATCGGCTCGGTCGGCATCATGATCGTCGTCGGCCTCGGCCGGACCCTGCTGGGCAACGCCCCGGTCGCGGAGAGCGCTCAGTACGCCGTCCAGGCGGAATCGCTCACGCAGGCGGCGCTGATCCTGCTGATTCTGCGCGCCTTCTCGAGCGGATGTTCCGCCCTGACGGGGGTCGAGGCCGTGTCGAACGGCGTGCCCGCCTTCCGCATGCCGAAGATCCGCAACGCCCAGACGACGCTCACGATGATGGGCGGGATCGCCATCGTCCTGTTCACGGGCCTGACGCTCCTCGCGCTCATCTCGAACGTGCACTACGCCGAGAACCCGTGTCACCTCATCGGCTTCGACTGCGCGAACAACCCGCAGCCCAGCCTCATGGCGCAGGTCGCCGCCGCCACGTTCGGCATGGGCAGCATCCCGTTCTTCATCATCCAAGCCGCGACCGCGTGCGTGCTCCTGCTCGCGGCCAACACCGCTTTCAACGGCTTCCCGCTGCTCGGCGCCGTGCTCGCGCGCGACGGATACGCCCCGAAGGCTCTCAACACCCGCGGCGACCGGCTCGTCTACTCGAACGGCATGATCATCCTCGGCATCGTCGCCATCGGCGTGCTGATCGTCTACCAGGCCAACCTCACGACGCTGATCCAGCTCTACATCATCGGCGTCTTCGTGTCGTTCTCGCTCGGTCAGCTCGGCATGGTCAAGCACTGGCGCCGGGCGCTGCGCGGGCTGAAGAACCTGCCGCCCGAGGCCGCGAAGCAGCAGTCCGCGGCGATCGAGCGTCGCTCGGCGATCTCGGGCCTGTGGATCAACTCCGTCGGCGCCGGCATGACCGTGCTCGTGCTGCTGATCGTCACGATCACGAAGTTCACGCACGGCGCGTGGCTCGTGTTCATCGCCATCCCGATCCTCGCGGTGCTGATGGTCGGCGTGAACCGGTACTACCGCGACGTCGAGCACGAGATCCAGATGGACGACACGGTGCACTTCGGTGCGTCCGGCGACGTGGCGATCGTGCTCGTCAACCGGCTGCAGAAGCCCGTCATGAAGGCGATCGACTACGCCCTGGCGGCCAAGCACGACAAGACGCTCGCGGTGCACGTCGCGATCACCGACGAGGAAGCGGCGAGCCTGCAGCGCGAATGGGCCGAGCACGACATGCCGATCCCGCTCGTGATCATCGAGTCGCCGTACCGCACGTACACGTCGCCCGTGTCGAGCTTCATCAAGTCGTACCGCGAGAAGCACGGCTCCTCGGTCGTCACGGTGTACCTGCCGCAGTTCATCGTGGGGCACTGGTGGGAGTCGATCCTCCACAACCGCCGCTCCCGGCGACTGGCGCAGCAGCTCATGCTCGTGCACGGCGTCTCGATCACGCTCGTGCCCTGGCTGCTCGACTCGTCCGAGGTCATCTACGGCCGCCGCTCGCGACCCCTCCCGGGACAGCAGCGCGGTGGACAGCCGGTCGCTGAGGTGCCGGCGCACCGCGTGCGGAAGGGGCCCGGCGGCTCGGCATCCTGAGGCCGGGCCCGGCGAGGGCCGGGCGGGGGACGCGACGCGACGAGACGGGCGAAACTCCTGAGAAACGGCGACCGCAGCGGCATGCAGGCCACAACGGCGAGTTCCGCGCGCAGAAAGTCAGGAGTTCGGGCCGCCTCGTCGCGCCGCCGTCGCAGGCGGTAGACGCGACAGCATGTCTGGGGCAGGGTGGATGCCATGCCGATCCTCGCCCTGCTGACCCTTGCCGTCATGGTGATCGCGCTGATCGATGCCATCACCCGCCGCGATGACCAGGTCAAACACATGCCGAAGTTCGTCTGGGTGTTCTTCATCGTGCTGCTGCCGCTGATCGGGTCGATCCTGTGGTTCACGATCGGGCGCGAGTACGAGCAGCGCTCGACGCCGATGTCTTTCGGCGACCCGCGGCGGTGGCAGAAGGATGCCGAGCCCGCACCCGCTCCGCGCACGTACGACTCGCGGAGCACCGAGCAGCAGATCGCCGACCTCGAGCGCGAGATGCGCCTCGCCGACCTCGAGGAGCAGGTGCGGCGGCGGCGCGCCGAGGGCGACTCGGCGTGAAAGTCAGAGAGCGTCGATCAAGTCCCGCATGAGCTGCGACGGCGTCGTGTGACGATCGTGCGCGACCTCGTCGAGCTTCGCCCGACGCGCCGCGTCCAGCCGGAGAGTGAACGGGCGGGCCTTCGCGCCGACGCTGACGGGCCGACCGGGCTGCGACGGGCCGAGGTGCCCTCCGGTGTAGCCCTTCTCGGACTCGGCTTCAGCGGCCCACGCCTCGATGTCGTCATCGGTGAACGGGACGCCGTTCACATCGGTGTACTTCTTCACGCGTTATCTCCCCAATCCGACTTCCTTCAGAACGCTCTTGGTGGCCGGCATCGCGTGGAAGATCAGCCACCCGTCCGGCTCATCCTCGACCGCGATGTATTCGATCAGCCGACCAGCGGCGTCGGTTCCGACGCCCACCCAGTGGACGGGGTGCGTGTCTCGCGCCCTCACCCGGAGCGATGACTCGAACGCCGTCCGCACGTCGTCCTCTGTGACCTCAGGATGCCGGAGCGTGACTCGCTCATGCACGCGTACTCGCACCGGCCGCCCCTGTTCTCTTTTCGTACTACATCAGTGTAGTACGAAATAGGATCAATCGGTCGGGCGCCGGCGCATCCTCTTGACGTCGGTGCGGCGCTGCTTCGCGCGCAGGCGGCGCTCGGCCGACCCGCGTGTCGGCTTCGTCGCGCGACGTGGCGGCGCCGGAGCGCGCACGGCGTCGGCGACGAGCGCGGCGAGGCGCTCGCGCGCGGCCTCGCGGTTTCGCAGCTGATGGCGGTGCTCCGACGCCGCGATCGTCAGCACCCCGTCGACGAGCCGGTTCCCGAGGCGCTCGATGAGCCGCTCGCGCTGGACCGGTGACAGAACCGTCGAGGCCCTGGCATCCCACATCAGCTCCACGCGCGAATCGGTGGTGTTCACGCCCTGCCCGCCCGGGCCGGACGATCGTGAGAACCGCCACGACAGCTCGGACGCGGGGATCACGAGCGAAGCCGTGACCCGGATGCCGGAATCGTCGGAGGCGCTCATGCCTCCATCTTGCGTCAACGAGATGTGCCGCGCTCCGGAGAAATCCGCCCCACCGGCCGCCCCGCGGCGGCCTCCCGCAGAAGATCGGGCTCAGCTCCGGAGCCCGGCACCGGCGTCGCCCGCGTAAGCACGCCGTATGCGTCGGTCACCGACCCGTAGGGATACCGTTAGGACGCCCGGATGCCGGGCCCCCGGCGCGTTGGATCGACAGACGTGCCGCCCCGCGGCGCCCGCGGTCCGCCGCGGACACCCCCGAACCTGGAGTCGTCGTGCTCGATGCCGTCTTCCTCGTCGCGACCGTCGCGCTGTTCGCGCTCGTCGCCCTCGTCGCCAAGGGGGTCGAGAAGCTCGGCCCGCCGGCGAGCACTCTCGCGCCCCGCGGCACCTCCACCGCGCGTTCCGACGCGAACGCGGCCGGTGCCTTCCGCGAGGACGGGGACCGCTCGTGATCTTCTTCTCGATCCTCGCCGCGGTGCTCGCGGTCGCCGCTGTCGTGTACCTCGTGGTCGCGCTCGTCCGGCCGGAGAAGTTCTGACATGTCAATTCTCCTCACCAGCCTCACGCTCGTCGTCGCCCTCGGCCTCGCGTACCGCCCCCTCGGCGACTACATCGCCCGCATCTACACCGGCCAGCACGACCTCGCGATCGAGCGCGGCACCTACCGCCTGATCGGCGTCGACCCGAAGAGCGCCCAGACCTGGCAGGCCTACCTGCGCTCGGTGCTGCTGTTCTCGTTCGTCGGCGTCGTCTTCGTCTACGCGATCATGCGCCTGCAGGCGGTGCTGCCGTTCTCGCTGGGCCTCGACGCCCCGGGCGAAGCGCTGTCGTTCAACACGGCCGTCTCGTTCGTCACCAACACCAACTGGCAGTCGTACGGCGGAGAGTCGACCCTCGGCTACACCGTCCAGTTCGCCGCCCTGACCGTGCAGAACTTCGTGAGCGCCGCGGTCGGCATCGCCGTCGCCGTCGCTCTCGTGCGCGGCTTCGCGTATCGCCGCAGCGGAGTCATCGGCAACTTCTGGGTCGACCTCATCCGCGGCACCTACCGCCTCCTGCTGCCCTTCTCGATCATCGCGGCGATCGTCCTGCTCGCGGGCGGCGCCATCCAGAACCTCAACGGATTCACGGATGCCACGACCCTCACGGGCGCGGCCCAGTCGATCCCGGGCGGGCCGGTGGCGTCCCAGGAGGCCATCAAGCTGCTCGGCACCAACGGCGGCGGCATCTTCAACGCCAACTCGGCGCACCCGTTCGAGAACCCCACGCCGTGGACGAACCTTCTCGAGATCTTCCTCATGCTCGTGATCCCGTTCTCGCTCCCCCGCGCGTTCGGCCGCATCGTCGGCGACGACCGCCAGGGGTACACGATCCTGGGGGTGATGGGCGCGATCTTCGTGGCATCCACCGCTCTCCTCACCTGGGCGGAGCTCGCCGCCGCGGGCACGGCACCGACCCTCGCGGGCGGCGCGATGGAGGGCAAGGAGGTGCGGTTCGGCATCTTCGGATCGACGCTGTTCGGCACGACCAGCACGCTCACCTCGACGGGTGCGGTCAACTCGATGCACGACAGCTACACGGCACTCGGCGGCATGATGCCGATGATCAACATGATGCTCGGCGAGATCGCCCCCGGCGGCGTCGGCTCGGGGCTGTACGGGATGCTGATCCTCGCCGTGATCGCGGTGTTCGTCGGCGGTCTGCTGATCGGCCGCACGCCGGAGTACCTCGGCAAGAAGATCGGGCCGCGCGAGATCAAGCTCGCGAGCCTGTACATCCTCGTCACGCCGACGCTCGTGCTCGCCGGGACGGCGCTGAGCTTCGCCCTGCCGGGCATTCGCGAGGACGTCGAGAACACCGCGATCCTCAACCCGGGCGTGCACGGGTTCAGTGAGGTGCTCTACGCCTTCACCTCGGCGGCGAACAACAACGGCTCGGCGTTCGCCGGGCTCACCGCGAACACCCCGTGGTTCAACACGGCCCTCGCGGTCGCGATGCTGCTCGGACGCTTTCTGCCGATCGTGTTCGTGCTGGCCCTGGCCGGTTCTCTCGCGGCTCAGGATGCCGTGCCCGCCACCGCCGGAACCCTGCCGACGCATCGACCGCAGTTCGCGGGCCTGCTCGCCGGCGTCGCGGTGATCGTCACCGCCCTCACCTACTTCCCGGTCCTCACCCTGGGGCCCCTCGCCGAAGGACTTGTCCGCTGATGTCCACGTTGACCTCCTCCCCTGCGTCGCAGCCGGCCCCTGAGCCTGTCGAAGGGTCCGGCGCCCCGGCCAATGCCCCGCGCCGCGCCTTCAGCGCCGCGCAGATCGTCGCCGCCCTCCCGGGCGCCGCGAAGAAGCTCAACCCCGCCGCGCAGTGGCGGAACCCCGTGATGTTCCTCGTGTGGGTGGGGGCGGCGCTGACCACCCTGATCGCTCTTGCCGAGCCGTTCCTGGGGGACGCTTCGACAGGCTCAGCGACCGACGCCCTGCCCTTCGGCTTCACGTGGGGCATCGCCGTCTGGCTGTGGCTCACGGTGTTCTTCGCGAACATCGCCGAGTCGGTCGCCGAGGGGCGCGGCAAGGCCCAGGCGGCCACCCTGCGCAAGACGCGCACGACGACCTCGGCCCGCCGGGTCGTCTCGTATGACGAGAAGGCCGACCCCTCGGCATCCGGGGCCGCCACCGAGGACGTCCCCTCGGGCGACCTCCGCGTCGGCGACATCGTGCTCGTCGAGACCGGAGAGCTCATCCCCGGCGACGGCGACATCGTCAACGGCATCGCGACCGTCGACGAATCGGCGATCACCGGAGAGTCCGCCCCGGTCGTGCGCGAGTCGGGCGGTGATCGCAGCGCGGTGACCGGCGGCACCCGCGTGCTGAGCGACCGGATCGTCGTGAGAATCACCTCGAAGCCCGGCGAGACCTTCGTCGACCGCATGATCGCGCTCGTCGAGGGCGCCTCGCGCCAGCGCACGCCGAACGAGATCGCGCTGAACATCCTGCTCGCGAGCCTGTCGATCGTGTTCGTCGTCGTGGTGCTCGTGCTGAACCCGATCGCGTCGTACGCCGCGTCGCCGGTGTCGATCCCCGTGCTCGTGGCGCTGCTCGTGTGCCTCATCCCCACGACGATCGGCGCGCTGCTGAGCGCGATCGGCATCGCGGGCATGGACCGTCTCGTGCAGCGCAACGTGCTGGCCATGTCGGGCCGCGCGGTCGAGGCCGCCGGAGACGTCACGACGCTGCTGCTCGACAAGACCGGAACGATCACGTACGGAAACCGGCGCGCGTCGGCCTTCGTGCCGCTCGACGGCGTCGGCGGGCCGCTGCTCGCCGAGTACGCCTCGCTCTCGTCGCAGGCCGACCCGACCCCCGAGGGCGTCTCGGTCGTCGAACTGGCCGCGGCCCAGGGCATCGTCGCCGAGATGCCCCGCGGCGCGGAACCCGTCCCGTTCACGGCCCAGACCCGCATGAGCGGCCTCGACCTCACCGACGGCACGCAGGTGCGCAAGGGCGCCGCGTCGGCCGTGGTGGCCTGGCTCGCGGCATCCGGAGCCCCCGTTCGCGAGGCGCTGCGCGTGCAGCTCCAGAGCGAGACGGATGCCATCTCGCAGTCGGGCGGCACGCCTCTGGTGGTGGCGACGTGGACTCCCGAGAGGGGCCCGGTGGCTTCGACGAGCTCAGCCACCTCGGTCGCCGCCCGGGTCGCTGCCGCCGCGACCGAGGCCGCTGAGCACGCGACCGAGGTCCCTGAGCCTGTCGAAGGGACCGGACCCACGCAACCCCCGGTGACTTCGACAGGCTCAGCCACCTCCGCTTCGGGCGGCACCGGCCGGGTGCTCGGCGTCATCCACCTCAAAGACGTCGTCAAGGACGGCCTCCGCGAGCGCTTCGGCGAGCTTCGCGCGATGGGCATCCGCACCGTGATGATCACGGGCGACAACCCCCTCACCGCGAAGGCGATCGCGGCCGAGGCGGGGGTCGACGACTACCTCGCCGAGGCCACGCCGGAGGACAAGCTCGCCCTCATCCAGCGCGAGCAGGAGGGCGGCAACCTCGTCGCGATGACCGGCGACGGCACGAACGACGCCCCGGCGCTCGCGCAGGCCGACGTGGGCGTCGCGATGAACACGGGCACCTCGGCGGCGAAGGAGGCCGGCAATATGGTCGACCTCGACAGCGACCCGACGAAGCTCATCGACATCGTGCGGATCGGCAAGCAGCTGCTCATCACCCGCGGAGCCCTCACGACGTTCTCGCTCGCGAACGACATCGCGAAGTACTTCGCGATCATCCCGGCGATGTTCATGGGGGTGTTCCCGGGCCTCGCGGTGCTGAACATCATGCAGTTGTCGTCTCCGGCATCCGCGGTGCTCAGCGCGATCGTCTTCAACGCGATCGTCATCATCGTGCTCATCCCCCTCGCCCTGCGCGGAGTGAAATACCGCGCGGCGAGCGCGTCGAGCATCCTCAGCCGCAACCTGCTCGTGTACGGGCTCGGCGGCGTCATCGTCCCCTTCATCGGCATCAAGCTCATCGACCTCGTCGTGAGCCTGCTCCCCGGCTTCTGAAAGGCCCCGTCATGCGCACCACCCTGCGTACCGCCGGCGTCGCCGTCCGCGCGATGCTCGTCTTCACCGCCGTACTCGGCATCGGCTACATGCTGCTCATCACCGCGATCGGCCAGGTCGCGCTCCCGTTCCAGGCGAACGGCTCGCTCGTCCGCTCGGCCGACGGCGCCGTGGTCGGCTCGGCCCTCATCGGGCAGTCGTTCCAGGATGCCGACGGCCAGGCGCTGCCGCAGTACTTCCAGTCGCGTCCCTCCGCCGCCTCGTACGACGGCGCCGCCTCGACCGGCTCGAACCTCGGCCCCGAGAACCCCGACCTCATCGCCTCGATCCAGCAGGGGCAGTCGGACTTCCGGGACCTCAACGGTGCGGGGTCGGTCCCCGCCGACGCCGTCACAGCCTCGGGCTCGGGGCTCGATCCCGACATCTCGGTCGAGAACGCCGAGCGTCAGGTCGCGCGCGTGGCGGAGGCTCGCGGCATCCCGTCGTCGGAGGTGGAGGCGCTGGTGGCGCAGCACACGCTGCCGCGCGATCTCGGGTACCTCGGTGACCCGCGCGTGAATGTGTTCGAGCTCAATCGCGCGCTCGATGCCCGGTGAGCGACGAGAATCGCTGGCATGACCTCCGTCGCGTCCTTCGCCGCCGCGCCCCTCGCGCGGCGGCGGGGCCGCGCGGGCGTCCCGGTCCCTTCGACAAGCTCAGGGACCTCTCGAGCACCGGAGGTGGCTGAGCCTGTCGAAGCCCCCGGAACGCCCTCACGACCGGACCCGGCGACAAGCTCAGGGACCCGGGGCGCGGGAGCGCGGCCGTGAAGCGCGGCACGCTGCGCGTCCTGCTCGGCATGGCCCCGGGCGTCGGCAAGACCTACGAAATGCTCGAAGAGGGACGCCGGCTCGCCGCCGAGGGACGCGATGTCGTCATCGCGGTCGTCGAGACGCACGGTCGAGCCGCCACCGCCGCTCAGGCCGAGGGCCTCGAGGTCGTCCCACGTCGAGCCGTCGCCCACCGCGGGGTCGTGCTCGACGAGATGGATCTCGCGGCGGTGATCGCGCGGCATCCGGATCTGGCCCTCGTCGACGAGCTCGCCCACACCAACGCGCCGGGATCCGCGAACGACAAGCGCTGGACCGACGTCGAAGAGCTCCTCGACGCGGGGATCGACGTCATCACGACCGTCAACGTCCAGCACATCGCGTCGCTGAACGACGTCGTCGAGAAGATCACCGGCGTGACGCAGCGCGAGACGGTTCCGGATGCCGTCGTCCGCGCGGCCGACCAGATCGAGGTCGTCGACCTCGCGCCGCAATCTCTGCGCGATCGCCTGTCGGCCGGGTTCGTCTACCCCGCCGAACGCATCGACGCGGCGCTGTCGAACTACTTCCGCCTCGGCAACCTCACGGCCCTGCGCGAGCTCGCGCTGCTGTGGCTCGCCGACGAGGTCGACTCCGCGCTCCAGCGCTACCGCACCGAGCACGGCATCGAGGGGGCGTGGCAGGCGCGCGAGCGCGTCGTCGTCGCGCTGACCGGCGGCTCCGAGGGAGAGACGCTGCTCCGCCGCGGGGCGCGCATCGCCGCGCGCTCGGCCGGTGGCGAGCTGCTCGCCGTCCACGTGTCGACGCAGGACGGTCTGCGAACGAGCAACCCGGGGGCTCTCGAGACGCAACGCGCCCTCGTCGAACAGCTCGGGGGCACGTATCACCAGGTCGTGGGCGACGACGTGGCCACCGCTCTCGTCGACTTCGCCCGCTCGGTGAACGCGTCGCAGCTCGTCATCGGCGTGAGCCGACGCGGACGCCTCGGTGCCGCCCTGACCGGTCCCGGCATCGGTAACACCGTCATCCGCGAGTCGGGCGACATCGACGTGCACATCGTGAATCACGCCCGCGCGGGCGGCCGGTTCGCGCTGCCGCGTCTGACGGGCCCCGCGCTGAGCAGGAAGCGGCGCCTCCTCGGCTTCGTCACCGCCCTCCTGGGCGGCCCGATCATCTCGCTGCTCCTGCTGGCGACCGGCTCCGACGACTCGATCACGACCGACGTGCTCAGCTACCAGCTGCTCGTGGTGATCGTCGCGCTGATCGGAGGGATCTGGCCGGCGGTGTTCGCGGCGGTCCTGTCGGGTCTCACCCTCGACTTCCTCTTCATCGCGCCCGTGCACACGGTGACGATCAGCGACCCCGTGCACGCGATCGCCCTCGTCCTCTACGTCGTGATCGCGATGCTCGTGAGCGTCGTCGTCGACCAGGCGGCCCGCCGCGCCCGCGCCGCGCGCCGCGCCTCCGCCGAGGCCGAACTGCTCGCCACGGTCGCGGGCAGCGTGCTCCGCGGCGAGGTCGCCGTCCCCGCGCTGGTCAGCCGCGCGCGCGAGGCGTTCGGCCTGGCCGGCGTGCGCCTCGTCGCCGCCGACGGACGCGTGCTCGCGACCGACGGCGAGCCGGTCCGGGACGAGCGGCGGACCACGATTCCGGTCGGCGACGGACGCGCCACCCTCGAACTGCACGGCGGAGATCTGGATGCCGGCAGCCGCCGCCTCCTCGACGTCGTCGTCGCTCAGCTCGCCGCAGCCCTCGAACGGGCCGACCTGGCCGAGACCGCCGCCGAAGCGGGCGCCCTCGCCGAGACCGACCAGGTCCGCAGCGCGCTCCTCTCGGCCGTGAGCCACGATCTGCGCCGTCCCCTGGCATCCGCCGTCGCCGCCCTGGGGGGACTGCGCGCCGCGGGCGATCACCTCTCCGACGACGACCGCCGCGAGCTCATGGAGACCGCGGACGAGAGCCTCGCCACGCTCTCGGTGCTGGTCACCGACCTGCTCGACGTAAGCCGCGTGCAGGCGGGCGTGCTCGCGGTGTCTCTCGCGCCCGTCGACGCGGCCGATGTCGTGATCGCGGCGCTCGACGAACTCGACCTGGGTCCCGACGAGGTCGAGCTCGCCCTCGACCCCGAACTGCCCGCGCTCCGCGCCGACGCGGTGCTGCTGCAGCGCGTGCTGGTCAACGTGCTCGCGAACGCACAGCGGTACACGCCGGCGGGCGTGCGCGTGCGCATCGCGACGAGCCGGCTCGGCGGGATCGCCGAGATCCGCGTGATCGACCACGGCCCCGGCATCGCCGCGGAGCGTCGGACCGACATGTTCTCGCCGTTCCAACGGCTCGGCGACACCGACAACACCGCCGGCCTCGGGCTGGGGCTCGCCCTCTCGCGCGGCTTCGCCGAGGGTATGGGGGGCACGCTGGTCCCCGAGGACACCCCGGGCGGCGGACTGACGATGGTGGTGACGCTGCCGATCGCCGAGCGCGAAGCCGAGGCCGTGGCATCCGGGATCCGAGAGGACGCACCGTGAAGATTCTGATCGCCGACGACGACCCGCAGCTCGTCCGCGCGCTGCGCATCACCCTCGGCGCGCACGGGTACGACGTCGTGGCCGCGGCAGACGGCGCCGCGGCGATCACCCTCGCCGCCCAGGCGCACCCCGACATCGTCCTGCTGGATCTCGGGATGCCACACCTCGACGGCGTGCAGGTGATCCAGGCGCTGCGCGGGTGGACGAGCGTGCCCATCATCGTCGTGTCGGGACGCACGGGCTCGGCCGACAAGGTCGACGCGCTCGACGCCGGGGCGGACGACTACGTCACGAAGCCGTTCCAGATCGACGAGCTGCTCGCGCGGCTCCGCGTGCACGCGCGGCGGTCGATCCCCGCCTCGGGCGACGCGGTGGTGCGCTTCGGAGACGTGGAGGTCGATCTCGCCGCGAAGGCGGTGCTGCGCGACGGCACCCGCGTGCACCTCACCCCGACGGAGTGGCGGATGCTGGAGTTCCTCGCCCGCAACCCCGGGTCGCTGGTGACGCGACAGACGCTGCTCAAGGAGATCTGGGCGAGCGAGCAGGTCGCAGACAGCGGCTACCTGCGGCTGTACATGTCGCAGCTGCGCAAGAAGCTCGAGGCCGACCCGTCGAACCCGGCGCACCTGCTGACGGAGCAGGGGATGGGGTATCGGCTGGTGGTGTGAGGCGGCGGGTTCGGCCGCGGCCGGGGCCATCCGCCCGCCGGGCCGAACTCCGGAGAAACCGAGCCGTCGGCCGTCTTACACCCCGGTTCCGGCCTCAACCGAGCGAAAACTCCGGAGTTTCGCACGCCCCCGCGTCGCGCCCGCCCACTCGGCCGAGCGAAAACTCAGGAGTTCCGCTCGGCCTCGACCTCGTCGCCGGCGGAGCACCCCTCGAACTCCGCCTGCACCCGCGCGCAGCGGCACGCGTAGACGATCGAGTGGAGCAGCATCAGCGGACCTCGCCGACCGTGTGGCATCCGGGCCAGGGGAAGGCGACGCGGTCGCCCACGTGCACGTCGCCGGGCAGCACGACCGTTCCGCACGCGGCCGAGCCGTGAGCGTCCAACACCGCGAAGGGCTCGTCATAAGCGTGCGAGACGCGACCGATCAGTCGCGCTTCGCGCCAAACGGCCTCGAGCCCCGCGACGCACGCGTCGAGGCGCAGCCCCGCGGGTCCGGCATCCGTCACCGTCGCCACCACCACGGTGGTCGACAGACTCGCGGATGCCACCCCGCCCGACGCCGGGATCACCGCCGGTCCCGTGCACACGCAGGGCGTGCCGCAGATCTCGGCGTACCGCCCGACAGACACCGCGCGGACGGTCACGTCGTCGAGGGTGGGCGCGGAGCCCGCGGGCCAGGCCGCGGCGTCGAAGGGCGCCGGGATGCTCGAGCGGAGGGTGGGGAGGAGAGCCGTGAGGGTCATGGCATCCGGTCTACGCCGGTCGTACGGCGGGGTGCGGGAGTCTCACGACTCCCATACGGCGCGCCCGGCGATCCCTACGGGTCCCTGCGGCCGGGCGCGTGCCGCGCTCCGGAGAACGGCCCCGGGTGCTCCCGGTTCGGCCGCTCTGTGCGGCAATCGGGCAGTTCTTTCCGGAGCGCGGCACGCGCCAGCGAGCGAAACTCCTGAGATTCAGTCCCCCTCCGCGCCCGAACCCGCGACCGCGGGGGCACGGCGTCCGCTCTGTCAGGAGTTTCGCCCGCCCCCGCCGTCCGAACCGCCCCTCGACATCGGCCGGGCCGGCCCGCCACGTCCGTGGGACGCCCAGCCCCCACCCACCCGCCGCCACCCACCCCGCGCCGCGTAGCCTGGAGGGGTGACCCTCCCCTTCGATGTCGACGCCGTGCGCGCCGACTTCCCGATCCTCGAGACCGAGGTCGACGGACATCCGCTCGTCTACCTCGACTCCGGCGCGACGAGCCAGAAACCGCGCGCGGTGCTCGACGCCGAGCGCGACTTCCTCGAGCGCGCGAACTCCGCCGTGCACCGCGGGGCGCACACGCTCGCCGCCGAGGCGACCGAGCTGTTCGAAGACGCCCGCTCGACGGTTGCCGAGTTCGTGGGCGCCGAGCCCGAGCAGCTCGTCTGGACGAGCGGCGCCACCGCCGGCCTCAACCTCGTCGCCGGGTCCCTCGGCTACGCGGGGCGTCTGCGCGAGGGCGACGAGATCGTCGTCACTGAGGCCGAGCATCACGCGAACCTCATCCCCTGGCAGGAGCTCGCCGCCCGCACAGGAGCGCGCCTGCGGCACATCCCCGTCCTCGACGACGGCACCCTCGACATGCGCGCCGCGGCCGACCTCATCGGCGAGCGCACGAAGGTGGTCGCGTTCGCGCACGTCTCCAACGTGCTCGGCATCGTGAACCCGGTCGCGAAGCTCGTCACCCTGGCTCGCGGCGTCGGCGCGCTGACGGTGCTCGACGCGTGCCAGTCGGCGCCGCACCTCGCGCTCGACCTTCCGGCATCCGGGGTCGATCTCGCCGTGTTCTCCGGCCACAAGATCCACGGTCCCTACGGCATCGGTGCCCTGTGGGGCCGCGACGAGGTGCTCGAGTCGCTGCCCCCGTTCATCACGGGCGGATCGATGATCACGACCGTCACGCTCGACCGCGCCGAGTACCTCCCGCCGCCGCAGCGCTTCGAGGCCGGCACGCAGCCGGTGTCCCAGGCCGTGGGCCTGGCCGCCGCGATCCGCTGGCTCGGCGAGCACGACCTCGACGCCGCGCGCGCACACGAGGCGACCCTTGAGAAGCGCATGCGCGAGGGGCTGCGCTCGATTCCCGGTGTCCGCCTCCTCGGAGACACGGATGCCGCCGACCGCGTCGCCCTGCAGTCGTTCGTCGTCGACGGTGTCCACGCGCACGACGTGGGTCAGTTCCTCGACTCACGCGGGGTCGCTGCCCGGGTCGGTCACCACTGCGCCCAGCCGCTGCATCGGCGCTTCGGCATCACCGCCACCGTGCGGGCCAGCGCCGCGATCCACACGACCGAGGCCGAGATCGACACCTTCCTCGACGCGGTGTCGGGCGTCCGCGGATTCTTCGGGGTCGACGCATGAGCGGGCTGGAGTCGCTGTACCAGGAGCTGATCCTCGACCATGCGAAGAAGCCCCGCGGCTTCGGCCTCGTCGAGCCCGGTGCGCACAGCGCGACGGTGCACCAGCGCAACCCGGTCTGCGGCGACGAGATCACGCTTCGCGTCGACGTCGAGGGCGACCGCGTGGCCTCGGTCACGTGGGAGGGCGCCGGTTGCTCGATCTCGCAGGCCTCGGCATCCATGCTGGTGGCGCTCCTGCAGGAAGACGGCGGAGACGAGGGGATGCCACGCGCCGACGCCGAAGCCCTGATCGCGTCGTTCCGCGAGGCGCTGCGCTCGCGCGGCAAGATCCCCCTCGACGAGGAGACGTTCGCCGACGCCGCCGCGCTGTCCGGCGTCTCGAAGTACACCGCCCGCGTGAAGTGCGCGATGCTCGCCTGGGTCGCGCTCGAGGAAGGGCTGCGGCAGGCCTGAGGCTGTGGCATCCGGATGTCCGCTCGCCAGCGCCCACGCCCACGCCGACACTCACGAGGGGACGCCGCGAGCCGACGCCGACGGCGGGCAGCGGATGGTCGGGCCGCCGGGGCGGCGATATCCTGCGACCACCACGGAGAGAGGCGGATGCCATGGCCACCGGATTCAGCGCAGAAGAGCGCGCGGCGATGAAGCAGCGGGCCGAGGAGCTCCAGGCGATGAAGGGCCTGAAGGGCCTCGCGAAGCTCCAGAAGGAGAACGAGGCCTGCCTCGAGGCGATCGAGAAGCTCGAGGGAACCGACCGCGCGATCGCCGAGCGTGTCCACGTCATCGTGCTCGAAGAGGCACCCCACCTGACCCCGAAGACGTTCTACGGCTTCCCGGCCTACGCCAAAGATGGAAAGGTCGTGGTCTTCTACCAGCCGGCCTCGAAGTTCAAGACGCGCTACGGCACGGTCAGCTTCGACGACACCGCGCAGCTCGACGACGGCCCGATGTGGCCGGTGTCGTTCGCGGTGGTCGAGGTGACCCCCGAGGTGGAGCAGCGGATCCGCGAGCTCGTGCGGCGGGCGGCGCCCGCGGCCTGACGCGCGGCACCGGAATCGGAGCGCGGCGACAGAATCGGAGCAGCGAGGCCGCGGCATCCGAATCCGCTACGTCGGTCCGATTCCGCGTGCCCGGCCGAGAGGATGCCGCGACCCTGAGGCCGCGGCATCCGGAGATCACCCGATGACCACGCGCTCCATGCGCTCGAAGCTCTGCTCCATGCCGTCGACCATGCCCGTGGCAAGGACGGCGTCGCGGGTGGCGGCATCCGGATACTCGATGAGCAGCGTGACCAGGGTCGCGCCGTCCTCCTCGTAGAACGACAGGTCGTTGGTCGTGGAGGGGTAGTCGGTGCCGGTCATGTGCTCGGTCTGCACGATGCGGCGCGGCTCGTCGACGAGCAGCGTCTCGCCGTCGAAGCCGAAGGGCTCGCCCTCGGTGCCCTCCTCGGGTTCCCAGGCGATGCGGTACGTCCCCCCGACCGAGACGTCGACCTCGCTGACGCTCATGCGCCAGCCGTCGGGGCCGAGCATCCAGCGCCGCATGAGGTCGGGGTCGGTGTGCGCGCGCCAGACGAGCTCGCGCGGACCGTCGATGAGCCGCGTGATGCGCACGTGCTGGTCGTCGAGGATCTCGAGTCGCGTGCCCTTCCCCTGCGCGAACTCCCGCAGCCCCACGAGCACCGCGTCGAGCTGGTTCATCGCGAGCGTGGCACCCTCGACGGCGCCCATCGCGGTGAGCTGCTCGAGTGCGTCGAGCGAGTCGAAGTACGTGATGTTCGTCAGGCGGGACCCCGTATCGGTCTCGTCGAACGCGAAGGTCATTCGCATGGCGGGCATGCCCTCGATCGGGTCGCCCTCCTCGTCGAGGAACGAATCCACGACCTCGAAGCCGCGCGGAGCGTCGATGGCGATGAACTCCCAGCTGCCCCGGGCGATCTCACCGGTCGGGCTGGCCATCGAGTAGCGGGCACGGCCGCCCGGTTCGAAGTCGAAGGAGGCGAAGGTGGCCGGCCAACCGGGAGGTCCCCAGAAGCGCTCGAGCTGCCGCGGGTCGGTGAACACGGTCCAGAGCCGCTCGGGGCCGACAGGGAAGTCGGCGACCAGGGTCATGGTGAGCGCTTCGGCGTCGCTCTCGACGGATGTGACGGGCATGACGGACTCCTTCGTCGGTTCAGTTCGTGGGTGGAGGGACGGATGCCGGGTCCCCGGCGTCTTCGAGGCCGGGATCCGCGGGCGCGGGTTCGGCCAACAGGGCGTCGAGCCGGTCGATACGGCCCCGCCAGAGGTTCTCGTAGGAGCGGAGCAGTTCTTGCGCCCGCGCGAGCGCGGCGGGGTCGGCGCGCACGAATCGCACCCTTCCCTCCGCGCGTTTGGTGATGAGCCGCGCCTCGGCCAGCACGGAGATGTGCTTCGACACGGCGGCGAACGACATGGCGTACCCGGCCGCGAGCTCCGACACCGACTGCTCCGCGACGAGCGTGCGCCGCACGATGTCGCGCCGCGTCGCGTCGGCGAGCGCATGGAAGACGCGGTCGATGTCGGCGTCGTTGAGGAGATTTTGTTTAACCATTTGGTTGCACGTTAGCGCTCGCCGGACGAGGGCGCAACCGCGGAGCCGAAATTGTCGGGGATGCGCACTTGCTGCATTCGCAATGCTTCAAGTCAATCCCAGATCTTGGACGAGCCGAGGGCGCGCGGTGGCACCGGCATTTCATGTAACTCGCAACCCGGGTTTCGGGTTACACTAACCGCGTGAGTGGTAGCGTCGCTGCTAGGTCCAAGCTGTTGTTCAATAACGTGCATATGTTGCGGGTCGCGGGGGTCATCAGCCACGGGGACGACGTCGTCGACTCGCAAAGGTTGCAGAGGGAGCTCGAGCTCGGGCAGTCGGCGGTGCAGCGTATCCTCGTCACCCTGGAAGGAGTGGGACTGATGGAGAGATTGGAACGTCAGGTCAGGACGGAGCCCGTCCGGTTCCGTCGGCTGCCGCACTCATTTTGGCGGGCAGCTCAGGAGCTCGCCGATGCTTGAGGTGTTGGAGGTTCCCGGCGCATCTCGTCAGGCGTTCCGGCACATGGGGGTGTTCGACGGCGCGGAGCTGACGGTGACCTACACCGTGGACCCTGGCGAGCATGAGGCGCGAATTGACGCGAACGTTGGGGCGTTTGCGAACGAGTTTCTCCTCGCCGCGCTCCTCACCCTCCCCACGGACTGCATCGGGCCCGTGGACCCCCGTTTCGAGCGCGTACTTCGCAACCCCACTTCGTCGGCTGCTGCCACTGTCATCAGCGACCCCGACGGGGGTCTTTGGGCGCGACGCCGCATCGGCGCGGTCGTAGACGTCCTCGGCATCGAGATCTCCTCCGCGACTCTCCAGCGCGGATGCTCCGTCGCGCATCGGTTGGCGGGCTACGGTCCGCGCACGGTGCATTCCTCACGCGCTGCGAACGCTCTCGCGCTCACGGAAGCATCCCACTACGGGATCGGTTTCATCGATGCCGACGGCCGCCGTCTGCTAGCGCCTGCAACCTTCGTCGCCGAGCGCTGGTCCTCAGCGCGATGGCGATTCGCGGAGCTCGTGTATGGCCGGCACCGCGACCTCCTCGGCTAGGACGTCGTCGCCCACACCTTTTCGAGGATGTTGTCAACCTTGAGTGGGCGACCAATGTGCGACTCGAGCTGCGGGTAGGTGTCGAGCGCTCCGGCTACCTGACGAGCCCAAAGTGCTCGCCGGCCAGGCTCGTCGAGGTCGATGTAAAGCGAATAGAGGCTGTCGAGCGAGACGACGTTGTGGTTGTGCCCGATGCGACGTTCGGGCTCTTCGCCGTGCAGGCGGTCGAGGGCTTCACCGCGGCAGATGCTGCAGAAACAGTGAATGGGGTTGACGCCAGCGAACCAGTCGCGACGCATGTGTGTGGACCGAACAATCCGCAGCATGTCAGTGATCATCATGTGCGGCGACATGTCTTCACGGTCGATGGCACCGCCTCGTCCGCCGACTGGCGTGAGGCGCCGCAGCTTCGGATACGACCCGATAGCAGAGGCGATGGCACCGTGGGCGAGCGCGTCGAACCCGACGAGGTCGGCTCGGTACGCAAGGACGGGGACGGTAGCCTCCTGGAAGATCTGACGGTACGCGCGGGCACGAGACATGCTGCCGACCGGGTTGGTGGGGTCGGTGAACGTAAGAAGAACGGGGTGGCGGCTGCGGTTGATTACGGCGATGAGTTGCTTCGTGAGCTGCGGCTCGCTCAGCCATCCCGCGGCGACGGGGATCGCGAACAGCAAATCGGCGCGGTCGAGCTTGTTGGCCTCGCGCAGTGCAGCCTTGAGGGCGGCGGAGTCGTTCTTGCGGATCTGACCCGTCGGGGTGATGGCGAGATCGCTGTCCATCCGCTGCCAGTCGAGTTCGGCATCAAGTGACAGCTGGAACGTGTTGTCGCTTCCGCGGCGCAGGAACGGCTCGTCCTCTGTGGCCCAGTGAGTACTCAGCGCAAGGGGCTCGATGATGACGGGCAGGTTGGGGTTCGCGCGCCGGATTTGCTGGGCGAACTTCGGGGCGTCCCCTCCCAACTAGGAACGCGCCTCCGGCGAAAGCGCGGATGAGCCCGGCTTCATAACGCATGTTGACGCCGCACACGTGGAACTGACGGTTTGCGAGCAGCGCAAGCGCATCACCGACTTCGACGGAGCGCGGCGCGAGGAACGCGCTGGAGGGGGCGGTGTTGGGGTTTTCGATGACAGTGAACATCATGATGACTCCTGCAGGAAGGTATGCCTGAACTCGCGCGGGAACATGAAGGCACTGCTTGCAAGTTCATCGACGCTCGCGCCGGCGTCGATGCTCTTGCGGATGGCGGTTTCGAGCGCGGTCGGGTTTTCGCGCTCCGTAGGGTCGGGTTCGCGGCGATGCATCCCGCTGGTGCTCAGCTGGATGCTCCACGTGCGGTACTCATCTTCGGTAAGTAGGTCGGTGTCACGACCGCGGCGGATGAGCGCGGCAAGCGAGACACCCCAGCGCTTCTTCAGCGGGAGGAGCGTTTCAAGGGTCGCGGGACTTGGCCATTCCGTCGCAAGAGAGGCGGCCGGGACGAGGAACTCGGCGGCGAACGCGTCGGCCTCCTTCTCCTGCGGTGC
Organism: Microbacterium sp. SORGH_AS_0969; assembly: GCF_030818255.1. Lineage (NCBI taxonomy): Bacteria > Bacillati > Actinomycetota > Actinomycetes > Micrococcales > Microbacteriaceae > Microbacterium > Microbacterium sp. SORGH_AS_0969. The sequence continues at coordinate 1,110,088 of NZ_JAUTAG010000001.1, forward strand.
GTTGGCCTCAGAATCGTGCATCACCGCGTGACCGAGCTCGTGAGCGACAGTGAACCTTTGTCGATCTGCGGGGACGTGCTCGCCGACGAGGATGACCGGCACCTCACCGTCCTGCCAGGAGGCGATGGCGTCAACTTGAATCGTCTCCAGCGGCCAGCGGAGCACGAGCACGCCGGCGTCTTCGAGAACGGCGACGAGGTTCTTAATAGGCCCAGCACCGAGCCCGAGTTCCTCCCGAACGTCCTGCGCAACCTCCTGGGGCGTGATGAAGCCGTCGTCGAGATCGTGGAGGGTCAGCGTGGTGCGCTGCTGACCCATGAGGTCGCGCACGCGAAGCCGGACGAGCGAGAGCTCGGCGGCGACCTTTGTCACCGCCGCCTTTGGCGTGCTCTTGAGTTTGCGGTGGAAGATGCGGGCGGGGGCAGCCGAGGACGTCACCCCTGCGAACGCGGACACCGGAACCCCGAGCAGGTCAGCAAGTGCATCCCATTTCTCTTCGTCGAGGTCGGCCCCAGACTCTGCCTTCGACAGCGAGGCCTGCGAGATACCGGTCACCGCAGCCACCTCCGTCTGGGTCAGTCCACGCGAAAGGCGGAGGGCTTCGAGCAGCTCCCCACGGGCCTCAGCGTTTGTCATGAATCTAGCATAGCAGAGAATATTCTTGACGCGTCATATGTGACATCTGGATCTAGGTTGGTAACCATGCAGCGATCCATACGGACGCGGCTGAGATGCATGATGGACACGCCCACGGATGCAGGTCGGCCTGGATGGCCTATTTGACGGAATTCGTGTCATATGTGACACTTGGGTCATGCGCATTCGTCGACGACGGTAAAAACCAGCAGTCCGCCGCATCACCCCACCCGCCGCATCCTCCAGCGGCCTTCCGCGCATCCGCCACAGGATTAGAGGAATCTTCCATGCCTAGGCTCGACGCTTCCCGCGTGCCCACAACCGAGATCGACATCCTCGAGGAAAGCTACGACCGTCTCCCTGACGGCCCTCTGCGAGCCACTCTCGAGACGCTGTCGCATGCGCTCCGTGGCGGCCAGGACACCTTCGTCATGACAGAGAAGGACGACTTCACGCCGTCCGAGGCAGCCAAGCTCCTGGGCGTAAGCCGGACTCATCTCTACAAGATTCTCGACTCCGGGGCGCTTGCGCATCATGTCGTAGGGGCACGCGACCGGCGCATTGCTGCAACGGACCTTGTCGCGTACCGAGCCCGCATGCTTGCCACGCAGAAGCGGATGGCTGAGGCCGCGGCGCACACCGACGACCTCGACGACCTAGTGCTAGACGAGTTCGACTGATTCTGGCGTCGGCAACGTTCGTATGCTGGTGTCATGGGGCGTAGCCGGCGAGTGACATTGCAATGCGCTGCCGAGGATCTGTCGTCCGGGTGGACCACGCCGGCAGACTTCGACAACGTTCGCGAGCTGCGTGTCCTTGCCCAGAAGGCGGTGGCCGGGGACACCACCGACTCAGCCATCAGCCGACACCTCAGATTGTTGCCACCGCTCGCACTGCTCCGTCATCCGCTCGTTCACGCCTTCGACGAACAGTTCGCTGGGGACGACGACCGTGGGACCCTCCGCGAGACCATCAGCGCAGTCAACGACCATCAATGGTTCAAGCAGACCTACTCGGCGCGATGGCGCGGCGCCGCCGTCATCATCGAAAAGGCCGGGGTGAAGACGGCGTGGCTCGGCGCCGCTGGCTATCACCGAGCTGGATCACCGGAGGATTTCTACACGGAGTTCGCTCGCCGGTGTCGGGGCGGCTCCGATGGATTTCTTCCCCAGGCCGAGGACTTCAAGGTGGAAGCCGTTGAGGACAAGATCTCTCGCCGCGACGCGTGGAAGCTGCAGCTTCACCTGACTGCCCTCGTGCTCCTGAACACCGCGCTCAACGATCCCGAGAACTCGTACGACGTCATTGTGCTCTCCCCTTCGGGTCGCGAACTGCTGACCTTGGCCATGATGGTCGTGCATACCGATGTGGACGGAACTGTCGCCCACGAGCTCGTCGTGGAGATCGTGCCTGCGGACTGGGAGAGCCCGCGCCTGTGCGAACAGGCGTCCATCATCGTGAAGAGCGCCATCGACCCTCAGTTCGAGACCTGGACGACTGCCCCCCTCCAGGACAACGCGGTTTCGCACTGGACGGTTCTGACGGAGGATACGATCACGTCGGCACGAGCCGTCGCGGAGTCCGGTGAGGTCGGACCTGACGCACGGCCGGGCGAGGTCCGCCTGGGCACAATAGCTCACTACGCGCGAAGGGACAACATCGCCTACGCATCCGTACACGGCGAAGCGGTGCAGGCGATGTGCGGACACTGGTTCGTGCCGACCGCAGACCATGAGCACAAGCCGCGTTGCGCGACATGTCGCGAAGAGTTTGAGCGGATACCGGTCAAACCCAAGTGATGCCGGGTGGATGAGCTATGCCTGACGACCACAAGCTTCGACTCGGTGATGCCGTCGGAAGCGACAGCGAGACCTGGGTGCGGGTAGGCGTACGCCGCGGCAAAGAGGCGAAGCTCCGGCGAGACGGATCCTCTAACGACTGGCAGTTCCTGCCCGTACCCGAGTGGCTCGTCCACGCTGCCACCGCGCGACGCGACGTCGACCCCGGCCGACGAAGCCCCACCCTCGCAGGTGAAAACCATCCCGTCGCGCCGTTCGGCCATGTCGCGGAGTCCACGCCGCACATCGGGGTGAAGAGGACGATCCCTCGGAATCGTGATCTGTCAGCACCCTGATACGCGTAAAACCCTGCGCGCGAAGGGTCGCCAGGAAAGTATCACCACAAAGTTGCCCCGGGCCACTGGAAACCTCACGAGCTACGTGACATCCAGTGTCTTCTCACCTCGTTCCCGACAGGAGTCAACCCCGCCACCCGCGCTTCGCAGCGCGCCCGCGGCAGCGGCTGCGGGCTGCGGGCTGTGGGCTGTGATCGCGCGGATCTTCAGCCCCGCAGAGCCTGCAGCAGCGCCCCCACGGGGTGGTCGCTCTCGACGGGGTGGCGGAGCGGAAGGTCCTCGACGCACTCGTAGCGATTACGTCGGCCCTCCTTCTCGCGCTTGAGGTAGCCGGCGTCGACGAGGTCGGCCAGGATGCCGTGCGCGGTGCGCTCGGTGATGCCGACGGCATCCGCGATCTCGCGGACGCGGGCACCCGGGTCGCGGGAGACGTAGATGAACACGTGGGCGTGGTTCGTCAGGAACGTCCAGGTGTTCATCACCACAGCCTAGTGATCGGCACTATCGGAACTCAAGAACGTGTTATTCATTGCCTGCGTTTTGACACACGCAATTTTATGCATGTAACTTGCTTCGCATGTCACCGATCGCCCCGCTCCTGACGGCCGCGCTCCTCGCCGCGGTCGGCGCCGCCCTCCTGCCGGATGCCACACGCCACCGCACTCCGGGCTCGCTCGCCGTCTGGCCCGGGGTCGCTGCCACGGCTCTCGCCACGCTCGGGCTCGCGGGCGCCCTCGCCGACCGCACCGATGTGGCCGGTGCCGCGCTCGCGCTGCTCATCGTCGCCCTCACCGTCGTCGTGCAGGTGTACGCGAGCCGCCACCTGCGCGGCGACCCGCGCTCGCGCAGCTTCTTCGCCCTCTCGTCGCTCGCGGCGCTCGGATCGACGACCGCCATCGCCGCGGACGACGTCGTGCTGCTGGCCGTCGGATGGACCCTGGCGACACTCAGCACGATCGCCCTGATCGCGACGGGGGGCTCGGGCCCGCAGACGCGGGTCGCGGTCCAGCGCAGCGCCGTGGCTCTCTTCATCGGCGACGCGGCGCTCTGGACGGCCGTCGTCGTCGCGACCGCCTCGACCGGGTCGATCTCGCTCGCCGCCCTCGGCAGCCTCGACGGCGTGGCCGCGACCCTCGTCGGCGCCCTCGTCGCGGTCGCCGCGGTCGCCCGCGCGGGGTCGTTCCCGCTGCACGGCTGGCTCCCGGCCACCGCCGCGACGACCACGCCCGTCTCCGCCCTCCTGCACGCGGGCTTCGTGAACGCGGGCGCCCTGCTCCTCCTGCGGTTCTCCCCCGTCCCCTCGGCCGTGGGTCCCTGGATCGCCGGAATCGCCGGGGCGGTCACGCTCCTCATCGCGACGCTCGCGATGCTCACCCGCGCCGACGTGAAGGGGCGGCTGGTGCACTCCACCGCGGCACAGATGGGCTTCCTGCTCCTCGCGTGCGCGCTCGGCGCCTACGGACTCGCGTTCGTGCACGTCGTCGGCCACGCGCTCTTCAAGGCGAGCCTGTTCCTCGGGGCCGGGTCCGCCGTGGAACACGCGCTCCGCGCCCGGGCTCTCCCCCGGTCCACCCCCTCGCGGATGGGGCGGGTCGTGGGCGCGCTGCTCATCGTGGGGACCGCCGCGATCGCCCTCATCGGCAGCGACGCCTTCGCGCACCCGACCGCGGTCCTCCTCCTCTTCGCGCTCACAACCGCCGTCGTCGCGGGGGCGCGGATCGGCGCGTCCTCGGCGCGCGTCCCGACGCGAGCGGCGCTGCTCCTCACGCTGTCGATCGCGGTCGTCGGGTACGTGGCGGTGGTCTTCCCGGGAGCGGAGGCGCTGGTCCCCGCCAACGGGACGACGGCGCTGCCGTGGGGCGTCGCCGTGGCGGTCTTCGTCATCGCCGTGGCATCCCTCCTCCTCATCCGCTCCACGGGACCGGTCTCCGACCGGATCTTCGCCCTCGCCCTCGCGTGGGGTCGGCCACCGCTCCCCGCCGCCCCCACCCCGTCCTCGGCTCCGGCATCCGCCGGCGGCCCCCTCGAGTACCGGAGAGTCTGATGACCACCACCGCTCCTCCTTCACCGGCCACCATCCGGGGCTGGGTCGCTGCCGCCGGCCGCGCGATCTCGCCGCACTTCCCGCTCGAGACCTTCATCGCCCGCAACCCCGTCGCCGGTTACGAGGACCTCGACTGGGAAGACGCTCTCGGACAGATCGCCCGCGATCACGGCATCCTGCTCACGCTGCCCGAAGAGCGCTTCCGCGAGCTGCATGAGCAAGGGCGCATCTCGTCGGGCGACCTGATCGCCGCCCTCCGGTTCACGGTCGCCGAGGCGCGCGCGACCGACACCCTCACGGTCGGTCAGGTCGCCACCACGGTCGCCGAAGTTCTGCGGCAGGACCTGCTCGTCTCGCCCCCGATGGCCCTCGGCTCCTCGCTCCCCACCCCGGCGAGCGCCCTCGCGCCCCGCATCCACGCTCGCGTCGACGACCTCATCGCGCGGTGGCTGACCGCGATCCTCGGCGAGGGCGCGTGGAGCGGCCCCGTGCGGCGCGACGGCATGTGGACCGGCTGGCGGCGCCTCGCTGCGGTCGACCCGACGCTCTCGCGGCGGGTGCGCAGCGGCATCCGGAGCACGCCCGCCGACGCGGCGAGCGCGATCGGAGTCGCCCTCGACCGCTGGCAGCTCGCGGGCTCGGAGGCCGAGGACTTCCTGCGGGCGCACGTGCTCGCGCAGCCGGGCTGGTCGGCCCTCGTCCGGCACTTCACGGACAGCTCGCGGGGGATCGATCTCACCTCGCTCGTCGCCATCCGGGTCACGCTCGAGCGCCTCCTGCTCCCGGCCGACGCCACTCTCCCCGCGTCGGCGCAGACCGCGCCCAACAACAAGGCGCGGATCGGCACGGTCACGCTCGCGCTGGGCGCCGACCCGTCCGACCCCGCCACCCGCGCGGTCGTGGGCCGCACGCTCGCCCTGGTCACCCCGGCGACCAGGCTCGCCGTCTGGCAGGAGGCATACGAGCGCGGCGTGGCCCGCGCGCTCGCGCCCGCGCGGGGAGACGAACGGACCGGCCGCCCGCTCGCCCAGGCCGTGTTCTGCATCGACACGCGGTCCGAAAGCTTCCGGCGCCACCTCGAGGCGGCGGGCCCCGTCGAGACGCTCGGCTTCGCCGGCTTCTTCGCGGTGCCGATCTCGTTCCGCCCCGCGGACGGGTCCGCCGAGGTCGCCTCGTGCCCCGTCCTGCTGACCCCGCGGGTCGCGATCACCGAGTCGTCGGTCGAGCGCGACGCCCTCGGCCGGTGGCGGCGGCAGCGGATCGGGGAGGGAGAGCGGGATGCCACGCTCGACGCGCTGAAGGAGTCGCCGGTCACGCCCTTCGCGTTCGCCGAGACCGCGGGCTGGGTGATCGGCGCGGCCTCCGCGATGCGGACGCTCGCCCCGGAAGGCTGGCGCGCGCTGGTCGAGAAGGTCAGGCCCGCGAAGCCATCCACGCACGTGGACGCCGACGTCGTGTTCTCGCTCGAGGAGCGCGTCCTCTACGCCGAGACGGCGCTGCGGATGATGGGCCTCGTCGACGACTTCGCCCCGATCGTGCTGCTGTGCGGCCACGGTGCGACCGTCACGAACAACCCCTTCGCGTCGAGCCTGCAGTGCGGGGCGTGCGGTGGGCACGAGGGCGAACCGAACGCCCGCGCCGCGGCGATGATCTTCAACGACCCCGAGACGCGCCTCGCGCTGGCCGCGCGTGGCATCCGGATCCCCGCGGACACGCTGTTCCTCGCCGCGCAGATGGACACCGTGACCGACGAGGTCACGCTCCTCGAACCGTGGACGGTGCCCGCCACGCACGAGACGATCGTGCTCGAGCTCGGGCGGCACCTCGAGTCCGCGCGGGTGGCGAACACCGCCGAGCGCAGCGCGAGCCTCCCCGGGGGCAGCGACGCGGCCGGAGCGGTGCGCGACACCGAGCGGCGGTCCGCCGACTGGGCGGAGTCGTACGCCGAGTGGGGGCTCGCGGGCAACGCGGCCTTCATCGTCGGGCCACGGGCGATCACGGCCGGGCTCGACCTCGAGCGGCGGGCATTCCTGCACAGCTACGAGGCCGCCGCCGACCCGGACGGGTCGGGGCTCGAGACGATCCTCACCGCGCCGATGATCGTGGCGCAGTGGATCAACGCGCAGTACACCGCGTCGACGGTCGCCCCCGACCGCTTCGGCGCCGGCCCCAAACCGCTGCACAACGTCGTCGGGACCGTGGGCGTGCTCTCGGGCTACGGCGGCGACCTGCGGATCGGCCTGCCCTGGCAGTCGGTGGGCGTCGGCCACGAAGCCCGGCACGAACCCGTGCGCCTGCAGGTGTTCGTGCAAGCGCCGATCGAGCGCGTCAACACGATCGTCGAGGCCTCCGAGGTCGTCCGCACCCTCGTCACTCACCGCTGGATCACCCTTCGGGTGCGCGCCGGCGAGAACGCGCCCTGGATGCGCTGGGGCCGCTACGGCTGGCAGCTCGACGACCTCGACACGGCCGGGACCCCCGGCATCCCCGTCCTCCATCACGAGACCACCACGAAGGCGCACCGCTCATGAGCACGTCCGAACTGACCCCGATGACCAAGATCGAGGTGGTCGTCGCGAGCGACGACGTCGCCGAGGTCTCCGCACTGATGCAGTCGCTCGGTGCCCGCGGCTACACCGCGATCACCGGTGTGGCCGGCGTCGGACACCACGGCTCGCGCGGCGGTCGCCTGCTGTTCAACGACCACGACGCCCTCACGCTGCTGGTGACGGTCGTCGCTCCCGAGCGCGCGGACGGGATCGTCGCCGGCATCCGTCCCCTTCTGGAGCGCACGGCCGGCGTGATGTTCGTCTCGCCCACCGCGGTGAGCCGCGCCGACTACTTCGTGTGATGGGCGCTCCCTCGCCGTTCGACGGGACCACGGTGGCGATCGGCACCGTCCACGGGAAAGAGGCGGCGTTCGCGCCCGCGTTCCGACGGTGGCTCGGCGCGTGGGTCGCCCCCACGGTGGCGCTCGACACCGACGCCCTCGGGACGTTCACGCGCGACGTGCCGCGGCTGCTCACTCCGGAAGAGGCGGCGACGGCCAAGGCCCGCGGGGCGGCTGCCGAACTCGGGACGACGACGGGTCTCGCGACCGAGGCGTCGTTCTCCCCCGCGCTGAGCGGCTTCGGCCCGATGGTGCACGAGGAGCTCGCCGTGTTCGTCGACCTCGAACGCGGCATGCGCGTGCGTCATGGCATCCGCCAGCACGTGCACATCGCGCCAAGGCGCACCGTCCGTAGCGAGAGCGAGGCACAGCGGTATCTCCAGCGCGTGGGCTTCCCCGCGCAGGCCGTCGTGGCGCACACCGACGAGGGCATGAGGAAGGGGATTCAGGATGCCACGGCCCTCCTCGCCCTCGTCCGTCGGGGTCCGGTCGAGCTCGAGCCGGATCTGCGTGCGCACATGAACCCGGGGCGACGACGAACGCTGCGGCGGCTGTCGTGGCTGCTCGCCGCACGCCTCACTCGCCTCTGCCCGGGGTGCGGGTGCCCCGGTTTCGGACCGGTCGGTGTGGTGCGCGGACTGCCGTGCGGCGCCTGCGGCAACGCGACGTCGCAGGTGCGGCTCGACGTGGACGGGTGCCCGCGGTGTCCGGAACGGCGGGAACGCCGGCGACCGGTGGAGGTGGCCGATCCCGCCGCGTGCGACGCGTGCAATCCGTGAGGCGTCGGCTAGTGGTAGTGGGTGACCCACGTCCAGAGCGCGGGTCGACGCTTCCGCGCGACGACGTCGCGCGTCTGACGCACGGCTCGAAGTGCCGGCACCGGCTCCGGACTGTCCGTGGTGATCACCGTTGCCGGCGTCGGCTCGGGGAGGTCGTGCAGTTCGGCCGCCAGGGCCGCGACCTCCGACGCGGTGGGGCGTGCGTCGGGGTCACGGGCCGTCATGGCGGTGAGCAGCAGTTCCCAGCCGTACCCGAACGTCGTGGGGATCTCCGGGTCATACGCCAGAGGGTCGAGAAGGAGGTCCTGCACCAGTCCGCCGGAAAGGGGGCGCTCCGCGGTCAGCGCCTCGAGCATCAGAAGGCCGAGCGAGTAGATGTCGGAGGCAGGTTGGGCGCCTTCGCCGTGGACACGTTCCGGAGGAAGGTACTCCGCCGTGTCGACGGTGAGGTCGAGCCCGTCCGCTCGTGCCGCGCGCTCCAGGAGGTCCGTCACGCCGAAGTCGGAGAGGACCGCGGCGAAAGGCCGACTGCCGTCTCGCAGAGGGCGAAGGAGCGTGTTCGACGAACGGAGACGCTGGTGGACGATGCCCGCCTCGTGGACAACGGCGAGGCCACGTGCGATATCCCGGAGCACCCCCGCGGCCGCCTCGGAGGGGAGAGGACCGTTCTGGTCGAGGTGCTGTCGCAGAGTGGGCCCCTTGATGAGCTCCATGACGAGAAACCCACGGCCGTCGCGCCCGAGGTGCGCGTCGTAGAGGGTCACCAGAGACGGGTGATCGAGCCCGGTGAGCACGTGAGCGGCGGCAAGGCGGCGCGGTGGATCGGAAGCATCGCGCGGGTCGGCGCGGAAGATCTTCACGGCGACGTCGCGCGCGAGGATGTCGTCCCGCGCGCGGAACACGCGCGATCCGCCGTCGAGTCCGAGGGGCTCCAGCAGCCGGTATCGCCCCGCGAACACCTCGCCGAGAAGGGCCGAGAGGGCCTCCCGTTCGGAGCCGCGGCTGCGGTCGCGTCGCGTTGCGGTGCTCACACGCGGGTGTGTTCGTTGTCGCGGGCGCGGCGGGTGGTGGACACCAGCGCGCCGGTTCCGATACCCATGCGAGACTCCCTGTGACTCTTGGCGCCGGTGGGACCGCAGCGGGCGAAGACTTGGGGGGCGCCCGGCCCGCTGCGGTCGCTCAAAGATTACTGAGCTAAACCACTTGGCGCTGCCCGCTGACAAGTGCGACCCTGAGGTGCATAATGGACGACCTTCAACGGCGCGCGGATGCCTTCGCTGCCCTCGCGGATCCGGGACGCCTGCAGATCGTCGACCTGCTCTCCATCGGCGACATGTCGTCGAGCGAGATCGCTGCGACCCTCGGGATGAAGTCGAACCTGGTCGCCTTCCACGCCAACGTCTTGGAGTCTCGCGGTATCGCTCGACGTGTCCGATCAGAGTCCGACGGTCGTCGCAGCTACCTCCAGCTCATCCCCGAAGCGTTCTCGGCGCTCGCCCTGGGACCGCGGAAAGTGGGAGGCCGGGTGGTCTTCGTCTGCACCGCCAACTCCGCGCGCTCGCAACTCGCGCAGGCCATCTGGACTGCCCACAGCTCCATTCCGGCCGCGTCCGCGGGCACCCGTCCCGCCGATCGGGTGAATCCCGGCGCGGTGGCCGCCGCCGCTCGCCACGGCATCCCCCTCGAGGCGGATGCGACCCCTCGTTCGGTCGACGAGGTCGCGCGTCCCGGCGACTTCCTGATCAGCGTCTGCGACCACGCCCACGAACGGATGCGGGGACGAGACGACGTGCACTGGTCCATCCGCGACCCCGCACGAGCGGGCAGCATCGAAGCCTTCGACGAAACGGTGGCCGAGCTGCGCGCCCGTATCACCCGCGTCGCTCCCCAGCTCGCGGCGGCGTAGCCCGACCGGAGCGGACGCGGTCGGCATCAGCTCAAAGAGATGAGCGATCGAACCTCGCGGGCCAGCCGTGCGCGGCACCTCGAATGATCGCCACCCAGCCCCCGAGGAAGAGCGTGATGCCGGCGACGAGCCCCACAGCGGGCAAGAGCGGCTCCAGCGCCGGCATGGGTCGCGGGGTCGGTTCCGAGAAGATCGGCACGTAGCTGAACCATGTCCCGAGCACCTGTCCCGTCATCCCGAGCAGAGCCACACCGGTCGTGACGCCGAGTACGGTGCCCGCCACGAGAGCGAGCACCCCTCCGGCGATCAGAGAGAGGGCGAGCTTGCGCGGAGAACTGATCATCCGAATCTCCTCCGCTGCACCGTTCGATGATCCTCGCATCGGTCTGGGGCGCAATGCCGCGCTCAGAAGCTGTGCGGCGAGGAGAGTGCCGCGGCCGTCGCCCCGAGCACGATGAGTGCGCTCGCACCGGTCAGAACGCCCGCGAGCACCGGGCGCTTGCGTGCGCGCCCGTGGAACAGGACGAGGTACGCACCGACAGCCAGCAACAGCCAGACGACCAGCGCGGCAACTCCGAACTGCACGTGCCACAGCCGCTCGGCGTCCCAGCGGGGGGAGTCCTCGAGAACGGTGTCGGGCTTGGAGAACGTCCAGTCGAGTCCGGTGACGAGAAAGGCGAAGGGGCCGAAGAGGCCGACCGCCGTCGCCACGATCAGGAGCACGACTCCGCCGACGATGCGCATGCTCCCATCCTGCCCTCTGGTCCGGCTCATGCCTCGACCGTCACCTCGCTCCCATCGGCGAGCGGACCGCGCGCGTTCCACCAGACGGGAGTGCAGCCGGCGCGGCGAGGGGCGGTCGAACTCGCCCCGCCTGATGCCCGAGATCGCGTCACACCCCGACACCTCGTCAGGGGCGCTTCGCGTCACTCCGTGATGCGGCAGGCCGCACCCTTGACGGGGTGCTGCGCTGTGAAGGACGGCATGTATCAAGGGGACCGGGAAAGAGTGATGATGACATCCGGAAGGCCGAGAGCTATCTCGTCGTCCGGGGCTTTGCATGGCGACGCCGGTAGTGGTCGCTGAGCTGGATTTCGCTGTTCACTTGGAGGGTGTGGGCTGCACGACGGATGACGCTGCGGTGCGTGTGATCTCGGCTTGTGTAGGTGTACGCGCGAGCACCCCAGACGAGTGTTACTGCGACAAAATAGAGCAACGTGTCGGCGGGTATCGCGGCGCGGGGTTCAGCAAGGCGATAGGGCATCGCACCGCTGCCCGGGTCGGCGGCCTTGTAGTACAGGTCCGTGACTGCCAGGGACGCATGGCTATAGCTCGACATGACTCGGTAGTAGATGTAGGCGTCAACGCCACCGGGCGAAAGATCGAGGCAGATATCGCGGAACTGACGCGAGCTGTCCGACGTCGCCAAGTCATGAGCGAGCTCGCTATCGGCAATGTCATCCGCCGACTCTCGGAACGTCGGTGACGCCGCCTTGTGAGCGTCGATCGCGAACGCTCTGCGGCTACGGGAGTGCTCGCGAATGATCGCGCGTACCCCGTGCTGATCCTTGCTCTGAACGACCCACACAGCGGTCAGGGCGCACTCGAACATCTGGCGGACGAGAGGAAGCGCAGCGTTGGTCATCCGGTTATCGAGAAGAAGAGCCGCCGCCCTCGCCGTCTCATGCAAGTGCCGCGCCCAGCCGTGCACGATGGCGACCCGCGCGGCGTCCTCTCCCGTGAACCGCTGATCCCGCCGCGCCGCGGGTTGGTAGAGAGAATCGGCGTCGCCGTGTGCTTGCCATGCGCTCTGCAACTCGTCGATGACCGTTCGCAGCTCGCTGCCGGTGAGCTTCACCGCGAACCTGCCGGCTCCTGAGTGTCAGCAAAACGAGACAGCTCCGCGTAGGCACGGGAGGCGGTCGACTTGTCGACGCCGAGCACCTTCCCGATGTAGGCGAAACTCGACCCGTCCTCCTCGCGCATACGGCGCAGCTCGGAGAGCTGGTCAGCGCTCAGCTTCGACGGTCGGCCAATCAGCTTTCCCCTGAGCGCGGGCATGATCCATGCCGCGCTGCGTGTTCTCCCGAATCGTGTCGACGCGCAGCTCCGCGAACACCGCAACGATCCCGAACAGAGCACGGCCCGTCGGGGTCGTCGTGTCGATCTGCGGTTCGGTCAGAGAGCGAATGTCGATGCCGCGTTCGCGCAGCTCGTTCAACGTGTCGAGGATGATCCGTTCGCTGCCGCCGAGACGGTCGAGGCGACGCACCAAAAGAGTGTCGCCCTCGCGGAGGTAATCCAGGCACGCGACCCACTGAGGGCGCGCAGCGATGCGACTGGACTCGCCGTGGTCGACGAACACACGGGTAGCGCCGGCCGCGCGCAGCTCGGCCTCCTGCGCGTCCGGGTTCTGCTCCCGGCGGGAGACGCGGGCGTAGCCGATCACGTTCGTCATCTCTCGAGCCCCGCCGTGGGGAACCGGTCGGACATGTGGCCGGGGCCGCTACGGCGGGCCCGGGGCGGCTGCTGGCCGCTCTGGCCCGCACCCCTGGTCGCTTCTTTCGGGGACCGTTGGTAGCTGCCGCTGATGACGGCTCGGACGTCTGCGAGAGGGTCGGCCGCGAGGGATGGCTTCTCGACACTCACCGCGTTGAAGATCGGCACGAGCGACGACGGGTCAGGAGCGAACGCGAACATGTCGGGACGGCTCATAGCGGATGCCTGGTTCCACTGCTCGGGAGTCACCCGGTCGAACTCGAACCGGAACGGCGAGCCCTCGGCCAGGTCGTGCATGAACTGCTTCGACGTCCTGCCGTTGCCCTCGCGGAACGGGTGCGCCTGGTTCACGTACGCGAACACGGTGGCGCTGGTGGCAATGAAGTCGTTACGGCTGATCGAGGCCCAGTCGGTCGACGTCGCGAGCTGGTGCACCTCGGAGAGGTAGCGGCCCACTTCCCCGTCGTCGACGTGGCCGAAGTCGCGCCCCGGACCCTTGCCCATGTTGACCGTGCGGAACTCCCCCGCCCACTCGTACACGTCCTGGAACAGGTGCCGGTGAATCGCCTTCAAGTGCTCCGCGTCGAACGTCTTAGGGATATCGACCATCCCCGCTTCCAGCTCGAACCCGCGACGGGCCGTCTGCCCGTACTCGCGAGCTTTCAGCTCGAAGAAGTCGCGCTCATCGAACTTGTTGCGCAGAGTGCCGTTCAGACCGTTGATGGTCTCGGGATAGAAATACGACTCCCAGGTATCGAACCGATCGGCCACGTCAGGCTGCGCCGACGACGCCGGCGGCGCGTCGAGACACCTCGGCCGCGCGGTGAGCTGCCGCCGCCGAACGACGGTCGTACTCGGCCGCGTCAATCGCGCCGCGCGCGTAGTCCGTCAGGTTCTCGACGTCCTCGCGCGTGGGCTCCCAGCCCTCATGCCAGCCGGCGGCGAGGGATTGCACGACGGCGCGACGCTGCTTGTCGGTGAGCTGCGCGAACAGCTCCGGGTACTGCTGCTCGATCTTCATCTGCGACTCGGCCACGGTGGCTCCCCTCGGTCCCCACCAATTCTATCAAATGATGCAAAAGGGCTCCACTTGTTTTTGCATCGGTTCGGGTTTCGCGACGGGGTTTTGCACCGCGGCGATCGGCGTGTTTCCGGCAACTCTGTGAAGCGCGGCGGTAATTGTCGCGTTTGTCGCGTCGCTTCGGCGCCCAAGGAGGAGGGCTTCTTGAGCCAGCGCGGCTGGAGCCTCACATGGTTAGCAGCGGTGGGATCAGCATGGCAACGATGGTTGCATCGGCCACGACGTGGGCGAGGTAGGTGGCCAGCATTCCTCCTGTGCGGGTGCGCAAGTAGCCCAGCATCAGCGCCCACGTTCCGGCGAGCAGGACGCCGACGATCCCGTTTGGAACGCCGTGGAGGTGTGCGAGTCCGAATGCGAGAGCGGTGAGAGCGACAGCCGATCGAGGTGGGAAGTACCGCAGCATGGGTGTCAGCAATAGTCCGAAGAAGATGCTGTCCTCGATCGCACCGTTCAAGACGGTGAAGCCGAGGGCGCCCGCCACCGCAACCGGGGCAGCCACCGATCCGGCGAGCTCGCTGTATGTGGTCGGCAGCTGTCCGTCGAACACGGTTTGCCAGAGCAGGAGGGCAACGACACTCACGGCGGCCACTGCTCCTATGGTCGCCCAGGCCTGTCCATCGAACCGCCCGACTCGTAGCCATTCACGCCACCGTGCGAGGCGGCCGGCTCTCCACGAGATGAGCGCTGTCACCCCAATGGCAATCGCTGGCCCGCTCGGCCACAGACCAATGCCCGGAACCAGGCCGACGATGTAGAGCAGAGCGACCAGGATGATCGCATCCTTGGCCTCCGCCGCGTCGAGAGATCGTAGCCATAGGCTCAGCCCGACTGCGACCCCCGCCGCTACGACTGCGAACGGCAACGAGCCGACGACAACTGGTTGCAAGGCTCCCATTATGAGCAGCGCGATAGACACAACACGCCCACGCACGACCTCGCCTGGCATGTGCTGATCGTGTGCGTTCATACGCCTCATGATGTCGTGACTGAGAGGCAAGTCGTCGCAAAGATGCGCAGCGCATGCCGTGAGGGCGGAGTGCCGGCTGGACGTTGCACCTCTTTCGGCCCCCACCGCCCCGAAGCCCAATCGTCCCCCGCGGGATCGGGACTAAATGGCCTGTCTTCCATAGAGCCCTCGCGAACGACCGTTCATGAGACGGTCCTCCTACCGCCGAGCTACTTCCGCGAGTCGTGTCTCACAACCTGTGGTTGTTCACGGAATGTGGCGGTGATTCGGTCACAGAGGTTGGCGGCTCGAAGGGCAAATGACGGCGGCGCTTGACCCTGCCCCTACGTCATGGTTCGTACTGAAGCGATGAGGCTCACTCCTGTTGCGTATCTGGCGTCCTATTTACTGTCGCTGCTTGGCAACTCGATCGCGGGCGTTGCTCTGCCGCTGATTGTCTTGCAGGTCACCGGTAGTGCCCTCGGTGCTGGTGCGGTCGCCGCGGCAACGGCGATCCCTGCCATGCTTGCGGGCCTGCTGATGGGTGTGGTCATCGACCGGATCAACCGGCGCACATCGTCGGTCGTGACCGATCTCGTCTCGGCCGCGTCGGTCGCAGCGTTGCCGCTGATCGACCTGCTCTCGGGACTGAGCCTGGGCTGGTTCATCCTGTTCGGCATCATCGGTTCGTTGGGAGATGTGCCGGGCATGACTGCTAGGGATGCCCTGTTGCCCGCGATCGTGCGCCACAGCAGGATCGCTTCGGAACGGCTCATGGGAGTCCGCGAGGCCCTGGGCGCGGTCGCGCTGCTGCTCGGCCCAGCGGCGGCAGGGACGCTCATGGTGCTGTTCGACGGGTCCACGGTGCTGTGGATAACCGCGGCGACATCATTGGCAGCGGCGCTGCTGACGTTGCTCATCCCGCACCACGTCGGTGCCGTTGTCACCGCGGACGGCGCTGCGGCCACTGTCACGGGCAACGGCTGGGTCGCGCTCCGGGACGGGTGGCGGGTGCTACTTGGTAGCCGATTCCTGATCGTCACCACGGTGCTGAGCCTCGCGTCGGTGATCGTGCTTGCTTCCCTGCAAGGGTTGATCCTGCCTGTCTACTTCACGCTCGTCGGGCAACCCGGAATGCTCGGCTTCATCCTCACCGCCCTGGCCGCTGGAATGCTGGTCGGCGGTACGGTTTACGCGATCGCTGGCACCCGCGGACGACGGCGCGCATGGTTCCTCTCTGGGCTGCTCGGTAGCACCCTCGGCTTCGGTCTCATCGCCACCCTGTCCTCCGTGTGGGTGGTCTTGGCCGGCGCATTCGTCGTCGGCCTGTCCAGCGGACTCTTCGGCAGCCTGATCGGAGTGCTGATGATCGAGCGCATCCCCGAGCAGATGCGCGGACGGATCATGGGCACACAGAACGCGATCATGACCGCCGCCCCACCCGTCGGGATCGTGACCGCCGCCGTTCTCACTGAGTACGCGGGCGTGAACGTCGCGGCGATCGCTCTCGTGAGTGTGTGGCTGGTCGCGGTCGCCGTCGGCTTGTTCGCACGCTCGCTGCATAACCTGGACCCCGAGTCGGCAGAGGCCGGCAACGGCGAGACGGCGGTGGTTGACAGTGCATAGCGGAGAGTTGGCGCGACTCGCGGGGGTCACTGTCCGGGCGTTGCGCCACTATCACCAGGTTGGCGTGTTGCCGGAACCTGACCGTGGGCGCAATGGGTATCGCAGCTACGACGTGCACGACCTGATCCGGGTCGTTCGAATCAAGCGCCTCGCCTCGCTGGGGATACCGCTGGATCGGATGCCCGATCTGCTCAACGATGCGGCACCAGATGAAGGAGGGCTGCTGGATGAGCTGGACGCCGCGTTTGCGGGGCAGATCGAACGTCTCACAGAGCAACGCAACCTCATCGCCCATCTCCGCATCCACGACGCGGCCCCGGACCTTCCCCCGGAGCTGGCTCCGTTCCTCGCAGTCTTCGTAGCCACGGGACTACCGCCGAACCTCGCGAAAATCGACCGCGACCAATCGGTACTACTGGCGCACCTCGTCGGAAAAGAGGGGATGCCATTTCTCGCGCGCTTCTACGAGCGGATAAGCGGATCCACGGTCGCTCCGTCCATAGCTGACATCGCGGAGCGTTTCGATCGGCTCGGACCGACGAGCACTGAGCAGGACATCTCCGCGCTCGTCGAGAACATCGTCGTATCGTTTGAGCCGTTGCTCGACGAGTTCTCGAATGGTCCGCAGCCCTACGAGCTGATCGGTTCCGCGAGCCTGTTTAGCGAGTACACGTCGGACGTGCTCAACGAGCAACAGCAGAGCACGCTCACACGAATCGCAACGGTACTAACGAGCAGAAGCCCCAATGACGGGGCGAGTCGCGACTCCGGCTCGACACCGGGCGTCCCTTACCCTGATCCGGAGACAGCGACAGGGTAGGTGGACTTCGTCTCCGACAGGGGCCACTCGTCCCGAAAAACTAAAGATTTTCAAGACATAAGAGGCTGCGTTATTCAGGCGCTTCCCTCCCCCGCATTTTCGAGGTTCACCACCGTCTCGGAAAGTCATCTCACAGCATCCCGTGTCTCAGTAGCTCTGCGAGGACTTTACGGGACAAGATGGGCGGGTGAGGCTTCTCGGTTACACACGGGTCAGTACCGCCGGTCAGGACCCGCAACTCCAGATCGGTTCGCTCCTCTCTATAGGGGTGCAGAAGCGGGACATCTTTTCCGACGTTATGTCCGGCAGTAAAACGGCGGCGTCGCGTCCGGGGATGCGACGCCTGCTCGAGTACGCCGAACCGGGTGACACCGTGGCTGTCTGGCGAGTGGACCGGCTTGGCCGCTCCCTGATTGATGTCCTCAATACCGTGAATGGGCTCCGGGATGCCGGCATCCAGGTGATGTCTGTCTCGGATGGTATCGATCCTGCGACGTCGACGGGCCGGCTGATGCTGAACATGCTCGCCACGTTGGCGGAATACGAACGGGAACTCATCGTCGAACGAGTCAACGCCGGCATCGCTGTGGCTCGGGAGGCCGGGATCCGGTTCGGGCGGCCGAAGTCGGACCCGGGTGTGGTGGGTGAGAAGTTGGCGATCGTGGCTCAGGCCAGAGCAGCGGGAAAGACAGCCGCCGAGGCGGCCGCGTTGGTGGGGTGGTCCCGCGCGTCCCTGTACCGGCACCAGTCCACCGCCGGCGCGGGCAGTCCCGGTGTCGGAGTGCCCCATGAATGAGACCTGCCGCGTGCTCGCGACCCTGTCTGAACTCGACGAGGACGGTGAGGTCATCAGCGTCGGAGAGTCCATCTCTCGATGGGCAGTTCCTTATCGGCGGGTGTACTTCCACGACGCGAGTGTCGACGAGGTCCCGTTCATTTTTGATAAGTACGCCGAGGGTGGCGTCGACGGGGCCGTTGTCGTTGAGGGCATTGTGACTGCTCTTGATGCCCTCTATGTGAAGGTCACCTGGGTTGACGGAAACGGGTGGGAACCCTGCGCAGGATCAGTTACTCGTGCGCCTCTAGAGACCACTGCGGACACGCGCCGACCAGTAGAGCATGTGGTGTGGGGCCCGACGTCAGAACCGGACGACGATGGGGTTGCTTACGCGATCGGGTACCCGGACACCCGCGAGGGTGATCAGATGTTGGCCGGGTGGGTCTTCACGCTGGAGCGTTGGGCAGTCCGGTCCGGCGATACCGAACACGGTAGGCCCTAACGAACGCGACCATGCCCTTCACACCCAATATAACGGAGGCCGCGCCCAGGGCCGCGCAGAGCACGAGCGCGACCACGATGACGACAAGTCCGGCCGGACGCTCCTCGTAGTAGTAAGTCGAGTAGGTGGGGTCCCACACCAGATACTCCGCCCCGTAACTCATCCCCATCGAGTAAACGGCGGGGACCGCCACGACGCAGACGACAGCCAAGACGAGTCGTAGCATCGCAGGCGTGAAGCGTCTCATGGACGTCATCGTGACACGCACAGATGACCAGTTCGTGAACACCTGCTCTCTGGGTCCCGGTTGGCGTAGGAGAGCGGAGCAGCACCAGTTCGACACCGCCCGGGTGTTGCAGTGGAGCGGCGGGTGCGCTGTGGTGGCGGCATCGCTCCTAATCGGGCTTGCCGTCCGCGTCGGGCGCACGCTCTGGGCTGTGGTGTCGTTCTTCGTGGCCGGCCTCGCCGGACTCGGTGTCTTCATTGCCGCGTTCTCTGCCACGGGTGGCCTGCCGATTAAGCGGCGCGTCCATCACGCCCAGCACTGAACTTCGCGAGTCGGTGCGAAACCGATCGGTTCCTTCCGGTTCGTATAGGAAGGGCTAGCGTGGCACACGATGATGACCCGGGTACAAAAACGTTCGCTAACAATTCTGATCGTTCTGATCGTTATCGTGGTCGTCGGGGGGTACGCCGTCTTGACGTCTGGTGTCTTGGCGTTCATCTTCGATCCCGACGTGGAGGCAGCCGCTTCGACAGGTGTTGCTATGACCGCGCCGATGAGCGGAATTTGCACGCCGAGCCTGTCAAGTTGTGTGTGTAAGTGGGTGGTGTCTCGGGGGTTAGAGGTAGCGGTGGATGCGTTCGGGGTAGACGAGGGAGAGTTGTTCGAGGGCTTTCATCCAGTTCGTGACGACTTGCCCCTCGACGAGGCGTCCTTGGGCTTTCCGCTTGGATCCGCGGGGTAGCCCTCGTTCGCTGGCGCGGTCGCGGGCTCGTTTGTCCTCGATGTCGCAGATCGCGAGCCAGAGCAGCTTCACGGCTGCTTGGTCGTTGGGGAAGTGGCCGCGGTTTTTGATGATCTTCCGAAGCTGGAAGTTCAACGACTCGATCGCGTTCGTCGTGTAGATCACCCGCCGAAGCTCCGGCGGGAACGCCAGAAACGGTATGAACCTCTCCCAGGCGTCCTCGAACACCTGCGCCGACCGCGGGTTCGCCTGCCCCAGCTCGGAGGCCTTAAACGTATCGAGCGCCGCCAGAGCCGCGTCCGCGGTGGGGGCCTGGTAGATCGGCTTGAGCGCTGCGGCGACGGCCTTGCGTTGCCCGTAGGCGACGAAGCGCATCGCGTTGCGGATGAGGTGAACGACACAGGTTTGGACCATCGATTCCGGCCAGGTCGCCTCGATCGCTTCGGGGAACCCGGTCAGCCCGTCAACGCAGACGATGAGGACATCGCGGACACCACGGTTGGCGAGTTCGGCGCAGACGGACGCCCAGAACTTCGCGCCCTCGGCGTGTTGGACCCAGATCCCGAGGACGTGCTTGATGCCGTCCATGTCGACGCCGACAGCGATATGGGCGGCCTTGTTGCGGACGTGGCCGCCGTCACGGACCTTGATCACCAGGGCATCGAGGTAGATGACGGGGTAGAACGCCTCCAGCGGCCGTGACTGCCAGGCCAGGACCTCGTCGGCGATCTCCTCGGTGATGTTGGAGATTGTCTCGTGGCTGAGGTCGACGCCGAGGGTTGCGACAAGGTGATGCTCGATGTCGCGGACGGTCATCCCGCCGGCGTAGAGCGAGACGATCATCTCGTCCAACTGCGACAACCGTCGCGACCCGGTCGGGACCAGCCGCGGCGTGAACGTGCCGTTGCGGTCCCGGGGGATCCGCAACTCGACCTCGCCCGCCGTGGTCCCCACCGTCTTCGGAAACGACCCATTCCGGGAGTTCGGATGCAGCGCCGCTTCGGGGTCGCCCTTCTCATAACCGACGTGCTCGGTCAGCTCCGCCTGCAGCCCCCGCTCGAGACCGGTCTTGATCAGCTGCTGAATGAAGCCGCCGTCGCCATCGAGCTGAACCTCGCCGGCGTCGATCTTCGCGAACAAGTCATCCAGCATCCCGGACTCGATCAGACGCTGAGCACCCTCAGCCTGGGCCTTACGCCGCTCTTCACGCGACGCCTTGTCGATAGCCAACAGTGTGTTTCCTTTCGTAAGGAGACCCACCCCTTACACACACCATTTGACACGCTCTGCACGCCCCGACCACCCTGCGCGATCTCCTAACGGCGAGGGAAGAAGCCCTCCCCAAATCTGTACAGGGGACGTGCGTGGTCACACCCCGCATCACCAGGAAAATGCTGGAAAGTGACGCCTGGAGGCAGACCCAGAACCTCACGCAGAGTGTCGACACACTCGAAACCCTCACACCCAGAGAGCGCGAAGTAGCCCACGCAATCTCTGAGGGCCTCACCAACCGCGAACTTGCTGAACGCTTCCAGCTGTCCGAGGCCACCATCAAGACCTACGTCAGTCGCATCCTTTCCAAGCTCCAGGCCCGCGACCGAGTAGAGATAGTTCTCCGTGTCCAGCGAGCCTCGCGGTGGAGATGAGGCTGGCCGATGGATCCCCCCCACAGCGGGATGCTAGTTCCCGCGCAGTGGGGTGACACCAGGGGCGCCCACAACGTAGCCCGAACTAGTGCGATTCACGCGCGAGCCCTCGCTGTGAAGTGACTCACCAACGACATTTATCGCCGCGAATACTGCGCCATAAAACGCCGCGTTTCACAGGGTCGGCGTCGACGTCGGCTGAGCCGCCCCGGAAACGATCAGTTTCGAGCGATTCCGGAAACCTACAAAGAGGACGCCGCCAGGACGGCCGTGGGTCGGGAGCGGTAGATTGGCCGGGTCCGGCGCGACGCGCCTACTCGGGAGGGTGCAATGGCTCTGATTCCACTCAACGACGGAGAGGCGCAGGGTCCTGCCGTTCTTGAAGCTCGCGATGTGCGTAAGGGGTTTCAGGTGCGTCGGGGAGAGACGCGCGACGTTCTACGTGGTGTGACGCTGCGCGTCGGGGCCGGGGAGCGGGTGGCGATCGTAGGTCCGTCCGGTTCCGGGAAATCCTCTTTGCTGTACTGCCTCGCTGGCCTCGATCCGGTGTCCTCTGGGTCGGTGGCGCTGTTCGGTCGCGATGTCGCGTCGATGAGCGGGGCTCATCTGGCGCGGGAGTATCGGGAACGAGTGGGCTTTGTGTTTCAGCAGTACAACCTGGTGTCGACGCTTTCTGGGTTTGAGAATGCCGTTCTGCCGATGCGGCTGAGCCGACGACGTGTCGCCGCTGACGTCGTACGGAGCGTCCTGGATCGGTTGGGGGTTGGCGATCGCGGGCGAGCCCTTCCGGGCACTATGTCGGGGGGCGAGCAGCAGCGCTTCGCCATCGCCCGTGCGTTGATCGCGCACCCACAGCTCGTTTTCGCTGATGAGCCAACCGGTGCTCTCGATAGCGAGAACGCGGATGCCGTCGTGGAGCACCTTGAGTCGTTGAGCTCGTCGGGAGCGGCGCTGGTCTACGTCACGCATGACCCTTCCCTCGCGGCTCGCGCCGACCGGGTGCTGGTCATGCGAGACGGCGTGCTCGCCGCCGAGCTGCGCGGAGCCGATGGCGCAGCCGTGCTTCGCGCCA
The DNA here is from genome assembly GCF_030818255.1 of Microbacterium sp. SORGH_AS_0969. Lineage (NCBI taxonomy): Bacteria > Bacillati > Actinomycetota > Actinomycetes > Micrococcales > Microbacteriaceae > Microbacterium > Microbacterium sp. SORGH_AS_0969. The sequence goes on from NZ_JAUTAG010000001.1 coordinate 1,132,415, forward strand.
TGTCTGCCCCGCGAGCAGCCTGATGCTTCGCCTGATTCTCAGTGCCACCGTGAGGAACCCGCGCGTCAGCGTCGGCCCAGCGGTGTTGTTTCTCACCGCCGGTGCCCTCGCCGCGCTCGCCCTCACGGTCGTGTTCTCTGTCGCAGGGCCAGCGGGACAACTCGCTTTGCGCGATGCCCCCGAAGGGACCGGCGCTGTCGTCGCTCAGGTCGCGTTGTTCATGATGATCCTCGGCATTGGCGTCCCGATGATCTTCGTCACGTCCTCGGTTGCCGGTACATCTGTCGAACTCGACAGGAAACTCATCGCAACCTGGCGTCTCGCTGGGGCCGCGCCGGTACACGTTCGCCTTATCGTGCTGTGCCGGCTTCTCCTCGTCGCTGTCGTCTCATCTGCCGTCGGAGCCGCCGTGTCTCCGCTCCTCGCGCAGCCATCTCTCGATTTTCTCCTCCACGTCACGACGATCAGCGTTCCAATCGCCGCTGATGTGTCTATCGCGCCCATCGCCCTGGCCGTCGCCGTGGTTTCGACTCTCGCTATCCTCGGCGGACTCGCTCCTGCGGGTCGGGCTTCACGTATCCCTCCGCTGGAAGTGCTTCGCGCCGCTCAGGGACGGCCAGGACGCAGGATCGGCCGTTGGATATTGGGAGTAGTCGCCGCCCTGGCGACGGTAGGGATCGCGACATCTACAGCAGGCCAGCCCGATCCCGGTCCCGCTTCCACGACGGGACTGATCGCAGCTTTCGCAGCGGCCGCGGCAATCAGCATCCTCTCTCCGCTCGTTCTCGGACCGCTTCTCGGCCTGTGGACACGGGTCGTTCCGCCGAGCGCGTGGCCTGCGTGGTGGCTCGCGCGAATCAGAGCGACGCAGCGCCTGTCCGCTACCTCGTCGACTGTCGCGCCTCTGGCGATGGTGCTTGTGATCATGGGTGTGTACTTCAGCCTGTCCCGCACGTGGGAGATAGCCACCGGTCAAGCAGAACAAGCGGCCGTCAACGCCCAGCAGGGCCTTGTACTCTTCGCTCCCGGGGCGGTCATCGCCCTCGTTGGTGCAGCGACCGTCCTCTTTTCCGTGGTCGGCTACTCGCAGCGCGAGCAGCGCCAGTTGCGCTCCGTTGGAGCGAGCCCAGCGAACCTCGTCTTGGCGAGCCTCATCGAACCGCTCATGTATGTCGGAACAGCTCTTCTCGTCTCAGTCCCGGTCGTGTTCGGCATCACCGTCAGCTTCACGGCGGCGCTGAATCACGTTGGCCTGGTTGCGGCTCCGACCCTCCACGTCGAAGCGCTCCTAGGCGCTGCCGTTGCCGGCTACATCGTGACCGCCCTCGCCACCGCCCCCAGCACCGCCGCTGGAATTGCTCGCGTCCGACCCGCGCGCGCCGCTACCGCTCACTGAACGACCGTCCCGAAACTCTGTACCGAAACCACTTGTGCCGTTGGCGGGTTTCGATACGTGTGGATTTGCATCCAATCTGGCGGTGTTCTGCGCGCGTCAGTGGCGGGTCTTATCCGGTAACGAGGACACTGGCGGCGGCTTCGATGACATCGTCGGTGATGGTTTCGAGCTGGTTGATTCGTAGGACGCGTTGTATTTGGGGGAAGAGGCGTTCGAGGAGTCGGAAGTTGCCGCGTGTGATGCGTTCGATCGCGGCGATTGCTTGTGCGTCGGTGAAGTCATCAGCGTCGAGAGTTTTGCCGAGGCGTTTCCAGTGGCGGTCGAGGACAAAGAGGAGTTCGTCGCGGCCGAGGGCGCGGTAGCGGTGGGAGAAGCCGAGGCGGCTGTAGAGCTGGGGGTAGTGGCGGAAGCGCTGGTCGATACCGGGCATACCAATGAGGACGACTGCGATGTGGGTGCGGTCGTGGTGGTCACGGATCAACTCAAGGCCAGTGGGTGTCAGGCGTTCGGCCTCATCGATGATGATCAGCTCGGTCCATCGCATGACGTTGGTGGTTGAATCGGCCTGACTTTCGTTCCGTTCTTCAAGCAAGGATGGAAGACGATGAACAGGAAGTATTCGCCGGAGATGCGTGAGCGGGCGCTCAGGATGCTCGCGGAGACGCGGCCCTCGCACCCGACGATGATGAGCGCCGCGCGGCATGTCGCAGGCCTGCTGGGGATGAGCCCGGAGACGCTGCGACTGTGGCAGCGCCAAGCGGAAGTCGACGCGGGCGCCAAACCCGGGCTGACAACGGAAGCGGCGGCGGAGATCAAGCGGCTGCAGAAGGAGAACGCCGAGCTTCGTAAGGCGAATGAGATTCTCAAGGCTGCGAGTGTGTTTTTCGCGAAGGAGCTCGACCGCCCCTGACCGAGATGATCCGGTTCATCAACGAACACCGGGATCGTTACGGGGTCGAGCTCATCTGCCGGGTCCTGAAACCCGCAGTCCAGGGGCTCCTCACCTCCCGCGGCTACCGCGCCGCCCTCGCCCGAACGCCGTCAGCGCGGCGGTTGCGTGACGAGCTGCTCGTGCCGGAGGTCGCGCGGTTGCATGCGGAGAACTACGGCGTCTACGGGCGACGGAAGATGCATGCGTTGATGCGCCGGCAGGGGTGGGACATCGGCCGCGACCAGACCGAACGTCTTATGCGCTTGGCTGGCGTCCGCGGCGTGAGGAAGTCGAAACGCGTGTTCACCACCCGCTCGGACAGGACGACGGCGCTCCCTGCCGATCTCGTGAACCGCAGGTTCACCGCTCCCGCGCCCAGGCGGCTCTGGGTCTGCGACGTCACCTACGTCGCGACGTGGTCCGGGTTCGCGTATGTCGCGTTCGTCACGGACGTGTACTCGAGACGCATAGTCGGCTGGAACGTCGCATCGACGTTGCGGTCAGAGGTCCTGCCTATGCCGGCGCTCGACATGGCCGCGTGGGGCGCGGGCGGCAGGCTCGACGGGCTGATCCATCACGCGGACCACGGGTCGAACTCCACCGCCATGGTCTACACCGACCGGATCGTCGAACTCGGCGCCGTCTCCTCGACGGGCACCGTCGGCGACTCGTTCGACAACGCGATGGCCGAGGCAGTGAACAACCTCTACAAGACTGAACTCATCCGTCAGCGCGGCCCCTGGCGAACCGTCGAGCAGGTTGAGCTCGCGACTCTGGAGTGGGTCTGGTGGTGGAACAACCAGCGGCTCCACGGCGAGCTTGATATGCGCACCCCCGCCGAGGTCGAGAACGCGTACTACGCTGACCTCGAATCAGCCAATCCGGCCCCTGCCGGACAAGGCTCCCGATAGGAACGAAAGTCAGGCCGATTCAGAGACCCGTTCTAAGCGGGTCGGGCTTCCTCCATCGGCTGATGTCCTCCATCAGCTCGTTGGAACGCCTACGCGCGAGTTCGACCCGGGGCTTAGCTTTCTCCGAAAGCCACTCCATGCGATCCGCTACGACGTCCTCGGTTTCCCCCATGGTCGAACGGTACCGGTGACTGTTTGTCCGCGGCAGAGCTAACGATGCCGTCGTTCAAAACCGATCGTTTGTGGTGGAGTTGCCCGCCAGTCGATCCAACATGTGAGCAGAAGTAATACCCCTCCGAGGCTGCACAGCAGCGGAGGCCTGATATCCCGACTGCGCAGCAGCCGGGCTACCTCGCGTAGCGGGGTTGCGATGAGATCCCCTGGCTGGCGGGAACCGGCCTCCTACATCATCAGCGGAGAGGCTCCAAGCCGGCGGAACCGGCACCTTCCTCCCCGGAGGTGGTCTGCGCTCGCGCCGTCATCTCCCGTGCTACCCGAGGGTCGGGGCAAGGTGTCCGCTGATTCGATCGCAGCTTGCGGATAAGTCCGCCCACCAGAAGCCCTGTCTGACCTGTCCTTCCTGACCGGGTCCCGAGCCCTCGTCATAGGCGTTCGCGGTACCCGGTCGTCGCGCATGCCCCCATCCTCCGCTCCAGAGGTCAGGACGCGACAGCTGCGTCGGTCTTGTCTCTGGCGAGCTGGCTGATGCGGGCGGGACTGACGCCGAGCAGCACAGCGGCGTCGGAGACCGTGACGCCGTGCGCGCGAAGTTCGCGCACGACCGTGCGTGCCTGGCGCGCTGCAGCGACCTGACGCTCCTGCGCCGCCGCTGTGGCCTCCCGCGCCTCCCTGACGCGAACCGAAACGCCGGTCCCGAGATCGGGGATGAGGTTCACGCGCACATCGCTGTGGTCGACGTCGGGGGCGAGGGTGTCGAGGTAGTCGCGGACCTGCTGCTCTGCACGGTCGAGAGTGCGCACCTGAGTCACAGGATCGCCGTCGATTGCGAGTTCCCATCCGCCGTCCCAGCGGGTGGCCGTGACATCGATCATCGTCATCGGTCCTGTCCCTTCACTTCCTCGATGGCCGCCAGCGCCTTCCGCGTCAATCCTGGCGACACCTCTCGCGTCTGCGTGATGATGACGGGGCGCGACAGCCCCGGTGCCGACCACTTCTCGTGATCGCCCTTCCCCTGCTCCGAGTCGAATCCGGCATCCCGAAGCAACCTGACCAGGTCGCGGTACTTCATCGGCTTGACCATGATCGCACTGTAGGGCCCCTTAATACATAGCTGAAGGGGGAGTAAATTCTGCGCTGGCGCGGCTCACCTCGCACACGCTCTCAGCAGCCGCGCGCCACGCGGAACTCGCGCTGGCCCAGACGTGAGCACGGCAACCATGCGCTGCGCCGAAGCCACCCGCGGCTTCATCTGTAGGGAACATGACCCGAATCCGCCCTGGGCGAGGAATCGCGCGGGAAATCTCGGGACGCGTCACGGTGACGCGAGCGCCTCCACCGGCCCCTCCGGCAGCACGACCCATCCCTCCCGCCGGGCGATGTCGAGAACCTCGGATGCCGGGGGCTCGAACGCCCCGAGCGCACCGGCGCGCGTCGCCAGAGCGGCCACCACCGCGTCGAAGGCATCGGCGTTCGCGACCGCGAGCGGGGCGAAGCCGCCCAGATCGAGCCACGGAGCGCGCGCGGACAGTGTCTCGAGGAGAACGGCCCGGCGCTCGGCATCCACCCGGTACCCGGTCGTGTCGAAGCCCCACAGACGCAGCGAGCCGCCGGGGTACACCTCGAACAGGCGCCCCTCGGCTGCTCGGTCGACGGGGAAGCCCGCCTCCGCGAGCCGCCCGAGAAGCCCCGCGCACCGCAGCGCGGTGACACCGAGGCGATCGGTCGAGACGCTGAGCGGCCAGCGTCCGATGCGCTCGCGCACCACGTGGTCGGTGTGGCGGTAGACGAGCGGGCGACGCCAGTCGGCTCCGCCGTCAACGAGCTCGCGGGCGGAGCCGGAGTGGTGTGCGCGCACGAAGTCGACGAACGCGTCGGGCCAGCCGAGCGGGCAGTCGACCCCGAGCCAGACCGCTTCGCCGGAGACGGATGCCACGATCGTGGCGTCATCGACCCCGGCCTCCAGCCGTGTGAGCCGGGCGCCGCCGTCGGTCCAGACGAGCTCGGCGAGGGCGGTGCCGGGCACGCCCGCGGCCAGGTCGACGCCGATCGTTCTCACCCGCGCAGCCTACGGCCCCACGCCACGGGCGGCTCGGCCGCCCGTGCGGAATACCGTCGACGACGCCGTGGTTTCCCGCGGTGTGACTTCGCACGCCGCCGCCCTCGATCGCGCGCTCGCGTCGCTCGAGATCCGCGCCGAACACGCGCGCCGCTCGACACTCGAGGCGGGCGAACGCCTGACGGTTCCGCCCGGCGAGGCGACGCTGCTCTTCGTGCGCGCGGGAGAGATCACCGGCGACATCGGCGAGAATCTCGGCTGCTCGATCGACGCCGGATCGGGTGAGGCAGCGACCCTGCGCGGCCGCCGCACGCTCCTCGCGGGCGACGCTCTCGTCTCGCTGGGGTGCGAGCACCTCGCGCTCGCGTCGCAGTCCGGGGCCGAGGTCACCGTCATCTCCGTGAGAGTGGCACGCACCCTCCTCTCCGGCGCGCTCCCCGGCGTCGTCTTCGTCAACGACTTCACGCGCGCCGAGCCCGCAGCGGCGGCCCTCGCCGCCCACCTCGGCCAGTCACCCCGCCCCGGCGACACGACCATCTGCCACATCATGGTGCGCACGGTGGTCCTCGCGGCGATCCGCGCGTGGGCCTTCGCCGATGCGAACGCCGCGTGGCCGCCGCGCTCGGAGGACCCGTTCCTGGATCGCGCCGCCGCCGCGATCGTCGCGGACCCCGGTCGCTCCTGGACCACCGATGAACTGGCCGGTCTCGCCGCGATGTCGCGCTCGGTGTTCGCCGAGCGGTTCCGCGAGGCCTTCGGCCGCTCCCCCGGCGGCTACGTCACCGACGCCCGCGTCCGCCGAGCGAAGGAGCTCTTAGAGGCCGGAGAGTCTGTGTCGGAGGTGTCGCGGACCCTGGGCTACGCCTCCGATGAGGGCTTCCGCCGCGCGTTCCGCCGCGTCACGGGCGTGGCGCCCTCGCGATGGCGCGCTTCCGCGGGGCCGGTCCCGATCGCGCACGGCTGAGCCGCGACGGCCGGGACCGAACCGCCGCGACTGGGCCGCGCGCCACGCGGGCACGCTCAGCGCGAGCGCGGAACCCGCAGCGACACCCCGAACAGCACGGCACCGACGACGAGGAGCGCCGCGCCCACGGCATCCGTGACGACGATGCCCATTCCGTCGACCAGCAGCCCACCGATACCGGCCGCCGCGACGATCGCGAGCTGGAAGCCCGTGACCACGAGGCTGCCGCCCGCCTCGAGTCGGTCCGGCATCCGGTGTCCGACCCAGGTGTTGACGATGATCAGCCACGACGCGAAGAGGAAGCCCCACGCGAACACCGCCGCGGCGACCGCCGCGAACCCGGGGAGCGAGAGCACCACGACGATCGACGCCGCGATCGCGAGCGGACCGACGACGGACAGGATGCCGAACGCCCGGTCGACCACGATCCCGATGACGATGTTGCCGATGAGCCCGCCGGCTCCGAACAGCGTCAGGAGAAGGACCACCGTTGCGGCATCCACCTCGGGGAGGCGCTCCAGCGCGAGCCGCACGTAGGTGTAGGCGAGGAAGTGCCCGAGCACGATGAAGACGTGGCCGACGAGTCCGAACGCGGCTCCGGGCCGGCGGAGCGTGTCGACGAGGAGTCGGATGCTGGATGCCGCGGCCGCCGGCACCGGGGGCAGGACGAGACGCACGGCCACCCCCACGACGGCGGAGGCGAGACCGACGATGAGGAACGCCAGACGCCAGTCGAGCGCCTCGCTCAGCAGGACGCCGAGGGGGACGCCCGCGACGGTGGCCAGCGACAGACCGGCCGAGGTGAACATGACGGCGCGACCAATGCGGTCAGGCGCCGACAGGGCCGCTGCGACCGTGATCGACATCGACCAGAAGGCCGAGATCGCCGCGCCGAGGAGGAAGCGCGCGACGAGGATCGTGACGAAGTGGGGGGCGACCGCCACGGCGATGCTCGACACCGCGGCCGCGGCGGCCGCGATCACGAGCAGCGTGCGTCGGTCCAGACGCGGGAAGATCAGGCCGACCGTGGGAGCCATCAGCAGCCCGGCGAGCGCGGTGACCGTCACGGTCTGCCCGGCCTGGCCGGGGGTGATGCCGAGACCCGCGGCCATCTCGGTGAGCACACCGTTGGGGAGGAACTCGGCGGTGACGAGCAGGAAGCTCATCAGCATCAGGACGACGAGCCCGCCGTATCTCATGCGGGCGACGGGAGCGACGGGAACGGGGGCGGTCATGGTCATGGCTCGATGCTCGCAACGGAGCATTCCGCGCGCCCGACCGATCGTCCGGGGCACCCCACCGTTCGTCCGAGCACGATCGTCGGCGCGCAACCGGTCGCCCTCACCCGCCGGACCTGAGAAGATCACCCCATGGCAGACGACGACCTCCCCGACTCCTTCGAGCCGGGCCTTCGCGTGCCTCCGCGACCCCAGCCGCCCGCGCCGCCCGTTCCGAAGGGCGACCTCCGGGTGGCCTCGATCATCGCGATCGTCACCGGGAGCATCGTCATCGCCTGGCATATCTTCCTGGTCTCGGTCAGCGCGATCGCCGACTTCGATCAGTTCGTATGGGTACAGCTCGGCATCTGGGCGCTCGCCCTCGTGTCGTTGGTCACCGGCATCCTGAGTCTGAACGCCCGCATGGCGCGCGAACTGGCCGCGGCCGGGTTCATCGCGGGAGTCGCCGCGGCCCTGCTGTCGCTGGGCATCGGCTTCTTCAGCGGAGCGGACTTCCTTCCCTGACGCCTTTCCGGCCCGGACGCGTCAGCCGGCGCATTCCTCGCTGAGCTCGGTGAGTGCCCACGAGCTCGCGGTGCGCTCGAGGTGCACCGTTCCGCAGTCGCCGTTGGCATACGTCACCTGCAACAGCGCGTCGTCGGCGGTCTCGGACTCGACGTCGACGGTCACATCGGCGGGGAGCCCCGCCGCCGCATAGAGGGCCGAGCTCTGCCGGATGAGGGTGGCGCAATCGTCGATCTCCACGCCGGTGGCGGCTTTGTACTCGGCGATCATCCGCTGCTGGAGGGGCTCGGTCAGCGCACCGCACGCGGCGACGGTGTCGGCGGAACGCACCGCCGTCCACCAGGTCTGGAACGCCGCGACCGGGCCGTCGGCCGGCACCGGCGATGCGGTGGCGACGGGGCTGGCATCCGACGTCGCGGCCGTCGTCTCGGACGGCTCGTCGGATGCCGAAGACCCGGTGCACCCGGTCAGGGCGAGACCGGCGGCGAGCAGGGTGATGACCAGCGCGTGGGGGGATCGCATCCCTCCATTGTCGCCGAGGCGGGCGTCGGCGTCACCTCCGTGCGGTGTCCCCCGTCCGACGGAGGGGACACCGCACGGCCTCGCTCAGGGCTGAGGCGTCTTCGCGGCTTCCTGGGCGACCTCGCGCGTGAGCTCCGCATCGGGGCCGAGCGAGCGCTCGAGCTCATGGGCGAGGGAGTCGAGTTCGGCCCCGCCGGCCATGAGGCTCGTGAGCTCGGCGAGCGTGATGTCGGCCTTGAGGTGGTCGCCGATGCTCGTGCCGCGGTTCAGCAGCAGGAACCGGTCGCCCACGGGGTACGCGTGGTGCGGGTTGTGCGTGATGAACACGACGCCCAGACCCCGGTCGCGCGCCTTCGCGATGTACTTCAGCACGACGCCCGACTGCTTCACGCCGAGAGCCGCGGTGGGCTCGTCGAGGATCAGCACGCGCGCGCCGAAGTACACGGCACGGGCGATCGCGACGCACTGGCGCTCACCGCCGGAGAGCGTGCCGATGGGCTGGTCGACGTCGCGCAGGTCGATGCCCATGTTGGCGAGCTCGGTGTAGGTGACCTCCTTCATCCGCGCCACGTCGAGGCGGCGGAAGGGACCCCACCCGCGGGTCAGCTCCGATCCGAGGAAGAAGTTGCGCCACACGGGCATGAGGGGCACGACGGCGAGATCCTGGAAGACGGTGGCGATCCCGGCATCCAGGGCATCCCTCGGGGAGGAGAACGTGACGGGCGCGCCGTCCAGCAGCAGTTCGCCCTCGGAGGGGCTGTGGGCCCCGGCGAGCATCTTGATGAAGGTCGACTTGCCGGCGCCGTTGTCGCCGAGCACGCACGTGACCTGGCCCGCGGTGACCGTGGTCGAGACGCCGGAGAGGGCGTTGACCGGGCCGTAGCTCTTGCCGACGTTTCGGACTTCGACGATCGGGGTCTGTGTCGAGGTGGTCATTTCGTCCCTCCCGCGCGCAGACGCACGAAGTGGTTGAGCAGCACGGCCAGCAGCAGCATCGCCCCGAGGAAGGTGCGCAGCCAGTTGGTGTCCCACTGAGCGAAGGTGATGCCCTGGAAGACCATGCCGTAGATGAGCGCGCCGAGGGCGGCACCGATCGCCGAACCGAACCCACCGGTGAGCAGGCAGCCGCCGACGACGGCGCAGATGATGTAGATGAACTCCTGTCCGACACCGGTGTTGGCCTGCACCGTCGAGGTGCGGAACAGCGAGATCATGCCGACCAGCCACGCCGCACCGGCGGTGGTCATGAACAGCCCGATCTTCGTCTTGAGGATGGGGACGCCGACCTGGCGCGACGAGTTGAGCTGGCCGCCGACGGCGAAGATCCAGTTGCCGGCGCGGGTGCGCAGCAGCACCCAGGTGGCGACCGCGGTCACGAGGACCCACCACAGCACCGAGACGTAGAACGTGCCGTCGCCGATGCGGATCGAGGCGCCGAACAGGGGCTGGATGCTGTCGTAGAACGGCACCTTGGTCATGCCCTGGATCGCGACCTGACCGGTGATGAGCTTGGTCACGGCGAGGTCGGCGCCGGCGAGGACGAAGAACGTGCCGAGGGTCACGATGAAGCTCGGAAGGCCGGTCTTCATCACGACGAGTCCGTTGAGAGCGCCGATGGCCAGGGCGGCGGCGAGCGAGATCAGCACGGCGAGCCAGATGTTCAGGCCGTAGTGCGTGGTGAGGATGCCGACGATCAGCGCGGTGAAACCGGTCATGACACCGGCGGAGAGGTCGAACTCCCCGCCGATCATCAGCAGGGCGACGGCGACGGCCATGATGCCGAACGTCGAGCCCGACTCCAGCCACACGCCGGCACCGGCGAGGGTCATGAAGTTGGGGGTGTAGACCGAGAAGAAGAACATGACGGCCAGGGCCGCGACCAGTGCTCCGATCTCGGGGCGGGCGAGCAGGCGCCGCACGGGCTGCCGCTCGAGGCGGGGGCGTGTGGCGATTGTCACGATGTCGGTCGTCGTCATCGTCGAGTCCTTTCGGTGGTCCCCGGCCGGGCGCGGGCGCCCGGCCGGGGATGAGAGGGTCAGCGGGTGCCGTTGGCCGCGAACTTGGCGACCTCGGCGGCGTTGTCCTTCGTGACGAACGCGGGACCCGAGTAGACGGGCTGTCCGCCGCCGATCTCGTTGCCGTTCGTGCTCTTCAGGTAGAGCGCGGTGACGCCGAGGAAGCCCTGCACGTAGGGCTGCTGGTCGACGGCGAAGAGGATCTTGCCGGCCTCGATGTCGCTGACGACGTCCTCGGAGAGGTCGAAGGTGCCGATCTTGGCGGAACTGCCCGACTCTTCGACCGCGCCGACGGCGTCGATGGCGTACTGGCCGCCGAGGGTGAGGACGGTGTCGATCGAGGGGTCGGCCTGGAGCTTGGCCTTGATGGTGGCCTTCACCTCGGCGTCGTTGGTGCCGTCGACCTGGAGGTTCTCCATCTGGCCCGAGAACGCCTGGGTGGCGGCGGCGCAGCGCTCCTCGAGTCCGACGTTTCCCGCCTCCTGGATGACGCAGAGGCCCTTCTTCAGGCCCTCCTTGCTGAGACGCTCGCCCACGGCCTTGCCCGCGACGCTCTCGGTCTGGCCGATGTGCGTGAAGGCCCCGAACTCGGCGTAGCGGTCGATGCCGGAGTTGATGGTGACGACGGGGATGCCGGCGGCCACCGCCGCTTCGACGCTCGTCTTCAGACCGTCGGGGTTGGCCATCGAGACGACGATGCCGTTCACCCCCTGCGCGACGGCGTTGTCGATGAGCTGGGACTGCTTGGCGGGGTCGGGGTCGGCGTTGTAGGTGACGGTGACGCCGTAGTCGCCGCCGGCGGCTTCGGCGCCGGACTTCACGCGGTCCCAGAAGCTGTCGCCGGGGCCCGAGTGGGTGATGACGGCGTAGGTCAGGTCTTTCTTGGCGGTGGTGGTGGCAGCTCCGTCGCTGCCGTTGTTCACAGGTTCCTGCCCTGTCCCGGAGCAGGCGGTCAGTGCCAGCGCAACAGAGGCCGCCAGGGCGAGGGTGCCGATCAAGCGCTTCTTCATGGAGTTCCCTTTCGATGAGGACTTCGACATCGGGTGATGCTCATCGGTTGACGTCGCTGTCGGGTGTGAGCCTGGCACCGGCACTCGCATTTGTCAATACATTCTGTCAACATGTGATCACGCAACGACGCGAGCGAGAGGAAGACGATGAGCGAGTCCGGACACATCGGAGTGGGACTGATCTCGGCGGGGTGGATGGGGCGCCTGCATTCCCGCGCGTATCGCGCGGTGCCCACGCACTTCCCCGAGATCGGAGCGCACCCGCGCCTGGTCGTGGCCGCCGACCCCGACGAACGCGGCCGCGCGCACGCCCGTGACGTGCTCGGCTATGCCGCCGCGGTCAGCGACTACCGCGAGGTTCTCGCCGACCCCGCTGTCGATGTCGTGTCGATCTGCTCGCCCAACTTCCTCCACCACGAGATGGCCCTGGCCGCGGTCGCCGCCGGCAAGCCGTTCTGGATCGAGAAGCCCATGGGGCGCTCCCTCGCCGAGTCGCGCGAGATCGCCGAGGCGGCCGAGGCCGCCGGGCTGGTGACCTCCGTCGGCTTCAACTACCGACACGCGCCGGCCGTGGCCCGCGCGCGCGAGCTCGTCCGCTCCGGGGCACTCGGCACGATCACGAACGTGCGCGTGTCGTTCCTCGCCGACTACTCCGCCGACCCCCTGGGCGTCCTGACCTGGCGCTTCCTGCGCGAGAAGGCGGGCTCGGGCGTCATGGGCGACCTGCTCTCGCACGGCGTCGACCTCGCCCAGTTCGTCGTGGGCCGCATCGCCGCGGTCTCGGCGGCGAAGGAGACCTTCATCCGCCGCCGCCCCCTCCCTTCCGCGGGCGCGGTGAGCCATTTCGCGTCGGGGAGCGCGGATGCCGAGACGGGCGAGGTCGAGAACGAGGACTACGCCGCCGTCATCGGTCGCTTCGACTCGGGAGCGGTGGGCGTGTTCGACGCGAGCCGCGTCGCCGTCGGTGCCCGCGCCGAGTACCGCCTCGAGGTGTATGGCACGCGCGGCTCGATCCGCTGGAACTTCGAGCGGCTGAACGAGCTCGAGCACGCCGACTCGGTGCACGGCTACCGGCGCATCATGGCCGAGCCCGGGTTCGGGGCGTTCAACCGCTTCCAACCGGGAGCGGGGACGTCGATGGGCTTCGACGACTTCAAGACCATCGAGGCGGCACTCTTCCTCGAGTCGGTCCGCACCGGCCGGCAGCTCGCCCCCTCGGCCGCCGACGGCTGGGCGGCGGCGGCCATCGTCGACGCAGCCGAGGAGAGCGTGGCAGACAGCCGATGGCATGACGTGCCCGAGGTGACCGCGACGACGACCTACGACGCATGACACGAACGACGGCCCCGGGGGTGTCTCGGGGCCGTCGGGGTCGGTGCGGTCGGGCGGGCCGTACGGTCGGGGCCGCGCCCTCGGGGCGGCGCCCTCGGGGCCGTGCGCTCGGGGCCGTGCGCTCGGGGCCGTGCGCTCGGGGCCGTGCGCTCGGGGCCGTGCGCTCGGGCGGTGCGGTCCAACGCGGGCCGCGCGCCGCGGCGGCGACGCGACCCGCGCGATCACGCCCCGCTCCGCGGTCAGGCCGAGAACGCCGCGCGGAAGGCGTCCAGCGCCCGGTCCGGATCGGCGCTGGCCCACCCCTCCAGGCCGATCACGCCGTCGTACCCGAGGCGGCACAGTTCGGCCGCGATCGCTTCGTAGCGGATCTCGCCCGTCCCGGGCTCGCAGCGACCGGGCACGTCGGCGACCTGGATCTCCCCCACCCACGGCAGGCAGCGCCGCACGAGCTCGATCAGGTTCCCCTCGCCGATCTGCGCGTGGTACAGGTCGAGGTTCATCCGCATCGCCGGCGAGTCGACGGCGCGCACGAGCGCGAAGGTGTCCGCGGCGCGCGCGAACGGCGTGCCGGGGTGATCGACCTCGAGGTTGAGGTTCTCGAGCGTGAACACGCGGCCCGCGCGTTCGCCCATCTCGGCAAGACGGCCGAGCGTCTGCGTGGCCACCTCCCACTGCACCGGCAACATGTCGGCGCCCGGACGCACGGGCTGTCCCGTGGCATCCAATCCCGTTCCGTGCAGGTTCAGCCGGGGCGCATCGATCACGTCGGCGGCGCGCAGCGACAGCTCGGCCGTGCGCAGCAGCTCGGCGATGCCGTCGTCGGTGACGAGGTCGCCGCGCAGGTACCCGGTCATCGACGAGAACACGGCGCCCGTCGCCGCGAGGGCGGGGAGGTGCTTCGTGCTCCAGTCCCAGATCTCGACCTCGAACCCGCGTTCGTGCAGACGCGCCACGCGCTCCACGAACGGCAGGTCGACGAAGAGCATCTCCGCGGATGCCGCGAGGCGGTACCCCGCCGGCGATGCCGGAACCCCGACGGTGGCCGTCGGGCGCGGCCCGCCCATCAGCTCAGATCGACCGCGACGACGACGCGCTCTTCGGCGGAGCGCTGCGCGGCGTCGGCGAGCAGCAGTGCCGCACGGCCGTCATCGAAGGTGGGGCTGGTCGACGCCCCGCCGCGGGCGAGCGCGATGAACTCGCGCAGCTCGGCGCGGTACGAGGGCGTGTAGCGCGTGACCATCGCCGACTCGAAGGGGCGGTGCGTGTCGACGCCCGCGGTGTTCGAGACCCGCACGAGGCTCGTGCCCTGGTTGCCGACGTCGAGCGTGCCCGTGCTGCCGAAGACCTCGATGCGCTGGTCGTAGCCGACCGTGCTGTGCCGGGAATTGATGATCGTGGCGACCGCGCCGCCCGCCGCCCGCAGGACCGTCACGGCCGTGTCGAAGTCGCCGTGCTCGCGGGCACCGGGGTCGAAAGTGGTGGAGCCGGTGGCCTGCACCTCGACGATGTCGCCGAGGAAGAAGCGGGCCATGTCGAAGTCGTGGATCGTCATGTCGCGGAAGATCCCGCCCGACACCGCGATGTACGACGCGGGGGGCGCAGCCGGGTCGCGGCTGATGATGGTCAGCTGCTCGAGCTCGCCGATCTCGCCCGCGGCGAGCCGCGCCCGCGCCTCGGCGAACGCCGGGTCGAAGCGCCGGTTGAAGCCCAGGGCCACGGGGACGCCCGACGCCGCGACGGTCGAGCGCAGCGCCTCGACGCGCGCGATGTCGAGGTCGATCGGCTTCTCGCACAGCACGGGCAGCCCCGCCTCGACGGAGCGCGCGATGAGGTCGACGTGCGTGGGGGTGGGCGAGGCGACGAGGATCGCGTCGACACGTCCGGGCACGAACAGGTCGTCGGCGGTGTCGGTGGCCTCACCGCCGAACTGCGCGGCGATGCTGCGCGCGCCCTCGACGAAGGGGTCGGCCACCCACGCGAGGGTCGCATCGGGGTCGGCGGCGATGCTGGCGGCGTGCACCTGGCCGATGCGGCCGGTACCGATGAGTCCGAAGCGGAGGGGCGAAGAGGTCACGGAAGAGGTCCTGTCTGTGGAGAGGGGAAGCGGGGCGGACCGGTCACGCCCAGGGGCGCAGGGCCTCGCGGTTGAGGGTCTGGTCGCGGGTGCGATCGGCGCGGAAGGCGTCGATCGAGACGTCGGGGGCGTTGAGCACATCCTGCTCCACGACGATCCACCCGTCGAAGCCGCGGCGGTCGACGGCATCCATCACCGCCGCCAGGTCGATGTCGCCCCGGCCGAACGCGACGAACGAGCCCGACGACCACACCTCGGCCATGCCCCCGCCCGCGGCGAGCACGCGACGGAGCTCGGCGAGGTCGACGTCCTTGAGGTGGAGGTGGTTGATGCGCCCGCCCCAGCGATCGACGGCGGCGACGGGGTCTCCCCCGGCGATGAAGAGGTGGCCGGTGTCGAGGGTGAGATCGACGTCGGTGCCGGCGAGGAACGCGTCGATCTCGACGGGCGACTCCACGAAGGTGCCCGCGTGATGGTGGAACGTCGGCTCGAACCCGGCGGCGCGCACGATGGTCGCCGCGCGTCCCACGTTCTCGTGCAGTCGGTGCGCGCGATCGGCATCGACGGGGTCGACCTCCGCCCCGCGGCCCGGGTTGCCCGCTCGCTCGGGAGATCCCGCGTCGGCGAGCGTGGGCAGCGGCAGGCGGTCGGGGCCGAGCTCGGCGGCATCCGCGAAGAGTCGGAGAGCCTCGTGCAGATCGGGAAGGGATGCCGTGAACGCCTCGTCGTCGGAGAAGGGCAGCTGCACCCATCCCCCGGCGAGCTGCAGGTCGAAGCGGGCCAGGCGCGCGCGCAGCTCGGCGCCCCGGCCGAGGAACCCCACCGGACCGAGATCGATGCCGCGGTATCCCGCGGCCTGCAACGCCTCGCCCATCTCGTCGGCGCTCACCGTGGCCGCGCCCTCGGGCGTCAGCTCGAACACTCCGAAGCTCACGGGAGCCCCCGCGACGGTCGCCTTCATTCGTCGTCTCCGATCCGGTCGCCCAGCAGCGGTCGCTGCGCCGTGACCTGTCTGTCGTAGGTGTCGCGCGCGGCGCGCGTGCTGTCGATGCTCGACACGGCCGCGACCGGCACGTCCCACCACCCGTCGTTGTCGGGGGCGTAGATGTGCGGGTCGCTGTTGATGTGGATGAAGGTCGACCGCTCCGACGCCTTCGCCGTGGCGATCGCCTCCGAGAGCGCGGTGATCGCGTCGGCGCCCGGGTCGATCTCGATGACGTCCATGCCGTAGCTGCGGGCGTTCAGGGCGAGGTCGACGGGCAGCACCGTCTCGCCCTGGAAGTTGCGCTCGGCGTCGTCGTACACGCGGTACTTCGTGCCGAAGCGCTCGGAGCCGACCGTCTCGGAGAGGTGCCCGATCGAGGCGTAGCCGTGGTTCTGGATGAGGATGACGATGATCTTCAGCCCCTCGGCGACCGCGGTGAGCAGCTCGGTGTGGAGCATGAGATAGGAACCGTCGCCGACCATGACGATCACGTCGCGGTCGTCGCCGTCGGCGAGCAGCCCGCGCTTGACGCCCAGGCCCCCGGCGATCTCGTACCCCATGCACGAGAACGCGTACTCGACGTGGTACCCGAGCGCGTCGCGCACGCGCCACAGCTTGTGCAGGTCGCCCGGGAGCGAACCCGCGGCCTGCACGATCACGTCGCGCGGCGCGCTGGCGGCCTGCACCGCGCCGATGATCTCGGGCTGGCCGGGGAGAGTCAGCCCCGACGGGGCGAAGGCCTCGTCGACGACGGCATCCCATTCGCCCTTCTCGCGCGCGATGGTCCGGGCGTACGCCTCGTCGACCCGGTGTCCGGCGAGGGCGTCGGCCAGGGCGACCAGGGCCTCGCGGGCGTCGGCGATCACGGGCAGCTGAGAGCCGTGCTTGTACGCGTCGAAGGCTGCGACGTTGACGTTGACGAACGACACGTCGGGATTCTGGAACGCCGTGCGCGAGGCGGTGGTGAAGTCGCTGTAGCGCGTACCGATGCCGATGACGAGGTCGGCCTCGGCCGCACGGCGGTTGGCGGCGAGGCTCCCGGTGGCCCCGACGCCGCCGAGGTACTGGGGGTGGTCCCAGGGCAGCGAGCCGCCGCCGGCCTGCGTGGTGCCGACGGGGATGCCGGTGGCCTCGACGAACGCGCGCAGGGCGTCTTCGGCGGTGGAGTAGATCACGCCGCCGCCGGCGACGATGAGTGGCTTCTTCGCGCGGCGGATCGCGGCGACGGCGCGCTCGAGCGGACCGCGCTCGGGCAGGGGCCGACGCACGTGCCACTCGCGGTCCTGCAGGAACTCCACGGGCACGTCGAGCGCCTCGGCCTGCACGTCCTCGGGGAGGGCGATCGTGACGGCCCCGGTCTCGGCGGGGTCGGTGAGCACCCGCATCGCCGCGAGGGCGATCGAGTACAGCTGCTCGGGCCGCTGCACGCGGTCGAAGAAGCGCGACAGCGGACGGAACGCGTCGTTGACCGTGAGCCCGATGTCCCACGGCTGCTCCAACTGCTGCAGCACGGGGTCGGCCACGCGCGTGGCGAAGGTGTCGCTGGGCAGCAGCAGGGCGGGCAGGCGGTTGGCCGTCGCCAGGGCCGCGCCCGTGAGCATGTTCGCCGCCCCCGGACCCACGGATGCCGCGGAGGCGTAGGTGCCGCGACGGCGGTGCACGCGCGCGTACCCGACCGCCTGGTGCACCATGGCCTGCTCGTTGCGCGCCTGGTAGTAGGGCATGAGGTCGGGCTCGTCGACGTTGAGCTGCTTGAGCGCCTGGCCCACGCCCGCGACGTTGCCGTGCCCGAAGATGCCGAAGACACCGGGGATCGTGCGTTCGCGGATGTCGCCGTCCACGGTCCACTGGTGGGCGAGGAACTCCACGAGCGCCTGGCTGACCGTCATCCGTCTCGTTGCACCCATCAGGAGGAGCCCTTCTCGTCGTCGGTGTACGGGAGCCGGTCGTCGAACGACTGCCCCGTCCAGGTGTCGCGCACCCAGGCGTGCGCGGGATCGTCGCTGATGAGCCACGCCCGTTCGGGGTCGGGACCCGCCATGACGTTCAGGTAGTAGAGGTCGTAGCCGGGGGCGGCGACGGCCGGACCGTGGTAGCCGTAGGGCACGAGGGCGATGTCGCCGGTGCGCACCATCGCGTTGATGTCGATCTCGCCCGCGGGCGAGGAGTAGGTGCTGAACATGCCGAACGCGCCGTCGGCGGCGGCATCCGCTCCGCGCACGGGGGCGGTCTCGAAGTAGTAGATCTCCTCGAGACGCGACTCGTGGCCGGGGTGCTGCTCGTCGTGCTTGTGCGGAGGGTACGACGACCAGTTCTCGGCGGGCGTGATGACCTCGCACACGATGAGCCGGGCGGCGTCGAGGGCGTCGGGGGTGCCGAAGTTGTGCACCTGACGGCTGGAGCGTCCGGCTCCGCGCAGCTCCACGGGGATGCTCGCTGCGGGGATGTGCACGGTGGGCTTGTCGACGTCGGTCGGCGACGATGCGATCGCCACGCGACCGACGCCCGAGAGGCGCGCGGTCTCGGCGACCGAGACGTAGAGCACGTCGGTCGGACCGGCGAACACCGACGCGCGTCCGGCGAGGCGCGTCTCGGTCGTGTGTCCGTCGCGCGTGTGCGCGACCGTGAACGACCCCGCGAGCGGGACGACGATGCTCTCGACCCCCGCGGGCAGATCGAGGGCGTCCGTCGCGGTCAGCTCCGCGATCCGGATGCCGGTGTGCGCCCACCCGGGCGTCTGCGCGTCGACGACGCTCTGCCACCCGGGCCGGGCGAGGTCGCCGCGGCGGTGGAACCACCGTTGGTTCATCGTGCTCGTGTCCTTATCAGGAAGGGGGCGGGAGGGATGCCACGTCATCCGGCGCGTGGCATCCCTGCCGGGGTGTCAGTCGTTCTGCGGGAAGCCGAGGTTGATGCCGCCGTGGGTGGCGGGGTCGAGCCAGCGGCTGGTGACGGCCTTCTCGCGGGTGAAGAAGTCGAAGCCGTGGACACCGTAGGCCTTGGCGTCGCCGAAGAGGCTCTTCTTCCAACCGCCGAAGGAGTGGTACGCCACGGGCACCGGGATCGGCACGTTGATGCCGATCATGCCCACCTGGACCTCGTTCTGGAACCGGCGCGCGGCTCCCCCGTCGTTGGTGAAGATGGCGGTGCCGTTGCCGAACTCGCCGCTGTTGATGAGGGCGAGGCCCTCGTCGTAGGTCTTCACGCGGACGACGGAGAGGACGGGGCCGAAGATCTCCTCGGTGTAGGCGCGGGAGGTCGTGGGCACCTCGTCGAGGAGGGTGGGGCCGAAGAAGAAGCCGTCCTCGTGTCCGTCGACGGTGTAGCCGCGGCCGTCGACGACGATGGTCGCGCCATCGGCCTCGGCGATGTCGACGTAGGACGACACCTTGTCGCGGTGCTGCGCGGAGATGAGCGGGCCCATGTCGGGCTCGGTGCCGCCGGTGATCGCGGCCGCACCGTTGCCGATGCGCAGCTTCGCGATGCGGTCGGTGATCTTGCCGATCAGAGCGTCGGCGACGGGTTCGACGGCGAGGACGACGCTGATGGCCATGCACCGTTCGCCGGCGGCGCCGTAGCCGGCGTTGACGGCGGAGTCGGCGACGAGGTCGAGGTCGGCGTCGGGGAGGACGAGCATGTGGTTCTTCGCCCCGCCCAGGGCCTGCACGCGCTTGCCGTTCTTCGACGCGGTCTCGTAGATGTACTGGGCGATGGGGGTCGAGCCGACGAAGCTGATCGACTGCACCGCGGGAGCGTTGAGCAGTCCGTCGACGGCGAGCTTGTCGCCCTGCAGCACCGTGAACGCGCCGTCGGGAAGGCCCGCTTCCTTCCAGAGGCGCGCCATCCACAGGGAGGCGGAGGGGTCCTTCTCGCTGGGCTTGACGATGACGGCGTTACCGGCGGCCAGGGCGATGGGGAAGAACCACATCGGCACCATCGCGGGGAAGTTGAACGGGGAGATGATCCCCACCACTCCGAGGGGCTGCTTCAGGGAGTACACGTCCACCCCGGTGGAGGCGTTCTCGGAGTACGCGCCCTTGATCAGGTGCGGGAATCCGGTGGCGAGTTCCACGACCTC
This sequence comes from Microbacterium sp. SORGH_AS_0969, assembly GCF_030818255.1. NCBI lineage: Bacteria > Bacillati > Actinomycetota > Actinomycetes > Micrococcales > Microbacteriaceae > Microbacterium > Microbacterium sp. SORGH_AS_0969. Next base: position 1,152,611 of record NZ_JAUTAG010000001.1, read on the forward strand.
CTGGCCGCGGAGGATCTCGCCCATCGCGTCGGAGACGACCTTGCCGTGCTCGGCGGTGATGATCTCGGCCAGCTCGCGCTTGCGGGAGTTCAACAGCTCACGGAAGGCGAACAGCACCGTCTGGCGCTTCGCGATCGAGAACCCGCTCCACACCTGGAACCCGCGCTCGGCGGAGGCGATCGCGGCCTCCACGTCGGCGTCATCGGCGAGGGCGACGTGCGCGCGCACGGCACCGGTGGCGGGGTTGTACACGGGGGCGGTGCGCCCGCTCGCCGAGGGCGCCTCGGCCCCGTCGAACCAGTGCGCGATCGTCGGCGTCGAAGCGTCGTCCCGCGCGGATGCGTCGCTGATCTGTGTCGTGCTCATGGGAATCCTTCGTGGGTGTCAGAGGTCGCGGTGAACGAGGGCGGCCGCGGTGTCGACGGCAGACTCCACGTCACCGTCGGGCGGATAGAGCAGAGTGCGTCCGACGGTCAGGCCGCGCACGCCCGGCAGAGCCAGGGCGCTCTCCCAGGCGGTGAACGTCTCGTCGGGATCGGCGCCGGAGTCGCCGCCGAGCAGCAGGGTCGGCATGGTGGTCGCCGCCATCACCCGCTCCATGTCGTCGACGACCGGCAGCTTCATCCAGGTGTAGGCGCTACTCGCACCGAGTCCCGAGGCGATCGCGACCGAGAGGATCACGGCATCCGTCGACAGGTCGTTGACGACACGGCCGTCGACCTGGCGGCTCATGAAGGGCTCGAGCATGAGGGGGAGGCCCGCCTGGGCCGCCTGCGTCACGGCGTGCGCCATCGCGACCAGCGTCGACACCGTCGCGGGGTCGTCGAGATCGATCCGCACGAGCGTCTTGGCGAAGTCGACGCCGTGCGCGGCCATGGTCGGCACGTCGTAGGCGGTCATGCGGTCGTCCATCTCGAACGATGCACCCCGCAGGCCCCCGCGGTTCATCGACCCGACGATGATCTTGTCGTCGAGCAGGCCGAGGACGGCGAGGTCGTCGATGATGTCGGGGGTCGCCAGCACGCCGTCGACGCCGGGGCGGCTGAGGGCGAGGGCGAGCCGGTCGAGCAGCTCGTAGCGGTCGGCCATGGCGGTGGCGTTCTCGCCCACCGAGAGCGCGCCGCGCGCGGGGTGGTCGGCCGCGACGATGAACAGGCGACCGTCGGGACCGAGGATGTCGCGGCGCGAGCGGTCGCGCAGGATCGCGCCGATGGAAGCGGGCGCGGTGGCGCGGATGTCGCGCAGGCGGGCGAACTGCTCGTCGGCGATCGCCTGGTTCATCGCCGGGCTCCCGCCGCGAGGATCTGCTCGACCTCGGCGGAGGTGGGCATGGCGGTCGAGCACTCCAGACGCGAGGCGACGATGGCTCCCGCGATGTTGGCGAAGCGCAGGATGCGCTCGAGGTCCCACCCTTGCAGGAGTCCGTGGCAGAGGGAGCCGCCGAACGCGTCGCCGGCGCCGAGACCGTTGACGACGTCGACGGGGTACGGCGGCACGACCACCGACTCCTCGCGCGTCTTGGCCAGCACGCCCTCGGGTCCCTGCTTCACGATGGCGAGCTCGACGCCGCGTTCCAACAGCGCGTCGGCCGCGCGCTGCGGGTCGGTCTCGCCGACGGCGACGTCGCACTCCTCGCGGTTGCCGACGGCGACGGTGGCGTGGGCGAGGGCGCGTTCCATCTGCGCGTGAGCCTCGTCGCGGTCGCTCCAGAACATGGGGCGGTAGTCGAGATCGAAGACGGTGCGACCCGAGGTGCGCGCGGCGAGCGCGGCGTGGTGGGTGGAGCGGCTGGGCTCGACCGAGAGTCCGGTCGCCGTGAACCAGAGGATCTCGGCCTGCCGGACGGCGTCGAGGTCGAGCTCGGCCTCGGCGATGTTGAGGTCGGGTGCCTTTGGGGTCGCGGTAGAAGTACAGCGGGAAGTCGTCGGGCGGGAAGACCTCGCAGAACGTCACGGGTGTCTTCAGCGACTCATCGACGCGGACGTCACGGTTGTCGACGCCGAGACGGGCGAGCTCGTCGAGCAGGTAGCGGCCGAACGGGTCGTCGCCGACGCGAGAAACGAGGCGCACGTCGTGGCCGAGGCGGGCTGCGGCGACGGCGACGTTGGCGGCACTGCCTCCGAGGAATTTGCCGAAGGTCTCGACGGATGCCAGGCCGACACCGGTCTGCAGCGGATAGATGTCCACGCCGAGTCGGCCCATGGCCAGCACCTCGGGGGCGGAAGCGTTGCTCGTCATCGTTGCCGTTCACTTCTCGAAGCGGATACCATTTGTCCTGACAATAGCACAACCGAACTTCCAGACGGAAGAGTCACCCGGTGGCTACGATGATCGTCAGGTTGTCGCGACAAATCCGAGGGGGTGGCCACATGGCCGAGGACGTGGTGCTCGTCGGCGACCTGCTGAGCGGTCTCGACCGCACCGGCCCGATCCCCCTCTACTTCCAGGTCTCGCGCGAGCTCGAGGCAGCGATCCGCTCGGGGCGCATCGCCCCCGGAGCGCGTCTGCAGAACGAGATCGCGATCGCCGAGAGCCTGGGACTCTCGCGTCCCACCATCCGCCGCGCCATGGAGTCGCTGGTGGACAAGGGGCTGCTCGTGCGCCGCCGCGGCATCGGCACCCAGGTCGTGCAAGGACAGGTGACCCGACAGGTCGAGCTGACGAGCCTCTACGAAGACCTGAAGAGCTCGCACCACGAGCCGGGGACACGAGTGCTCGAGCACGGCCTGCGGCCCGCCGACGCGAGTGTGGCCGAGGCGCTGAGCGTCGTCGAAGGATCCGAGGTGGTCTTCCTCCGCCGCCAGCGCTCGACCGACGGTGTGCCCGTCGCGATCCTGACCAACTACCTCCCGCTCGAGCTCTTCGACATCACGACGGAGCAGCTGCAGGAGCGGGGTCTGTACGAGATCCTGCGCGGTCGCGGCGTCACGATCCGCGTCGCCAACCAGAAGATCGGCGCGCGCAGAGCACACGGCGATGAGAGCGGCCTGCTCGACATCGATCGCGGCGGCCCCGTATTGACGATGGAGCGCGTGGCGTACGACGCCTCGGGCCGCCCCGTCGAGTTCGGACACCACTGCTACCGCCCCGACATGTACAGCTTCGAGACGACGCTCGTCGCGAAGTAGCCCGCCCGTCCGGCGGGCGCGGCCTCCTCGTCGAGGCCGCGCCGCCGGGCGCTCATGCGCGGGTGAGCCGCAGCGTCACGACCTGGAACGGCCGCAGCTCGAGCGCGATGCCGTCGCCCTCGTGGGCGAGGTGGCGCGCACGGGCCATGTCATCGCCGAGCGGACGCTCGAGCAGGTCGACCTCGTCGACGGATGCCACGGCGAACCCCGGGACGAGGATCGTCGTCGCGCGCCGCCCGAGGGCTTCGTACACGCGCACGATCACATCTCCCGAGCGGTCGTCGGCGAGCTTGACCGCCTCGATGCGCACGCCCTCGTCCGTCGAGCGGAGCACGCTCCACGGCTCCACGGTTCCGTCGATGGCGGGACGGCGCAGCGGAAGATTCTGCTCGTAGCCCGATGCCACGACCGCGGCGATGTCCGCACCGGGGTGCACCGCGTACGCGAACGTGTGGTGCCCGGCATCCTGGATCGGGTCGGGCGAGTTCGCGGCGCGCACGAGGCTCAGGCGCACCTCGGTCTCGACCTCGCCCGAGGCGCCCACCGTGCGGGTGATGTCGTGGCCGTAGGTCGCGTCGTTGGTGACACCGATGCCGTAACCGGGCTCCTCGACGTGCACCCAACGGTGGGCCATGACCTCGAACTTCGCGTCTTCCCATGACGTGTTCTGGTGGGTGGCGCGGCGCACGTGGCCGTACTGGATCTCGGCGCTGTGGTGGTGGGCGTGCACGACGAAAGGCAGCGAGGCCTTCAGCAGCTTCTCGCGCTCGTTCCAGTCGAGGTCGACGCCGAAGTGCACGCGCACGTCGTCGGCGTGCACCGCGATGGTCTGCGTCAGGTGCGACGTGCCGAACGAGCGCGTCACGACGACCCGGGCCCGCAGGTCACCGTCGACGATCAGCTCGACCGCGTCCGCGGCATCCAGGTCGTCGTAGGTGTGACGGTAGTGGGCGTCGATGTCCCAGGCGTCCCACGCGTTCGGCAGATCCTGATGCAGCCGGAGCATGTTGGCCACACGGCCTTCCGGCACGAGCTCGCGGTTCTCGGCGAGGTCGACGATCGATGTGACGAGGCCGCAGGTGTCGACCGTGACGCGCACCAGCCCGTTCTCGAGCACGATGTCGTCGCCCTCGCGCCGCGCGGTCACCGGGTGAGTCGGAGCGACGGGAACGAGGGATGCCACGCCCAGCGCCGGCGTCTCGACCAGCGCGAGCGGGGTGCCGTCGGCATCCATCGCCAAGGACCGACGCGCGTGGTCGGCGGAGTTCACGACCGCGGCCGACAGGCCCGCGGCCTCCAGAGCCTCGGCGATCGAGTGGTCGAGCTCGGCGAGAGCTGCGGCGTAGTCCTCTTCGTTCTGCTCGTGCACCCACTGGATCGACGAGCCGGGCAGGATGTCGTGGAACTGCTGCAGCAGCACCCCCTGCCAGAGCCGGTCGAGCGCGTCGTAGGGGTACTCGGCGCCCTTCAGCGCGGCGGCGGTCCACCACAGCTCGGCCTCGCGCAGGCGGTGCTCGGCCTCGCGGTTGCCGCGCTTCTCGCGAGCGTGCGAGGTGAAGGTGCCGCGGTGCAGCTCCAGGTACAGCTCGCCCACCCACACGGGGGCGTCGGGGTACTCGGCCTGCGCCTGCGCGAAGAAGTCGTCGGGGTGCTCGATCTCCACGCGGGGCGAGCCCTCGAGCGACTCGACGCGGCGCTGGCGCTCCATCATCTCGCGGATGGGTCCGCCGCCGCCGTCGCCGTAGCCGAAGGGCACGAGCGAGGTGGTCGCACGGCCCTTGTCGCGGAACTGGCGCACGGCGTGGTGCAGCTCCTCGCCCTCGAGGGTGGAGTTGTACGTGTCGATCGGGGGGAAGTGCGTGAAGATGCGCGAGCCGTCGATGCCCTCCCACCAGAAGGTGTGGTGGGGGAACTTGTTGGTCTGGCTCCACGAGATCTTCTGCGTGAGGAACCAGTCGAGCCCCGCGAGCTTCGCGATCTGCGGGAACGCGGCGGTGTAGCCGAACGAGTCGGGCAGCCAGATGCCGTGCGTCTCGACGTCGAGCTCGTCGCGGAAGAACCGCATGCCCTGCGTGATCTGGCGGACCATCGCCTCACCGCCGGGCAGGTTGCCGTCGGGCTCGACCCACTGCGAGCCGACGACGATCCACTGACCCTTGGCGATCGCGGCCTTGATGCCCTCCCACACGTGCGGGTAGCGCTCCTTGACCCACGCGTACTGCTGGGCCGACGAGGCGGCGAAGCGGAAGTCGGGGTACTGCTCGGCGAGCGCGAGCACGTTCGAGAAGGTGCGCGCGGTCTTGCGCTTGGTCTCGCGGATGGGCCAGAGCCACGCGGTGTCGATGTGGGCGTGACCGATGCCAGACAGGCGGTGGGCGGATGCCGACGCGGGGCGCGAGAGGACGTCGACGAGCTCGGCGCGGGCGGCCGCTGCGGTGCCGACGATGTCGTCGAGGCGCAACACGTTCAGCGCCCGCTCGAGCGCGCGGAGTACCTCGTGCCGGCGCGGCTCGGTCTCGGGCAGCTCCTTGAGCAGCTGGTACAGCACCTCGACGTCGAACTGCAACGCCCACACCTCGGGTTCGAACACGGCGAGCTCGGCGGTGCGGAAGGTGTAGATCGGCGTCTCGGGAGCGGTCTTCTTGGAGCCGTAGACGGTCGGCACGAAGTCGTTCTTCAGGATGTCGGGGTTCGCGGCCGCCTCGACGAAGAAGTGGACGGGCTCCCCACCGGCGGCCTCGTCGGCCAGGCGCACGTAGTGGTTGCGCGGGTGGATGCCCTTGACCTGCACACCGTCGGGGGTGTGCACGAGCGCCTCGGCCTGGTTGCCGGGCCAGTCGCCCTGGAAGCCGGGGTCGAGCAGCAGCTCGACCGTGCGGCCGGCCCAGTCGGTGGGGATCTGACCGGTGACCTCGAACCACCACGTCGACCAGGCGCGACCCCAGCTGTCGCCGACGGCGAACGGCGTGTAGTCGGCGGCGAGGGCCTCGGATGCCGGGACGGGCTCGTCCGGGACCATCCAGGCGGCGAGGGTCACGGGCACGCGGGCCGAGTAGACGGCGGGAACGATGCGCTCGGTGAGAACGCGGTGGATGCGCTCTTCGACGAGCGTGAGGTTCTGGTGCACGGTGTCTCCGGTTTCGGGCTACGCGGGGTGAGGGTCGCGGGGTGGGAACCGCGCGAGGAGTGGTGCGGAGGTGCGGCACGATTCGGGCGGTGCCGCACCCCCGGGTTCAGCGGAGGTACGAGAGGTCGGCGAAGCTGGAGCTGGCATCTTCCAGCAACGCCCGCGCGACGCGCACCGAGTCGATCAGGGGGTGGTGCGCCAGTGCGCGCAGCGCCGCGGCGCGCGAGCCGCTCAGGGCCGCCTCGATCGTCTGGCGCTCGACGTACTTCACCGTCGTGATCAGGCCCTGCCCAAAGGCGGGGACCGTCGCGCTCTCGACCGGGCGCGGCCCCTCCGCGCCGACGATGCAGGGCACCTCGACGACGGCCTCGCCGTCGAGGCCCGCGAGCACTCCGCCGCCGGGGACATTGAGGATGAGCCGGGCCGACTGGTCGTACGCGATCGCGCGCATGAGCGCGATCGCGACGTTCTCGTAGCCGCCCGAGACGAGGTCTTCCTCGTCTCGGTCGCCCATGCCCGCGGAGTCGCGGTTGGTCGCCATGTAGGTGACCTCGCGCTCGTGGCGGCAGGCCTCCCACGCGGCGTGCGGACGCGGGGCGGTCGCCGCCTCGTCCCAGAACCCTGCCTGCTGGTCGAGCAGGTAGCGCCCGCGCGTGGTCGCGGCGTACTGATCGGCCTGCAGCACGTCACGGCGGTAGGAGTAGTAGTGCAGGTACTCGTTGGGCAGGGCCCCGAGCGTGCGGATCCAGTCGGCGCCGAACAACGCCCCCTCTTCGAACGACTCGATGCGCTCGGGGGAGGCGAGGAGCTCCGGCAGCAGGTCGACGCCATCGCGACGGAGCGCGGTGAGCCAGCCGAGGTGGTTGAGACCGGCGTACTCGATCTCGACATCGGCGGAGTCTCGGATGCCGAGGGCCCCGAGCGCGCGGCGGGCGAGGCCGATCGGCGAGTCGCAGATACCGATGACGCGCTTCCCCAGCACACGGCCCATCGCTTCGGTGACGACACCCGCGGGGTTGGTGAAGTTGATGACCCAGGCGTCGGGTGCGACCCGCTGGATGAGCTCGGCGAGCTGCATCGCGACCGGGAGTGTGCGAAGCGCATAGGAGATCCCGCCGAAGCCGACGGTCTCCTGCCCGATGACCCCGTGCGACAGACCGATACGCTCGTCGGTCGCTCGACCGGCCATGCCGCCGACGCGGATTGCGGAGAACACGAAGTCGGCCCCGCGCAGACCCTCCTCGGCATCCGTGTGCACGCTCACGCGCGGCGCGTCGGGAAACTCCCGCGCCTGGTCCTCGAGGATGCGGGCCATCGTGCGCAGGCGCACTCCGTCGGTGTCGATGAGAGCGACCTCGTCGACACGACCCGGGTCGCGGTCGAGCAGGAGGGCGCGGTACACGAGGGGGGTGCGGAAGCCTCCGCCACCGATCATCGCAAGCTTCATGCAGTCACAATCTCGACATTCCGTCGGCCCAGGGACTCGACGATCGGGCCCTCGAGCGGCGCATCGGTGATGAGCCGCCGCAGGGCGAGGGGGAGGGCGATACGCCCGGCACCGCTGCCGGGGAACTTGCTGTGGTCGGCGAGCACCGTCGCCGCGTCGCACGCGGCGAGCATGGCCTGCTTGATCGGCACCTGAGCGAGGGTGGTGTCGCGCAGGTCTCCCTCGGGCGACATGCCACTGACGCCGAGGAAGGCGTGGTCAGCGCGGATGAGGCGCAGCGACTCCGTCGTCAGGTGGCCGGCGACGCTGCGGTACACCGGGTCGTAGTCGCCGGGCAGCAGCACGAGGTGCGTCTCTCGCTCGTCGCGCAGCACATCGTAGATCGCAAGGTTGTTCGTGATCACCGTGACCGCGCGGCCTCGGAGGAGGCGCGCGAGCTGGAGTGTGGTCGTACCGACGTCGAGGATCACCGCCTGCCCGTCGCGCACCGTGTCGGCTGCGGCACGCGCGATGCGCTCCTTGCCGTCGCGGTTGACCGGCTCCACCGTGGCGAAAGGCGCATCGCCCTCCCCCATCACGGCGCCGCCGTGCGTGCGGCGTAGGAGCCCCGCGTCGTCGAGGCGCTGCAGATCGCGGCGGATCGTGGCGATGCTCGAACCGGTGGCCTCGGCGAGCTCCGCCACCGTCGCCGCGCGGGCGGAACGGAGGTGCTGGAGGATCTCGCGGTCTCTGACGTCTTTCATGATGCGATCACCTTATCGCTCAAAATCGCTCAGTAACAAAATATTTACACGCAAAAGTTTGCGCGTTCCTGAGCGACGAATGCTATAAACGGTGAAACGCCCCGGTCGTCGCCGAAGAGAGGAGGGGCCGATGAGCTCACATCTCGGTTCCCCTGCGCCCCGCCTGTTGGCCGCCGGTCAGCTGTTCCTCGACGTCGTCTTCGCCGAGCTCGACCGCGCTCCGCGCCTGGGCGAAGAGCACTGGACACCCGCTTTCGGCTGGGGTCCCGGCGGCATCGCGAACTACGCGATCGCCGCCGCGCGCCTGGGCGTGTCCACCGCGATCTCGGCCGACGTCGGCACCGACGCCTTCTCCCGCCTCGTGCGCGACCGCCTCGCCGACGAGGGCATCGTCGCCGCCCTGCGCGAGCGCGACGACTGGAACCTCCCCGTCACGGCGGCCCTCGGGTACCGCGGTGACCGCGCCCTCGTCACCGGCGGACACCCGGCGGCACCCCTGGCATCCCTCTTGCGTACCGCCCCCGTCACGCCCGTCGCCGCCGTGCACATCGATGCGTCGGTCGCCGAATGGGTACGGGGTCGCGCGAACGAGGGTACGAAGGTCTTCGCCGACATCGGCTGGGACGCCGACGAGAACTGGGACGCCTCGGTGCTCTCGGTGCTCGACGGATGCCACGCCTTCCTCCCCAACGAGGGAGAGGCCCGTGCTTACACGCGTCACGACGACGCCCGCGCAGCGGCTCGCGCTCTCGCCGAGCGCGTCCCGCTCTGCGTGGTCACTCGCGGCGGTCACGGCGCGATCGCCGTGGACTCCGCCGCCGGCGAAGAAGTCGAGGTCGGCGCCGTCGTCATCGATTTCGTCGATGCGACCGGCGCCGGTGACGTCTTCGGTGGTGCCATCGCCGCGGCCGAGCTGACCGGCTGGTCGCTGCGCGAACGCGTCGACTTCGCGACCCTGGTCGCCGCGGTGACCGTGTCGCGCCCCGGCGGCGCTGCGGCCGCCCCGCGACTCGACGAACTGGTCCCCTGGCTCGACAGGAACCCCGGAGCCGCCGACCCTGCGCGCTTCGCCTACCTCCGCGAAGCGCTGCACAACGGCGCCTCCCCCTTCGACGCCGTCTCGGCGTCCCGCCCCTGAACCTGCACCTCCACCGCACCCGAATCAAGGAGTGAACCACCCATGATGACCCTCACCCCGCGCCACCGACGCGCGCTCGGCACCGTCGCCGTCGCCGTCACCGCCGCCGTCTCCCTCTCCGCCTGCTCCGGCGGCACCAGCGGATCGTCCGACGGCCCGATGACACTCTGGACCTGGCCCGGCGGTCTCGGCGAGAGCGTCGTCGACGCCGCCAAGACGCAGTTCCCCGACGCGAAGCTCGAGGTCACCACGATCGGCGACGACGTCAAGCAGAAGCTCGTCACCGTCTTCACCGGCCGGAGCGGCATCCCCTCGATCACGGGGATCAAGGGCGAGGACATGCCCTACTTCCTGCAGCAGGCCGACCTCTTCACTGACCTGAAGACCCTCGGCATCGACGACAAGCTCGCCGACTTCCCCGCTTGGAAGCTCGCCGAGGCGACCACCGCCGACGGCAAGCTGATCGGCCTCCCCACCGACATCGGTCCGACCGCGCTCTATTACCGCACCGACGTGCTCGCCGCGGCGGGCCTGCCGACCGACCCGGCCGAGGTCGCCGCCGCGACGAAGACGTGGGACGACTACTTCGCCTTCGGCGAGAAGCTCAAGGCCGCGACCGGCGCCTACCTCGAGGTGTCGATGGAGGATGTCTTCACCAAGGTCATGGGTCAGGGTGAGACGCACTTCGTCTCGCAGGACGGCGAGTTCCTCGGCGAGAGCGCCCAGGTCAAGAAGGCGTGGGACACCGCGGTCGAAGCGAACCAGCGGGGCCTCGTCGCCGGCATCCAGGACGGCAGCCCCGACTGGGCTGCCGCGGTCAACAACGGCTCGCTGCCGACCCTGCTCGGTGCGGCCTGGTACCAGGGCGATCTGAAGAGCAACGCCCCCGACACCTCGGGGAAGTGGAACGTCACCGCGATGCCCGGCGGTCCCGCCAACATCGGCGGCTCGTTCCTGACCATCCCTGCCTCCACCGGCAACAAGGAGGAGGCGCTGAAGATCGTCGACTTCCTCCTGAGCCCTGAGAACCAGGCCACCACCTACACCGAGGTGGGCAACTTCCCGTCCTCCACGGCCGCCCTCTCACAGCCCGCCCTGCAGGAGCCGGATGCGTTCTTCGGCGGTCAGGTCACCACCGACGTCTTCAGGTCGGCCTCGGAGAACATGCCGATCAGCTACACCAGCCCCATCGACAACGAGGTGGCGGCTCCCTTCATCACGGAGCTGACCAACGTGCAGTCGCAGGGCAAGGACCCGAAGCAGGCCTGGACCGACGCCCTCGCCGCTGCCAAGCAGGTGTGGGAGCGCTCTAAGTGACATCCGCCACGCGCGTCATGACGGCCTCGGGGGTGCGCCCCAGCGCGCGCCCCCGGGGCCGGGGCCTCATCCGGCACTGGCCGATGTACGTGGCCATCGCGCCCTTCTTCCTGCTGTTCCTCGGCTTCGGCCTCTTCCCGACCGCGTACTCGCTCGTGCTGTCGTTCCAGGACTGGAACGGCCTGGGGGCGGCCAAGTGGACGGGCATCGACAACTACACGCGCCTGTTCACCGACCCCACATTCTGGCTCTCGGTGCGCAACACGTTCGTCATCTTCGTTCTGTCGACCTTCCCGATGCTCGCCATCGCGATCGCCGTCGCCGCCATGCTGAACAACGCCGTGCGTTTCAGCACGGCCTTCCGCATCGCCTACTTCGTGCCGAACATCACCTCGGTCGTGGCGATGGCCGTGTTGTTCGGCTCGATCTTCGGCGAGAACTTCGGCCTCGCCAACTCCTTCCTGCACGCCTTGGGGCTCCCCGGGGTGCAATGGTTGTCGACGCCCTTCGGCATCCAACTCACGATCTCGATCCTGATCACGTACCAGTGGACCGGGTACAACGCGATCATCTTCCTCGCCGGCATGCAGTCGATCGGCGGCGAGGTGTACGAGGCCGCCAAGCTCGACGGCGCCGGCCCCATCCGCAGCTTCTTCTCGATCACGCTGCCGCTGTTGCGACCCACGATCATCTTCGTGCTCGTCGTCTCGACCGTCACGGGCATGCAGAGCTTCACCGAGGCGCAGGTGCTCACCGCGAGCTCCAGCACGACGAACCCGAACAGCGGCGGAGCGGGCCAGGGCGGTCTGACCATGGTCCTGTACTTCTACCAGCAGGCCTTCAGCTACAACCGCTTCGGCTACGGCGCCGCGATCGCGTGGGGCGTGTTCCTCATCGTCGTGATCTTCACCATCATCAGCTGGCGCTTCACCGCCGGTAAGAAGGAAGACCAGGCCCGCGCATGACCGTCACCACGCCTCCGCCCGCCACGATCACCGAACACATCACCACCTCCGGTGTGCCGCTGCGTCGTCGCCGCAAGGTGACCCCCGGCCGGGTGCTGCTGTACGGCGTGCTCAGCGCGGGCGCCTTCATCTCGCTCTTCCCGCTGTACTGGCTGGTCGTCATGGCCAGCAACTCCACGAGCGACATCTACACGACCCCGCCGACCTTCGTCCCGGGGCCCCGGCTGTTCGACAACATCGGCGCGGTGTTCTCGCGCATCGACTTCGCGGGGTCACTGCTCAACACGGTGATCGTCGCGTGCAGCGTGACCTTCCTCGTGCTGGTGTTCGACTCGCTCGCCGCCTTCGCGTTCGCGAAGTTCGAGTTCCCGCTGCGCCGCACGCTCTTCACGATCACGCTCGTGACGTTCATGCTCCCGATGCAGCTCGCGGTCATCCCGCAGTTCATCACCATGACCAACCTCGGCTGGGTCGGCCAGCTGCAGGCGTTGGTCGTCCCCGCCGCGGCCAACGCGTTCGGTATCTTCTGGCTGCGCCAATACATGGTGTCGTCGATCCCGGATGAGCTGATGGATGCCAGCGTGCTCGACGGCGCGGGCTTCTTCCGCCAGTGGTTCACGGTGTGCCTGCCCCTCATCCGTCCCGGTCTCGGCTTCCTGGGGATCTTCACCTTCATCGCCGCGTGGAACGACTACCTGTGGCCGCTCGTCGTGCTCACGAACCCCAACCAGGTCACGCTGCAGGTCGCGATGGCCCAGCTGAACACCGCCTTCGGCCAGGACTACGGCATGGTCATGGCCGGCGCCCTGCTCGCGGTGCTGCCGCTGCTGATCGTCTTCCTCATCGGTGCGCGTCAGTTCATCGGCGACATCGCGAAGGGCGCCATCAAGTGAGCGCACAGACACTGGCCCTCGCGCCGGTCTCGCCGACCACGCGCGTCATCTCCTGCGCGACCGACGAGATCGGCGAGGTCGCCGCCGACCTCGTCGCGACCGTCGCGCCCGACGGCGTGCTGGGGGTGGCCACCGGCTCCTCCCCGCTCGCGCTGTACGCCGCGCTCATCCGTCGCCGAGAGAGGTCCCTGAGCCTGTCGAACGCCCCAGACCTCGGTCCGCACGAGAGGTCCCTGAGCCTGTCGAAGGGACCGGCCGCCACCGAGGGCTTCGCCACCGAACACCTCCGCCTGTTCGCCCTCGACGAGTACGTCGGCCTCGACGCCGCCGACCCCCGCTCGTACGCGGCCTACGTGCGCTCGGTCATCGCCGAACCCCTCGGCATCCCATCCCAGAACGTCCGGGTGCCCAGCGGCGCCACCGCCGCCGACGCCGACGCGTACGAACGCGCCATCGCCGAGGCGGGCGGCGTCGACCTGCAGATCGTCGGCATCGGCCGCAACGGTCACATCGGCTTCAACGAGCCCGGTTCGGATGCCGAGACCCGCACGCGCGTGGTCGCGCTCGACGAGAGCACGCGACGCGCCAATGCCGAGCACTTCGGCGGCGATCTCTCCCTCGTGCCGACGCACGCGATGACCCAGGGTGTGGCGACGATCCTGTCGGCCCGCCGTATCGTGCTGGTGGCCTCCGGCCGCGCGAAGGCCCGCGCCCTCCGCGCGGCCCTCACCGGCCCCGTCAGCGCCGACAACCCCGCCTCCTTCCTGCAACGGCATCCCGACGTCACCGTCGTGGCCGACCCCGACGCTCTCTCAGAGGATCGATGACCCACCTCGGCGACCCCTCCCCCGGTTCCGCTTCCCGCCTGGCCCCTCGCGCATGGCTGCGCACCGACGCCCCCGCACAGAGCCTCGACGGTGACTGGGCGTTCCGCCTGCACCCCGAAGACCCCGCTGACGACATCGACGGTCCACCGCCGTTCGCCGCGGTCGACGCCGACGTGTCGTCGTGGGCGAGCATTCCCGTTCCCTCGCACTGGGGTCTGCACGGCCATGGCCACCCCACCTACACGAACATCCGGTACCCGTTCCCGCTCGACCCGCCGCACGTGCCCGACGCCAACCCCACCGGAGATCACCGGCGCGTGTTCGAGTGGCATCCGTCGTTCTGCCCGGGCGGGCGCACGCTGCTGCGGTTCGAGGGCGTCGAGTCGCTCGCGACCGTGTGGCTGAACGGCACCGAGATCGGGTGGTTCACCGGCAGCCGCCTGATGACCGAGTTCGACATCACCGACCATCTCGTCGACGGCGAGAACGTGCTCGCCGTGCGCGTGCACCAGTGGTCGGCTGCGAGCTATCTCGAAGATCAGGATCAGTGGTGGCTCCCGGGCATCTTCCGCAGCGTGTCGCTGCAGGGGCGTCCCGCGAACGGACTCGACGACGTGTTCGTGCGGGGCGACCGCGACCCCGCGACGGGAGCCGGCGTTCTCGACGTGCAGCCCCGCGGCGGCTTCCCCGTGACCGTGCGCGTGCCCGAGCTCGGCATCGACGAGACGTGGGCCTCGGCGGGCGAAGTGGTCCCCCTCGCAATCGACGCGGTCGACGCCTGGACGGCCGAGACACCCCGCCTCTACGACGTGGAGGTGTCGACGGATGCCGAGACCGTTCGGCTGCGCGTCGGCTTCCGCCGCGTCGAGGTCGTCGGCGATCGCTTGCTCGCTGACGGTCGTCCCCTCGTCTTCCGCGGGGTGAACCGGCACGAGACCGACCCCGACCGCGGCCGTGTCTTCGATGAGGACTACGTACGGGGCGAGCTCGCGCTCATGCGCCGGCACAACATCACCGCCATCCGCACCGCCCACCAGCCCCCGCACCCGCGCGTGCTCGAGCTGGCCGACGAGATGGGCTTCTGGGTCGTCCTGGAGTGCGACCTCGAGACGCACGGCTTCTGGGACGTCGAGTGGAGGGGCAACCCCGCAGAGGATCCCGCCTGGCGCGCGGCGTGCCTCGACCGCGCCCGCCGCACGATCGAGCGCGACAAGAACCACGCGAGCGTGGTGATGTGGTCGCTCGGCAATGAGTCGGGCACCGGTCGCAACCTCGCCGAGATGGCCGGGTGGATCCGCGAGCGCGACGACTCCCGCCCGATCCACTACGAGGGCGACACCGGCGGGGCGTACACCGACGTGTACTCGCGCATGTATCCGACGATGGAGGAGATCGCCTCGATCTGCGGCGAGCAGACCATGCCCGTGCACGAGGTCGGCGCCGCCGAGGGTGCCCGCCAGCGCGCGAAGCCTTTCGTGCTGTGCGAGTTCGGGCACGCGATGGGCAACGGCCCGGGCTCCCTCGCCGACTACGACGCGCTCGTGGAGAAGTACCCGCGGCTGCACGGCGGCTTCGTGTGGGAGTGGCGGGATCACGGCATCCGCGCCCGCACGGACGACGGCACCGAGTTCTTCGCCTACGGCGGCGACTTCGGCGAGCCCGTGCACGACGGGGTCTACCTGATGGACGGCCTCGTGCTCTCGGACGGCACCCCCTCGCCGGGCCTCGGCGAGCTGGCCGCGGTCTGGGCGCCCGTCGTGCTGGAGCACCTCGACGGCGACACCTGGCGGGTGCGCAACCGCCAGCACACGCTCGGCACCGACCACCTCGAGCTGCGCTGGCGCGTCGAAGACGACGGCATCCGCGTCGCCTCGGGCGCGCTCGACCTGCCGACCCTCGCCCCGGGTGCCGAGGGCATCGTCGAACTGCCCGAGATCCCGGATGCCACGACCGAGCGCTGGGTGACCCTCGAGGTCGCGCTGCGCGAGGGGTCGCCGTGGGCGCCGGCGGGTCACGTCGTCTCGCGAGCCCAGGCTCAGCTGCATATCGCCACCCCTCGACCGGCCCGCCCCGCCGGAGGCGGCTGGAGCGGCGATGCTCTGGGCGACGCGGTGTTCGACCGACGCGGGGGGCTCGTCCGCTGGCGCGACCTCGAGGTCTCGGGTCCGCTGCCCGAGCTGTGGCGCGCGCCGACCGAGAACGATCAACTCGACGGTCAGGGCTCGTACGAGACGGCCGACCCGGCCCTGACCCACGGACGCGGCGACGAAGACACGCCGGCATCATCGGTCCGCTGGCTCGAGCGCGGGCCTCGACCGTCTGCAGCACCGGGTGTTGTCGGTGGAGCGCACGGAGGCCGGGCTCGTGCAGCGCGTGCGGTCGATGGCCGCGCACAGCGCGCAGGGCATCGAGACCACGTTCTCGTGGCGACTCGACGGCGAGGGTCTGCGGCTGCACACCGACATCCGCCCCTTCGGTCCGTGGGACTGCACGTGGCCGCGCGTCGGTGCGCGCTTCGGATTGCCGGGCGCCCTCGCCGACGAGCGGGTGGAATGGTTCGGCACCGGGCCCGCGGAGTCGTACGCCGACAGCGCCGAGGCCGCGTACGTCGGCCGCTTCTCCTCTGCCGTAGACGACCTCGGCGTCTCGTACGGCCGGCCGCAGGAGACCGGCCATCGTCCAGGCCTGCGCGCCCTCGACCTCGGCCCGCTGCACCTGCGCGCGGTCGCGTCGGGCTCGACCGGCCTGCCCGGCTTCCAGCTCGATCGCCACACGGCGCAGGAGCGCACCGGCGTCGCCCACCCGCACGAGCTGCCGCCCTCGAGCGGCCTCTGGCTGTATCTCGATGCGGCGCAGCACGGCCTCGGCTCGCGCGCGTGCGGTCCCGACGTGCTCCCCCGCTACGCGCTCTGGCCACGGGCGGTGTCGTGGACGGTGGTGTTCGAGTAGGGGTTCGTGCGCCTCGGTTCCCCGTGCCTGCTGAGCCGAAACCCCGCCCGACCCGAGACCCCGGCCCCCGCCCGAGGTCCCTGTCCCGCTGGAGGCCCCTGTCCCGCCCGAGGTCCCTGTCCCGCCCGAGGTCCCCGTCCCGCCCGAGGTCCCTGAGCTCGTCGAAGGGACCGGGACCAGCCGCGAGGCCCCGTACCGTCCCGCGGACTCCGTCGCCGACACGCCGCCCCGGGCCCGTGCCCACCGGCGTGTCGCCCACCGACTCCGCCTGACGGCACACCCGCCGGCACCGCCGCCCGGATCACACCGCCCGCACCGCGGGCCCCACGTACCGCGCCGACGGCCGGATGATCTTCCTGTCGCGCGCCTGCTCCAGCACGTGCGCCGTCCAGCCGATCGTGCGCGCGAGCGCGAAAGTGGGCGTGAACAGGTCGCGCGGGATCCCGCACTGCTCCATCACGACCGCCGCGTAGAACTCGACGTTCGCGTGCAGGGGGCGGTCAGGGCGATGCGCCGCCAGCTGCCGTTCGGCCTCTTCCTGAAAGGCCAGGGCCTGCGCGACGCGGTCGCCACCCAATCCGCGCGCGACCTCGCGCAGGAGCTCCGAGCGCGGATCGGCCGTGCGATAGACCGCGTGCCCGAACCCCATGAGCCGACGCCCCGCGGCGAGTTCCCCCGCGATCCAGCTCGCCGGATCGCCGCCCGCGCGGTCGAGGCTGTCGAGTGCCCGGGCGGGCGCGCCCCCGTGCAGCGGCCCCGACAGCGCGCCGACGGCACCGGTGAGGCAGGATGCCATGTCTGCCCCGGTCGACGCGATGACCCGGGCCGTGAACGTCGAGGCGTTGAAGCCGTGGTCCATCGCCGTGATGAGGTACGCCGACAGCGCGCGCTCGTGCGCGGCGTCGGGCGCGACGCCCGTGACCCGTTCGAGGTAGTCGGCGACCACGCCTCCCCCGCCCCCGGATCCCTCGCCGACGAGAGCGACCGGTGCCATCGCCGCGAAGGCGATCGCCTCGCCGAGCCGGTCCTCCTCCCCGAGGTCGTACAGGGCAGCCGAACGACGGACGGATGCCGCGAGCGTCCAGGCCGCGCGCAGGCGCGCGAGCGGCTGGTCGGTCTGGTCCGCGACCGCGGCAAGGAGTTCCGGCATCCGAGGATCCGTGAGGGTGTCCGCGATGCGTTCGGCGAAGGCGGCAGCTGCCGCGGCGTCGGGGAGGTCACCCACGACGAGCAGATGCCAGACGTCTTCGAAGGATCGCTCGCGGGCGAGCTCGACGGCCGAGTGACCGCGGTACTGGTAGTACCCGGCTTCGCCGTTGACGTCACTGATGGCGGTCTCGGCGGCGACGACGCCGTTGAGTCCGCGGGGCACATCGATCAGGTCGCTCATGCGCTCAGTGTGCGAACATGACGCGGACAGCGTCAACGTTGATCGGATCAATATGGCATCCTCGCTCCCCCGTCTCACCGCCGCTCAGGTGGCCGCCCGCCTCGGCGTCAAGTCGCAGACCGTGTACGCGTACGTGTCGCGGGGTCTGCTCCGCCGCGAGCGCGACGCGCACGGCTCCACCTTCGACGCGCTCGAGGTCGAGGCCTTCGCCGGAGCGCGACGTCGCTCGGCACCGGCGGTCGTTCACCCGACCACCGGGATGCCGCTCGCCGTCGTGCACACCGACATCGCCGACATCGAAGACGGTGAGCTGCTCTACCGCGGCCGCCGCGCCCGAGATCTCACCGACCGTCCGTTCGCCGAGATCGTGGAGTGGCTGTGGGACGCCGAGCGGGTGGACGCCCCCGATCCCGCGATCGGCAGCGCGCGCGAGATGGTCGCGGCCCTTCCCCCTCACGCCGGCGCAATGGACCGTCTTCGCGCGGCCCTCACCGGCTTCGCCGCCGACGACCCCCTGCGCCACGATGCCTCGTCGGCCACGCTGCACCGTATCGGCTGGACGCTTCTGACAGGCCTGCCGGTCGCCCTCGGCGGCGACCCGCACGGCGATATCGCGCGGTCGCTCGTGAGCGCGTGGCGTCCGGGGGCCGACGAGGCGACCGTCGCCGCCGTGAATGCGGCGCTGATCCTCCTGATCGACCACGACCTCGCCGTGTCCACCTTCGCCGCGCGCGTCGCCGCGTCGGCGCGCGCCGACGGGTACGCCGCGGTGAGCGCCGCGCTCGGCGCCGCGGATTCCCCGCTGCACATCTCCGCGGCGGCGCGGACCGCGCGCCTCTTCGCGCGCGTGCGGCGGGGCCTCGAACCCGAGCGGGCACTGACCGAAGCGCTGCAGGACGGCAACGGCATCCCGGGCTTCGGCCACCCCCTCTATCCCGGGATCGACGATCGGGCCGACGCCCTGTTCTCGTTCGTCGAGCGCCTTCCCGACGGAGAGGCGACGATGGATGCCGTGCGCCGCCTCAGCGACGTCGTCGCCGACCGCACCCGCCTGCGCCCGAACGTCGATCTGGCGCTGGCGGCGTTGGCATCCGGAGCCCGCCTTCCCGACGACGCGGCGAGCACGTTCTTCGTCGTGGGGCGCCTCGCGGGCTGGATCGCGCACATCCGGGCCGAGTACGCCGAGCAGGCGATGCGGTTGCGCCCGCGGGGCGAGTACGTGGGGCGTTGAGTCGCGCCGGTTCGGACGAATTCACTCGAGCGGAGAGGTGAAAGTCGCCCCTCGCCGCCTCGACCTCGCCATCTGCCTGGCTAGGTTGCCAGCATGATGTACAACGTCCTCGAAGCGCGGAACAGTCTGTCGAAGCTGATCGCCGACGTCGAATCAGGGATCGAGGTGACGATCGCTCGCCGCGGGGTTCCGGTCGCGCGACTCGTTCCGGTCGATGCCGCGCCGCAGCGTCCGCGAAACGCCTTCGCGACGTGGCTCCAGGAGCACCCGCTCACGCCCGAGCGGGCTCGTCCCGCCGACGAGATCGAGGCGATCATCGCCGAGAACCGGGCCGCGGGGGCGTGATCTACGTCGACAGCTGTCTGGTCATCTACGCCGTGGAGCGCGACGACCACATCGGTGATCGGGCGCGCAGCGCGCTCGCCACCGCGGAGGCGAGCGTCGCGACGAGTCCTCTCGCGGTGCTCGAATCTCTGGTCAAGCCGATGAGAGACGGCGATGCCGACGCGCAACTGCGCATGTGGAGCGCGTTCGATGCCTTCGAGTTGTTGCTCGCGGAGCCGGACGCCTACCTCGATGCGGCGTTGCTTCGCGCCCGTTACCCCGGTCTCTCGACGGCGGATGCGCTTCATCTCGGGATCGCTCGGCAGTCGGGCTGCACGGCGTTCTGGACGAACGACGCGCGGCTGCAAGCGGCATCCGGTGGCCTGGCAGTCGACGTGATCGGGCGAGGCTAGTGGCTCACCGGTTCTCCCAGCCGCGCGCCATCTCGACCACCGCGGCCACGGCAGCCTCGGTATCGGCGGGCGACCCACCGGCGCGACCGGCGACGAGCCCCGCGACGAACGCACTCAGCGGAGCAGCCGGGCGAGCCACACCGTTCGCGACGTCGCGCGCGAGGTCGAGGACCAGCGAGATGGGGATGTCGCCCTCGCTCAGGCCGAAGCGTTCCGCGAGAGCGGCACTCCAGTCGTTCAGCGCCTCGGGCGGCAGGGTACGGGATTCGGTCATGGCTCCTCCTCGGGCTGCTCGAAGATCGTCCCACGTGTCGACGTCGCGCGTCAGGGCCGGGTCGACGGCGATCGGCTCGACGCGGAGTCCGCCGAGCAGCGCCCGCATGGAGGCATCCCGTCCTCGATCGAGGAGACCGGATGCCGCCGCCCGCAGCGCGGCGGTCCGGTAGCGGCCGATGAGCCACTGGCGTCGACCGTCATCGAGGCACGCCCCGTCGACGCCCGTCGGGAGCGGGTCGGGCAGCGCGGCGACGGCCGGGATCGCGGTCGGCAGGTCGCAGGCGAGCACGAACACGTCGGCGGCGTCGACGAGCGGGAGAGCAGCCACGATCGCGGCGACCGGTCCACCGAAGGGCGGGTCTTCGCGCGTCCACGTGACGGCGAGGTCATCGTCGAGTCGTGGGCCGGCGACCACGACGTTGCTCGCGCCGCCCGCGCGGACCGCGTCGTATCCCGCGCGCAGCAGCGTCCGGCCGTCGACCTCGAAGAGCGGCTTGGCGGCGCCGTCCACGCGCGATGCGCGGCCCCCGGCCAGCAGGATCGCGTCGACGCTCACCACCGGGTCCGCCCGCGCAGGGCCCGTCTCCGCAGGGTCCGTCTCCGCAGGGCCCGTCACCACCAAGTCCGTCACGGCAGGGCCCGCCACCCCAGGGGCCGTTACCTCAGGGGCCGTTACCTCAGGGGCCGTCACCGCAGGGCCCGCCCCCGCAAGGCCCGTCGCCCCAGGGCCCGTCACCGCAGGGCCCGTCACCCCAGGGCCCATCACCACCGGGTCACCGTCACGAGGTCGCCGGCCACGAGGTCGCGGTCGCTCGGCGGGATGATCGCAAGGCCCTCGGCCTCGCCGAGGCCGCGGGTTCCGTGCGCCGTCGGCAGAGCCGTCCACCGGGCGGGGTCGGAGCGGTCGAGGCGCACCGGCACGTACTGAACGCGCTCCGGTCGGGCGCGACGATCCGCGGCGAGCGCGACGCACAGCGTCTCGCGGCCGAGGTCGGCATCACCCTCGAGGGCGCGCAGCGCCGGTCGCACGAACAGCTCGAACGACACCGCGGCGCTCACGGGGTTCCCGGGCAGACCGAACAACAGGGTGCCCGAGGGCGTGCTCCCGAAGCCCTGCGGTTTCCCCGGCTGCATCCGCACGCGGTCGAAGCGCATCAGATCGCCGAGCGTGTTCTTCACGACCTCGTAGGCGCCCGCGCTGACCCCGCCGGAGAAGACGACGACCTCGGCGCCCGCAGCTTCGGCGGCGGCGATGGCCTCGCGCGGCCCGTCGCCCTCGTCGCCGACACTCGTGCGCAGCACGATCTCGGCCCCGGCCTCTTCCGCGAGACCGGCGAGGAGCACGCTGTTCGACTCGGGGATCTGCCCGCGGCGCAGCGGTTCACCGGCCGGCCGCAGCTCGGAGCCGGTCGAGACCACGGCCACGCGCGGCGCGCGCGACACCGAGACCGTCCCGACACCCGCTGCGGCGATCGCACCGAGCCGAGCGGCGGTCAGTCGCACGCCCTCCGCGACGACGAGGTCGCCCTCTCGGACATCCGAGCCGCGGCGGCGAATATGCGCTCCGGGGCCGCGCGGAGCGGCGAGGACCGTGACGTCCCCGAGTCCACCGGCGAGCCCGCGTTCGGTGTCTTCGAACGGGACGACCGCGGTGGCGTCGGTCGGCACGGGCGCGCCCGTCATGATGCGCGCGGCTTCGCCGGCATCCATCCTCGGATCGTCCTGCGTGCCCGCGGGGAGGTCGGCGATCACCCGCAGCGTGGCCGGGCCGGTGATCTCGCGCACCGCGAAGCCGTCCATCGCGGAGCTGTCGAATCCGGGGACGTCGACCTCGGCGAGAACAGGATGCCGCAGCACCCGGCCGCGCGCCTCCGCCACACCACGCGGCTCGGGCTCGAGGGGTCGCACGGCCGAGAGGATCGCCGCGAGGTGTTCGGTGACGTCGATCACGCGATCGATCCGAGGCGAGCGAGGGGCATGGACTCAGCGTAGGCGCGGGTCAGAGGTCGAAGCGATGCGGGATCGCGCCGTCGCCGTCGCGATAGGGCGCGAACCCCATCGCCGTGTAGTAGGCGAGCCCGGGAGCATTGTCAGCCCGGATCGTGGCATCGATGTGGCGCAAGCCCGCGGCTTCGGCGGCGGCCAGCGATCGCGCGAACAGGCTGCGTCCGATGCCGCTGCGGCCGACCTCGGGATGGATGTGCGTTCCGATGATGCCCCAGCCCGTCTCGACCCCGTAGGGGTTGCCCGGCCACGCCCGCTTGAGCGATTGAAAGCCCACCACGACGCCGTCGCGGTCGGCGACGGTGCACGAGATCGTGTGCTCGGCGTCGAAGTAGCGCTCCTCGACGAGGGCGGCGTCGACCGGCGACGGCCGGAGGCCCGCGCGATGGATCGCATTCTGCACCTCGACCATCGCGTCGATGTCGGCGGGTCGCGCTTCGCGAAACTCGATCATGCCGCCATCCTCGCAGCCCGCTCCGACATCGGCGGCGCCCGCGGGGGCCTCTGGTGCGTGCAGAATCTGGGCCGCGCCGCGAACCGTGGCTCCCACCGCCTGTCCCCACCACGATGCCGAGCGGAGGGAATCTGGCGAGCGGAGGACCCGGGACCGATCCCACGTCCTCCCTCCCCCAGATCTCTTCCCCTCACCACCGCCGGCGGCACGGCGCCCACCCACCGCCGACCCCAGCCCGGGTGCTCAGCGGAGGAAATGGGGCGAGCGGAGGACCCGGGACCGATCCCACGTCCTCCCTCGCCCAGTTCTCCTCCCCCCGCCACCGCCGCACCCGCGACGCGCCCCCGCCCCGCGCCGACCCCAGCCACCGCCGCAGCGGCGCGGCGCCCCGGCCACAACCCCAGCCACCGCCGCACCCGCAACCCGCTCCGGACCCGCCGCAATCCCCCGCACCCCACGCCGGCGTCCCGGATACCGTGGCCCCATGGACGACCTGACCTATGCCGAGGTCGGCGCGACCGCCGGAGAGATGCCGCCCGGATACCACCACGTCCGCGCCCGCCGCGTCATCGGTCGCGGCCCCGAGGTGTTGGCTCGAGCCGCCGACGCCCTTCTCGCGGGTGAGGCGCAGCGCCGGGCCGGGGCGCGGGTCGAGATGCCGCACACGCCGCTGCGCGAGGGCGACCGTGTGACGATGCGCCTGGGGCTCGGCATCCTGAGCTTTCGGATCCCGTGCCTCATCGTGTGGGCCGAGCGCACCGAGACGCTTGCGGGCTTCGCGTACGGCACGCTGCCCGGGCACCCCGAACGCGGCGAGGAACGCTTCGCGCTCACGCTGCTGCCCTCGGGCGACGTGGCGTTCGAGATTGCCGCGTTCTCGAAGCCGGGTCGCTGGTTCACCCGGGTCGCCGCTCCGCTCGGTCGCGCCGTGCAGGCCTGGATGACACGGCGGTACCTTCGCGCGCTCGACGAGCGCTGACGCGGGCGAAACTCCTGAGAATCGGGCCCGCCCGGCCGCGATTCCCGCACCGGAGGGCGCGGCATCCGACCTCCCCGAAGAATCTCAGGAGTTTCGCCCGCGCGCAGAAGCGCTTATCCCACTCCGCGATCGCTTTGGCAACGCCCTGGACCTCTTCTCGGCGCTTCTCGACCCTGGCGAGGCGCTTCTCGACGCCGAGGGCGCGTGCGAGAGGAGACACCCATGAACGACGACACCACGGCCCCCGACCGGGCGCACCGGTGACCCTCTCGACCGCCCCGACCACCGACGACTCGAAGAAGCCCCGCCGCCACAAGGTCAAGTACAACCGCCGCGAAGCGATCGCGGGGTACCTCTTCATCTCGCCGTGGATCCTCGGGTTCCTGATCTTCACGGCCGGGGCGATGATCTACAGCCTCGTCATCTCGTTCTCGAGCTACAACCTCGCCACCGGCGCCGCCCGACCGGTCGGGGCGACCAACTACGCGCAGTTGTTCGAGGACCCGCGGGTCGCCGTCTCCCTCGGCAACACGCTCTTCTATGCCGTCATGGCCGTCCCGCTCGAGATCGCCTTCGCGCTGTTCCTCGCTCTGCTGCTGAGCCGAGTCGGGCGGGGCGCCGGGATCTTCCGCACGCTCTACTACCTGCCCAAGATGACTCCGGCCGTGGCCACCGCCGCGGTGTTCTTCCTCCTCCTCAACGGCAACTCCGGTGCGATCAACCAGGCGCTCGGGGCCGTCGGCATCCAGGGTCCGCAGTGGCTGGTCGACCCGGCGTGGGTGAAGCCGAGCATCGTGATCATGGCGCTCTGGACGGTCAGCGGCACGATGGTGATCTTCCTCGCGGCGATCAAGAACGTGCCCGTCGATCTGTACGAGGTCGCGCAGATCGACGGCGCGGGTCCCATCCGCCGATTCTTCTCGATCACGCTGCCGATGATCTCCGGGGCGATGTTCTTCAACGTCATCGTGCTGACGATCGCGGCGTTCCAGGTGTTCGACCAGGCCTACCTGCTGTTCTGGCGCGACCAGAGCAACGCCTCCCCCGAGGCATCCCTCTTCTACGCGATCTACCTCTTCCAGCAGGCGTTCCGGCAATTCAACTTCGGCTTCGCGGCGGCGATGGCGTGGCTGCTGTTCGTCATCATCCTGCTGATCACGCTCGTGCAGGTGCGGCTCGGCAACCGGTTCGTCTACTACGAGGGGGACCGCTGATGGCCACCACCCTGGAGACCCCCGGCGTCGCACAGGCGCGCCCCGAACTCGTCGTCCCTCCGCGCAGGCGCTGGCGCCGCGCGCTCAGCCAACCGAAGACCCTTGGCGGCCGGGTGGTCCTCGCGGCGGTGCTGGTGCTGTTCGCGCTGCTGTTCCTCTACCCCTTCGCGTGGCTGCTCGCGGCCAGCCTCAAGCCGCGCGGGGAGGTGTTCGACAACGCCCTCATCCCGAAGACTTTCCTGCCGGGCAATTACGCCGAGGTCTGGAACCAGCTGCCGCTGCTCAACTGGATGTTCAACAGCGTCGCGATCGCGCTCCTCGCCGCGACCACTGTCGCGATCATGAGCTCGATCGTCGCCTTCGGGTTCGCGTACTTCCGCTTCCCCGGCCGCGGGTTCCTGTTCGGCCTCGTGCTCGCGACGATGATGCTGCCGGGCGCGGTCACGATGATCCCGATCTACCTCATCTGGAAAGAGACCGGACTGCTCGGCACGTGGGTACCGCTGTGGGGCATGAACCTGTTCGGCAGCGCCTTCTACATCTTCCTGCAGCGGCAATTCTTCCTCGGCGTTCCCCGCGAGCTGTTCGAGGCCGCGCGCCTCGACGGCTGCAGTGCCTGGGGACTGTTCTGGCGGATCGCGATGCCCCTGTCGATCCCCTCGTTCGTGATCGTGTTCCTCTTCGAGTTCCAGGCCAGCTGGAACAACCTGCAGGCGGCACTCATCTACCTCAACGCCGGCAGCGTCGAGGACTTCACCGCCCCGCTCGGCATCGCCTACGCGATGACGAAGTACAGCCCGAGCGCCGGCGGTCAGGGCGACTACCAGTACGTGATGGTCGCCTCGCTCCTCGTGACCCTCCCGATGCTCATCCTCTTCGCCTTCGGCCAGCGGTACTTCATCGAGGGCGTCGCCACCCAGGGCCGCAAAGGCTGACCATCCCCCCTGTCCGGAAAGGACCCCCTCATGCGAAAGCGTTCCCTCGCCGGTGTCGCCGCGTTCGCGGCATCCGCTCTTCTGCTCGCCTCGTGCAGCACCACGGTCAACGACCCGCCGGCCGATGTCGACTTCTCCTCCACACCGTCAGGCACCCTCGCCGCGTGGGGCTTCGAGAATGCCGACGACGTCGGTCAGTCGCGTCTCGATTACGCGGCCGAGAAGCTCGGTGATGTCGAGGTGACCCTGGATGCCACGGCCTTCGACGCCCAGAAGTTCACGACGCGCATCGCCGGCGGCAACGTCCCCGACGTCGTACAGATGGACCGCCGGTACGTCACGACGTATGCCGCTCAAGGACTCCTCATGCCGCTCGACGCATGCTTCGAGGCGAAGGGCGTCGTCCCCACCGACCGCTGGTACCAGAACGTGGTCGACGACGTCACGTATCAGGATGCCGTCTACGCGGTGTCGCAGTTCTACCAGCCGCCCGCGATCCTGCTGAACATGAACGTGCTGAACGAAGCGGGCGTGACGCCCGAGGAGTTCGACACCTCGAACATGGACGGCCTGCTCGCCGCCGTCGAGAAGATGTACCAGGGCTCGGGGAACACACCGACACGACTCGGCTTCGACCCGGTCGCGACCGGCCAGGGCGGCCTCTGGGTGCTGGGCATGGGCGGACAGCTCACGGATGCCGAGGGCAAGCCGACGCTGGACGATCCGGCGAACGCGGCCGGCATCGACGCCCTCAAGCGCATCACCGACGCTCAGGGCGGCTACGCCGCGGTGAAGAGCTTCACCGACGCGTTCGACACCTTCGGCGACGCGAACCAGTTCGTGACGAACAAGGTCGGCGCGCAGGTCGCGAACCAGTGGTATCCGAACGTCCTCAGCGCCTACCGCGACCAGATCTCGTTGCAGGCCGTTCCGTTCCGGGATGCCGACGGCCAACCGTTCTCGGTCGCGTCCGGCACCGCGTTCGTCATTCCCGCCGGGGCGAAGAACCCCGCCGCTGCCTGCCAGTGGATGACCGACCTCACCTCGACCGACGCCTGGATGGCGGCCGGGGCGGCCCGCGCGGAGACCATCGAAAGCAAGGGCGGACTCAACACGGGCCTGTTCACCGGCTCCCCCGGGGCCGACGAGATGATCCGCTCGCAGTACGTCACGCCGACCGGCGATGCCGGCTTCGACGAGGTCATCTCGACGTACTACGACGTGGTCGCCTCTGGCCGCTCGTTCGGATCCTCGCCCGCCGGGCAGGACATCCAGAACGAGCTGAACAACGCGATCACCGCCGCACTGCTGGGCGACAAGACGACCGAGCAGGCCCTGGCCGACGCGCAGCAGGCCGCGCAGCGCGCGTACGACAACGCGACGGCGGGCTGACGCCGAGAGCACCCGTGCGAAACTCCTGACTTCCGCTCGGCGAGCGGCGGGACGAACCGGAAGTCTGCTCCCGAGAGGGATCGGGGCTCGCGATTCTCAGGAGTTTCGCACGGGTGCCCGCGAGCCTGCATCGAGGCGGTGGATGGCCGCGACCCGCCTCAGAACCTCAGGGTCGCGGCTTCTCGTCCTCCACGAGCGACTGGACCTCGTCCGTCGCTGACGTCTTGTCGTCGCCCCGAACCTCGTCGGCGGCGATCGCGATGTCGATCGCGGCGTCTTCCAGGGCCTCAGCGACGACGTCGCTCACGTCGGCGCGGTCGGCGGCGGGCGCGTTCGCGGACTCGGCAGAGGCGGTGGACGAAGCGGTTGCGCGGGCGTCCACGACGGCGTGATCGAGCTCGACACCCTCTGCCCGCGCGTCGTCCACCGCCACCCGCTCCCGGGCGGCCTTCACCGTCTCGTTCACGGCGGCAGCGGCACCGGCCGCGACGTCCTTGGTCTTGGCCACCGCGGCGTCGACGGTCTCGGCGGCGCTGGCAGCGATGTCCTTCGACGCGGCCACCGCGCTGTCGGTCGCCGCCGAGGCGCGGGCTCTCGCGTCGTCGACCACCTCGGAGACCCGGGTCACGGCGGCATCCGTCCGCTCCCGCACGGTGGCGGCCGTCTCCCGCGCGCGGGCGGCGACGGCATCCGCCTTCTCCTCCGCCTCGGCGACGACGTCACGGTCGAACGGGCCGAAGACACCGGTCACGATGACATCGACGTCGACCCGACCCCGCCCGAGCGGCTCGAGAGCCGTCCGCACGGCCGAGCGCACCGCGCCCGAGACCTCGCGCAGCTTGTGGGGGTAGTCCACGACGAGCGAGATGGTCGCCGTGACCGAGTCAGCGCGGTCGGTGTCGATCTTGACTCCGGGAACCGTGCTCGCGAGGCCGACGCGTTCACGCACGGCATCCGAGGCCCGTCCGAGCAGGCTGCCGAGGGCGTGCACGCCGTCGACCGTCGCGGCGGCGGTGGCCGCGCGTTCGGCCGCCGCGTCGAGGGTGGGGGTGTCGATGGTGGTCATGACGTCTCCTCGTGGGATCAGTGCACGCGGGTGCTGTCGCGCGCGAGCTTGGCGCGCAGACCCGAGTGGATGGAGATGTAGGCGCGCAGGTTCTGCCCGGTGAGGGCGGCCAGGTTGGTCACGAGCGTGTCGATGTGCTCGGCCACCTGACGCGGCGACGTGTTCTGTCGCGGAGTGACCGCGACGTGCAGCACCGACTCGCGCTGGATCTCGCCGGCGCTGATGCGCGACGAGAGGATCTCGTCACGCTCGGCGAGCGCGTTCTTGAGTGCCTCGGCAGCGAATCCGTCGGTGACGGTGATGCGTCCCTCGGCGCTGTCGCTGCCGGTCGACTGCAGGGGGGCCTGGCGACGACCCCGGACGGCGGCGGAGGCGATCACGATGAGCACGAGAGCCAGCACCACGAAGGCGGCGACGGCGCCCCACCCGGCGGACTCACGACCGAGCGACTCGAGCCAGCCCTGGAAGCCGCCCATGACGGTGGTCCAGGTGTCGGCTCCGCCGGGGAGCAGCGCCACGGCGAGCGCGAGGGCGCCTGCCGCCAACAGGACGACGCCGACGAGGAAGAGGACGAAGCGGTTGAGACCGCGGCGCGTGGCGTTCATCAGGACTCCTTGGTGTCGGGGCGCTGCACGCGCACGTGGGTGCGCACGGCGGGCGAAAGCTTGTAGGTCGCGATCTCGTCTTCGACGATCCGGCGCATCTGCGCCTCATCGACAGGGATGCCGACGGGCGGGCGCACGGTGACGTCGACGGTGCGATGGGCGACACCCACGACGATGTCGTCACGAGCGATACCGGATTCGTTGCTGAGGTGCTGCGCGAGAGCGGAGGCCACGACGCCGTTGTCGACGACGACGGCCCGCTCTCCCCATGCCATCTCGTGACGCGACAGGCGTCCGGGCTTGAGGGCGAGCACGAGCACGATGAGCCCGACGAGGGCGAGCACGATGCCGCCGACGATGAAGGCGACCGGCAGGAGGGCGGTCGGTGCCGCGACGACCGCGTTCAGAGCGGCGCCGGGACTGACGAGCAGCGGCGGCTGCCCGAGGAGGGCGAGGACGATCTCGACCGCGGCGTACGCCAGCGCGAGCAGCGCGAGGACGACCACGACGAGCATCGCCACGGTGCGCGGGGAGTGCGTCTCGCGACGCACGACGGTGCGGAGCACGGTATCGGTCATCACAGCACTCGCTTTCGCTGGGGGACGCTGGCGCCCGAGATGGTCAGGTCGACCCGCGAGACGTCGCGTCCGAAGAGGTGTGTCAGACGAGACCGCAGGGCGGTCTGCGCGGTGCGCGCCGCCTCGAGGACGGGCGTGGCCGCGCCGACCGCGGCGGTGTCGTCGAGGCGCGGCACGGGGAACGGCGTGGTGACGCGCACCACGGCGGTGTCGCGGGCCGAGACGATCTCGACGCGGACGTTCTTGGCATCCACCCCGATGATCTCGGCTGCGGCGCGCTCCGCCGTCTTCTGCAGGACACGGTCGGCGACGTTCACGCGGCCCGCGGGGAGGCCGGGGCCGGCAACCGTGGTGCGGCTGCCGACCCCGGGGGAAGCGGTGACGGTGGTCACGATGTGCTCCGACCCTTGAAGGCGTTGACGATGTTGCCGAAATCGATCTCGCCGGCGGTGATGCGCGCGACGACGATTCCGATGGCCATGAACAGGGCGACGAGGATGAATCCCCAGAAGCCGAAGATCAGGGCGCTGAGAGCGAGGACGAGCCCGACGAGCGCGCCCTTCGTGGTGGGGCTCACTGGACGCGCTTTTCGTTGCTGTCGTCGTCGTTGTTGTCGTCGCCCGGGATGTGGACGTCGTTCACGTCGACGTTGACCTCGACGACCTCGAGACCGACGAGACGGTTGATGGCGCCGGCCACGCGACCACGGACCTGGTCGGCGACCTCCTGGATCGGGGCGCCGTACTCGACGACGATCGTGATGTCGGCGGCGGCCTGCGTCTCGCCGACCTCGACCTTGACGCCCTGCGTCAGGTCGGTGGCGTTGATCGCGTCGCGGATGGCGCCGAGGGCACGTGCTCCGCCGCCACCCAGGGCGTACACGCCGGCGACCTCACGCGCGGCGATGCCGGCGACCTTGGCGACGACGCCGTCGGCGATCGTCGTCTTGCCCTCGGTGGGGGTCTCCGAGCCGCGGGCGTTGAGGGGGCGGTTGACGCGCGACGCCGCCTGGGGGACGTTCTGCGCGGCGGGGGTGGTGGGGGCCTCGGTAGCCATGTCGGTGCCTTTCACGTGTGGTGCCCGGCGGGGCCGGGGTAAGCGATTTGGCCTACGTGGATAAGACGTACCGGGTGCGGGAAACGTCACGCGGGGATTGAAAAAAGTTCGGGATTCTGTATTCGCATGAATGCGAAAGCCTGAAATCCGCGTCATCTCGTCGGTGTGCGCGCTCCCACGCACCGTGCTTCAGCCCGGTTGCATGACCCGTATGCGACGCCCTCTCTCGCCTGCCCGAGCCGTTCACACGCGCCCCGCCGATCATGCAGATGGACCGCATCGCCACTCCCGCACCGCGCTTCAGCCCGGTTGCATGACCCGTATGCGACGCCCTCTCTCGCCTGCCCGAGCCGTTCACACGCGCCCCGCCGATCATGCAGATGGACCGCATCGACGCTCCGGCGACCCGTGCGATGAGACCCCGGGCGTACGCTCGACGCATGTCCCCCTCTCCCGCGCGGCAGCCCTGACGTGGGTCGCCTGACCGCCTCGCGTCGCGTGACGCGCATCACCCTCGACGGGGTGAATCGACAGAGAC
Source organism: Microbacterium sp. SORGH_AS_0969 (assembly GCF_030818255.1). NCBI lineage: Bacteria > Bacillati > Actinomycetota > Actinomycetes > Micrococcales > Microbacteriaceae > Microbacterium > Microbacterium sp. SORGH_AS_0969. The sequence continues at coordinate 1,183,600 of NZ_JAUTAG010000001.1, forward strand.
CGGATGCCATCGCCGTCGAGGAACCACTCGAGATCCGCGTCGCGGGCTCACCGCTCGCCGTGACCATGCGCACCCCCGGACACGACATCGAACTGGCGGCCGGCTTCCTGGTGTCGGAGGGGGTGATCAGCCGCGGCGACCAGTTCGCCCGCGCGATCCACTGCGGCGGACCCGGCACGGGCGGCGCGGACGGCAACACCTACAACGTGCTCGACCTCACCCTCGCCCCCGGGGTCGCGCTCCCCTCGCCCGATATCGCCCGCTCGTTCTATACGACGAGCTCGTGCGGTGTGTGCGGAACGGCGTCGATCGAGGCGGTGGAGAAGGTGTCGACGTACGACGTCTCGACCGACGAGGTGCGCGTGGAGGCACGGGATGTCGCGGCCTTCCCCGACCGCCTCCGCGCGGGGCAGAAGGTGTTCGACAAGACCGGCGGGCTGCACGGCGCTGCTCTTTTCGACATCGAGACGGGCGAGATGCTCGTCGTCCGCGAAGACGTCGGTCGGCACAACGCGGTCGACAAGGTCGTCGGGTGGGCGCTGCTCAACGACCGACTCCCCCTGCGGGGCACCGTGCTGCAGGTGTCGGGGCGCGTGAGCTTCGAGCTCGTACAGAAGGCCGTGATGGCCGGCATCCCGATGCTGTCGGCGGTGTCGGCGCCGTCGTCGCTCGCGATCGAGCTGGCCGAGCGCGCGGGGCTCACCCTCGCCGCCTTCGTGCGCGGGGGCAGCATGAACCTGTACTCCCGCGCCGACCGGATCGCGGTTCCCTCCACCGACGCGCCCACAACCCCCTCTGCCGCAGAGCCGTCGAGCGTACGCTGACGAAGAGCGCGGGACGGGTGGATGCCACCGGCCCGGCACCGAAATCCACGGAGGGTGAGCATGGGTGAATCGTTCGGCCTGATGACCGAGAAGCCCCGCCAGGGCGGCCTCGGACCGGCCGTGACGGGCGACTGGTCGAGCACCGGCGAGTACGAGCACCCCGCCGCCGGGTGGGGCGCCGCGCTCACCGTCGGCAAGGTGCTGCTCGAACAACGCCAGCCGATCGCGGGCACCAGGGCGATGTTCACGATGAACCACCCGAAGAGCGGTTTCGACTGCCCCGGGTGCGCGTGGCCCGACGACAAGGGTGTCGCGCTCGACATCTGCGAGAACGGCATCAAGCACGTCACCTGGGAGATGACGCACAAGCGCGTCGGCAAGGAGTTCTTCGCCGAGCACTCGGTGACAGAGCTGTCGCAGTGGACCGATTTCGCTCTCGAAGACGCCGGTCGCCTCGTCGGTCCGATGGTCTACGACGCCGCCAGCGACCACTACGTGCCGATCTCGTGGAACGACGCCTTCCGCCTCATCGCCGAGCAGATCACCGCTCTCGACTCCCCCGACCAGGCGGCGTTCTACACCTCGGGGCGACTCAGCAACGAAGCGTCGTTCCTCTACCAGCTGTTCGCGCGCGAGCTCGGCACGAACAACCTCCCCGACTGCTCGAACATGTGCCACGAGGGCTCGGGGCGCGGGCTCACGGCATCCCTCGCCACCCCCAAGGGCACCGCCGACCTCGAAGACTGGGAGACCTGCGACGCCCTCTTCGTGCTCGGTGTGAACGCGGCTTCCAACGCTCCGCGCATGCTCACGAGCCTTGCCGAGGCGATCGACCGCGGCGCACAGGTGGTGCACGTCAACACGCTGCGCGAGGTCGCCGGCACGCGCACGATCGTGCCGCACGAGATCGTCGACATGGCGACGTTCCACAGCACGCCGACCAGCACGATGAACCTGCAGGTTCGCCCGGGCGGCGACCTCGCTCTCGTGCGCGGCATGGCGAAGGTCGTGTTCGAGGCGTCCGAGACCGACCCGAGCGCCCTCGACCAGGCCTTCCTCGATCAGTACACGACCGGGCTCGATGAGTACCGCGCTCTGGTCGAAGCGACCCCGTGGGACCAGCTCGTCGAACAGGCGGGGCTCACCGAAGCCGAGATCCGCGGGGCGGCCGACGTCTATCTCAGCGCCGACCGGACGGTCATCAGCTGGTGTCTGGGTGTGAGCCAGCACCAGCACGGCGTCGACACCGTGCGCGAGATCGTCAACCTGCTCCTGCTGCGCGGCAACGTGGGACGAAAGGGCACCGGACCCTCGCCGGTGCGCGGCCACAGCAACGTGCAGGGCAACCGCACGTGCGGCATCAACCACAAGCCCACCGAGCAGTGGCTCGCGAAGCTCGACGAGGTGTGCGGCATCACCTCGCCGCGAGAGCCCGGCCTCGACACCGTGCACACGGTGGCTGCGCTGCACCGGGGCGATCTGAAGGTGTTCGTCGGCATGGGCGGCAACTTCGTCCGGGCTGCTCCCGACACGAAGCTCACCGCCGAGGGCATGGGCCGCTGCGAGCTGACCGTCCACGTGAGCACCAAGCTCAACCGCAGCCACCTCACCCACGGCAAGCAGGCCCTCATCCTCCCGTGCCTCGGCCGCACCGAGCGTGACGTGCAAGAGGCAGGCCCCCAGTCGATCTCGACCGAGGATGCCATGAGCTCCGTCATGCTCTCGCTCGGCTCCCGCAAGCCCGCGTCTCCGCACCTGCTGAGCGAGCCCGAGATCATCGCGCGCATCGCTCGCGCCACCATGCCCCACTCGGCGACGCCGTGGGAGTGGTACGTGGGCGACTACGACCGTATCCGCGACACCATGGCGAAGGTGCTGCCCGGGTTCGAGGGCTTCAACGAGCTCGTGCGCCAGCAGTACGGCTTCCGCATCCCGCAGCCGGCCCGCGAGCGCGACTTCCGGACGCCGTCGGGCAAGGCGGAGTTCTCGGATGCCGAGCTGCCGAACGTCATCCCCGAAGAGGCCGACGTGCTGGTGCTGCAGACCATGCGCTCCCACGACCAGTGGAACACCACGATCTACTCGGCCGACGACCGGTACCGGGGCGTCCGCAACATCCGCGAGCTGGTGTTCATGCACCGCCGAGACATGAAGGACCGCGGCATCGCCGAGGGCGACCTCGTCGACATCGTCGCGACCTCGCGCGACGGCTCGGTGCGCAGCGTCACGGGCTTCCGCGCGCTCGAGTACGACACCCCGCGCGGCAGCGCCGCCGGGTACTTCCCCGAGCTCAACGTGCTGCTCGGCCCCGACGACTACAGCCGCCAGAGCGACCAGCCGCTGATGAAAGACATCCGGGTCCGCATCGCGAAGACCGCGAGTTGAGGGTCTGAGCTCATCCGGCCGTCATCCCCGCTGTCGACAACAGCAAGGGGCGGACGGAGACATCGTCGATGCGGGCCGCGTCAACACCCCGCAGTCTCACCCCGCAGTTCAAGGCGAGAGGGTGAAGGTCGTGGCATCACAGGGTGGACCACAGCCAGCAACGACTACACGAACGTTCTCCATCGCCAGAATGGCGACCATGATCGAACCGACGGGCACCCCATCCGGCCTGCTGACAACCCCGATCGGCATCGCGCGAGACATTCTCCGGCACTGGCTCGACGGCAAGGAACGCAAACTCCGCATCCGCAAGCTGGAACTCGAGATCGAGCGCCTCACTGCTTCACATGGGTCGCCGGATCCGAACGCGGTGATCGACGCGGTCACCCGATTGGTGGAAGGCATAGCGGGTCTGAGGATCTCCCCGTCCCTTCAAGGCCCCATCATCATCCGAGACGGCACGCCGATTGAAATTCCCGACATGCCTCCGATCGCACCGCCTCCCGGACCCGCCCTGTCCGCGACCGGGTCGCCCGCGAACGGTGGCCACGACGAAGTGACGTGGATGGCACGCGCCATTTCTTCATCACCTTCGAAGAACTCTCTCGAGTTGCTGGCGGAACGCGTACGGAAGCGCCGAGAGGCGGATGCGCGATGACGTCCCCGGTGCCACACCGCCTGCGTGAGCGGATCGAGCTGCATCTTTTCCGCAACCTCGCCGCCGCCGCGCTGCGACACATCCCACTCATCCTCTGCATCGAGGGCGAGCCGGGAAGCGGCAAGACCTTCGCGGTCGACGCGGTCGCCGGCGACTCTGGGGTGAAAGTCTTCTCGATCGCGGGGGACCAACTTGAGAGCCCGAATGCCGGGTACCCCGCTCAACTCATTCGGGACACGTACCGAGAGGCGGGCGAAGCGCTCAGGGGCGGAGCACTCGGTGCCGCCCTGGTCATCCACGACATCGACACCGCGCTCGGGAGCTGGGGCGCCAACGTCCAGTACACGATGAACCGACAGATGGTCAACAACGCCCTCATGAACCTGTCGGACTCTCCGACCATCGTGGAGGGTTTTGACACCCGCCGGGTCCCCATCATCCTCACCGGCAACGACTTCTCGCTTCTCCACGCGCCCGTCATGCGCACGGGTCGCTCCGACCTCTTCCGCTGGGAACCGACTGTCGCGGAGAGAACGTTCGTCGTGGCGGACATCCTCCCGGCAGGGCTCGAAGGCCTCGCCGAGGTGCTCGTCACGAACCACCCCACGCAGCCCGTTTCCTTCTTCGCGGATGCCGTCGCCTTCGCGCAGAACACGTCGTTGTCGGATGCGATAGCAAAGCGCTCCCTCACGGAACTCCTCGCGCTCATCCGAGATGGACACGATCCGATCGTTCCACCGCCGACGGTCGAATCGATTCTTCGCAGCGCCGAGGTGCTCGCTTCGAGTCGACGAGACAGCAAGGAGGCCCTGTGATGACCGGCTCCCACTCGCGATCCTCCTCGAACTCGTCATCCCACGCTCGACTGTCGCTCTTGGTGCACCAGGTTCGAGTCGCTTTGCGCCGAGCGATATCAGCGAGCCCACGATCACTCGACCACGCGACGAAACTGGTCACGCGTCGCTGGGTCTCGCACTTCCTCCTTCGCGGGATGGATGCGGAGTCCAAGTGCTGGATCCAAGTGACGCTGCGTATCGATTGGGCAGCTCACGCGTTGGCGATCGAACGCGGAGCCACGACTGTGACCATAGGTTCGTCGTGGATCGATTCCACGGCACCGGAGGTCACCGAAGCCATCGATCTCTTCTGCTCTGAGGTCTCCGAGCACGGGTTGACCCCGCTTCTCGCCTGGCAATGGAGCGACAATGTCGATGTGAAAGCTGCTCGTGCGGAATTGGGTTCGTCCCCCACTCCGCCGATCGAGTGGGCGGGCGAGGTGATCTCTCTCACCCAAACCGTGCGCGAGATCCCCGAGTTCCAGGTCCGCATCGAACAGGTCGCCAGTTCGGATGACGAGGAAGACGACTGAAGCTCCTCGTTCGCCCACCCAGTGAGCGGCACAGTCAATCCTTCGGCGATCGCGCTGCTCGGGTATCAGAACGACGACAACGCGCGGGTCATGAACGATGCCCAGATGACGATGAACACGACATTTGCCGCTGTTCCGAGCGCCCCGATGATCATGGCCCACCGCGCGAACCCGACGCCCGCTTCGACGTTGTCCGGCCGCGCGAGCTGATTCCGCGCGACGATGCCGATCACGAGACCGGCGATCGGCACGATGAACGCCGCGATGAAGCCGATCACCGCGAGAGTGCTCGTCCGCACCGGCGCCACGGGAGAGGTCATGGCGCGATGGTAGCGGCACCCGCCCAGGCCGTGCGCGCCGGATCCGGATCACGAACGCAGATCCGGATCGAACTCACGATTCCGTCCGGATCTGGCGTGTGTCTCCGGATCCAGCGCATCTCGGGAACCGGCACCGCGCGCGTTCCGCCCGGATCGCCCCCGCGGGCCCCTCGGCCCCAGACGCCCGCCATCCCCCACGTGGCCCCGCTCAGTCGCTCTCGGGCCGCGCCCAGCTCGGCGCCCGTTCCGGCCGCGGGCCGACCCCGATGACGAACGCCGGAATCACGCTTGAACCGTGACCCGGATGCCACTCCGCGCGAGCAGAAGTCCGAGCACCAGCCCCGCGGGTCCGCCGCCGACGATGGCGCACGTCGACGTCATGTCGCCCTCCTTCTCATGCGATGCTTCTGCGCGGTGGCGTCGGGCATGACGCCCCGGACCGTCACGCGGAGATCATCGCCGACACGCCGTGCCGCGGCATCCTGAACCGGCGCGTCGCGCCCGGACTCCGCCTGACGGAACGTCGCGGCCGCCCGCCTCAGATCTTGCTGCTGACCAGGATGCCGCGGCCCTCGAGGTCGGCGGCGACCTTGCCGACCGCCTCTTTATAGGCGTCGTAGAGCCTCACCTGGACGAGACCGTCGTCGTTGCCGCCGCCCGGCTGGAAGATCGGGCGGTGCAGGTCGACCTGGACCGTGCCGCCGAGGTCGGTGAACTTCACATCGAGCACCTCGCGGAGCGAGTCCTCACTCGTGATGAATCCCTGGAACATCGTCCGGGCGATGCTGCCGTGCGCGGCCTTCCAGTGGTCCCCCTTGTCGGTCACGGTGAAGTCCGCTGCCTCGAGGGCCGACCGCGTGGCGTCCTGCGCCGCGGCGAGGTCGCCCGAGACGACGAGCTGGAAATTGAGGATGGCCATGGCACGCCTTTCGGTCCGGTGCCGCTCAGCCTGTCGCCTTCCCCTTCCGGGCACAACCCGGGGCCGAGGCCCCCGACGTGCCGTCGCGCGGAGTTCTCCCCAGACACGCCGCCCCGCGGCATCCCGAACCGGCGCGTCGCTGCCGAACTCCGCACGACGGTGCAGGCGGAAGAGGCCGGATGCCGGGAACCGGCCACCGCAACACGCGACGACCGGTTCCCGGCGCCGTCACGACGTCGACACGGCCTTTCGACGCCCGCGGAGCCACTTCACGCAGCCGTACAGGCTGATCAGAAGCCAGAAGCCCTCGATGATGGCCGAGGAGAGGTTCCAGTGGGCAGCGAGCGAGATCAGCACGAGGATCGAGGCAATCGCGTTGACGAGCGAGTACCTCAGTTGTTCGACGCGAAGCTTGCCGATCTGCAGCAGAAAGTAGCTGACGACGACGAGCGTGACGCCGGCGAGGCCGACGACGTTGGCGAAATCGGATGAAGACATGGCAGTAGTCCTGTTCGGTCATCCCACCCGACCGTCCGAAGGTCGGTGGGAACGCTGAAGAGGCGAGCGCCGGTCGGCGGTCGCGCGGGGGCCGAGGCCCGATCAGCGTCCGAAGTCGTCGTACATGCGACGCACGCTACCGCCGGTATGTCTCGAGCACGTTTCGGCGACGCCGTCACCCGCCGCGCGGTCCGGCGGCGCCCGCGGATCGCGACGGAACGGCAGCTGCCCCCTGTTCCGTCACGCGGAGTTGTCTCCAGACACGCCGCCCCACGGCATCCGGAACCGGTGTGTCGCCATCGAACTCCGCACGACGGCGCGGGCACCGACGGCGGCCCGCGCCGGCAGCCGCACCCGGGCCCACAGAACGGATGCCACACCCCACTGCTCCTCCCCAGCGGGGCCGAGGCCGCGACCTGTCCACGTCGGCGGCTCAGGATCGGCGGCCCCAACTAGACTGATGCCCGTCCGGCCCCTGCGATTCTTGGAGCTCAGCCGCGTGACCACCCCGAACCCCGCCGCCCGCACAGCTCTTGCTGACACCGTCGAGAACGCCATCGCGACGCCCGAGAAGGATCAGCCGTACGGCGCCCTGGGCCTCAAGAGCGACGAATACGCGAAGATCCGCGAAATCCTGGGCCGCCGCCCCACCAGCGGCGAGCTGGCGATGTACTCGGTCATGTGGAGCGAGCACTGCTCCTACAAGTCGAGCAAGATCTACCTCCGTCAGTTCGGCCAGAAGGTCAGCGACGAGATGAAGACCCGGCTCATGGTCGGCATGGGGCAGAACGCCGGCGTCGTCGACGTGGGCGACGGCTGGGCGGTCACCTTCAAGGTCGAGTCGCACAACCACCCGAGCTACATCGAGCCCTTCCAGGGCGCGGCCACCGGCGTCGGCGGCATCGTGCGCGACATCATCTCGATGGGCGCGCGCCCGGTCGCGGTCATGGACCAGCTGCGCTTCGGCGCGATCGACCACCCCGACACCCCGCGCGTGGTCCACGGCGTCACCAGCGGCATCTCGTTCTACGGCAACTGCCTGGGCCTGCCGAACATCGGCGGCGAGACGGTGTTCGACGCCGTCTACCAGGGCAACCCGCTCGTCAACGCCCTCGCTGTGGGCGTCATGCGCCACGAAGACATCAAGCTCGCCAACGCCACCGGTGTGGGAAACAAAGTCGTGCTGTTCGGTGCCCGCACGGGCGGCGACGGCATCGGTGGCGCGAGCATCCTGGCATCCGACACCTTCGCCGACGGCGGCCCCACCAAGCGTCCCGCGGTGCAGGTGGGCGACCCGTTCGCCGAGAAGGTGCTCATCGAGTGCTGCCTCGAGCTCTACAAGGGCGACCTCGTCGAGGCCATCCAAGACCTCGGGGCCGCGGGCATCTCGTGCGCCACGAGCGAGCTCGCCGCCAACGGCAACAGCGGCATGAGGGTCGAACTCTCGAAGGTGCTGCTGCGCGACCCGTCGCTCACGCCCGAAGAGATCCTCATGTCGGAGTCGCAGGAGCGGATGATGGCGATCGTGGCTCCCGAGAAGCTCGACGCCTTCCTCGCGGTCGTCGGCAAGTGGGACGTCGAGACGAGCGTGCTCGGCGAGGTCACGGGCGACGGCCGCCTCGTCATCGACTGGTACGGCGAGCGCATCGTCGACGTCGACCCCTCGACGGTCGCCGTCGACGGCCCCGTCTATGAGCGTCCCGTCGCCTACCCGACGTGGATCGACGCGCTGAACGACGACACCGCCGCGACACTTCCCCGGGCGTCGGATGCCGAGACCCTCCGCGAGCAGTTCACGACGCTGGTGGCGAGCCCCAACCTCGCCGACACCTCGTGGATCACGAACCAGTACGACTACTACGTGCTCGGCAACACCGCGCTGAGCTTCCCCGACGACGCCGGCATGATCCGCGTCGACGAGGAGACGGGTCTCGGCTTCGCGATCGCGACCGACTGCAACGGCCGCTACAACCAGCTCGACCCCTACAACGGCGCGAAGCTGGCGCTGGCCGAGGCGTACCGCAACGTCGCCGTCACAGGTGCCGTGCCTACCGCGGTGACCGACTGCCTGAACTTCGGCAGCCCCGAGAACCCCGAGGTCATGTGGCAGTTCAGCCAGGCCGTCGAGGGTCTGAGCGATGGATGCCTCGAGCTCGGCATCCCCGTCACGGGCGGCAACGTCTCGTTCTACAACCAGACCGGCGACCAGCCGATCCACCCGACCCCGGTGGTCGGTGTGCTCGGCATCATCGACGACGTCGCAGCCCGCATCCCGAGCGGATGGCAGGATGCCGGCGAGAACCTCTACCTGCTCGGCGTCACCGCCGACGAGCTCGACGGCTCGCAGTGGGCGGGCACCATCCACGACCACCTCGGCGGTCGCCCGCCGAAGGTCGACCTCGCGCAGGAGCGCAAGCTCGCCGAGCTGCTCCAGGCCGCGGGGTCGCAGTCACTCGTCTCGAGCGCTCACGACCTGTCGTCGGGTGGTCTCGCCCAGGCCCTCGCCGAGGGCGTCATGCGCTTCGGCGTCGGCGCGCGCGTGTGGCTCACCGAACTCATGGAGCGTGACGGAGTGGATGCCACGGCCGCACTGTTCAGCGAGTCCACCGGGCGCGTGCTGGTGAGCGTTCCCCGCGAGGAAGACGTGAAGTTCCGCGGCCTCTGCGATGGCCGCGGATACCCGGTGCTCCGCATCGGCGTGACCGACGTCGAGCCCGGCACCGAGGCATCCCTGGAGATCCAGGATGTCTTCACGGTGCCCGTCGCGGAGCTGCGTCGCCTGTCGACCGAGACGCTCCCCGCGGTCTTCGGTCCGACGGTCGCCGAGCCGGTGGCCTGAGGCTCGGCCCGCCGGACCCGAACCACTCGCCCGCCCCAAACCGCCCGCCCACACCGAGAGGAGACGCGGTGACGAACGACGACGACATGTCCGTGTTCGACGAGAAACGACAGCGCCGCGTGAAGGTGACCGCGTGGGTGGTGATCGCAGCCCTCGTTCTCACGGGCGGCGGCGCGACTGTGCTGACGCTGATCTTCGGCTGACGCGAGGCGGGACGCCCGGCGCGCGCGGCTCCGGTGCGCGCTGCTCCGGTGCGCGCTGCTCCGGTGCGCGCTGCTTCCGCGCGCGTGACTCCCGCGCTGCCCGCGCGCGCACGACCGCCCGCGCAGAATCGGACCGAGGCAGCAGATCCGGACGAAAACTCCGATCTCATCCGAATCCGCTGCACTGATCCGAATCTGCGACCACGGATCGATGGGGTCCGCGTCTCCTGGCCCCGGCCCCGGCCCCGGCCCCGGCCCCGGTCCTGCCCCAGCCCCAGCCCCAGCCCCAGCCCCAGCCCCAGCCCCGGCCCCCACCCCGGCCACGGTCCCAGCCCCTGCCCCCGCCCCGGTCCTGCCCCCGCCCCGGCCCCTGCCCCTGCCCCAGCCCCAGCCCCTGCGCGAATCCGGCCCGACGGCAAGCGACGCGTCGCATGCCCGACGTAGCATGGGAGCGTGGAGCCGCTGATGGTCTTGTTGGCCGAGTGGTGGTGGATCGGGCCCGCGGCGGCCGGTGCCGGCACACTCGGCTGGATCGGCGTGCGCCGCTCGCGCCAGCAGCGCGCCCTCCCCGCCGGCACTACCACGACGGGGGACCGCGCGGCTCGCGCCTGGGCGTCCCGCCCGATGAGCAAGAACGCGGCCCGTCGACTCGAACTCGACGCGGCGCAGCTCGACCTCCTCACCGCACGGCAGGCCATCACCCGCGGGCGAGCCGAGGTCAAGATCGCCGATGCCGAGGTGGTTCGCGCACAGGCGGAGCGGGCGGCATCCCGAGGCTCTTCCGAAGCCGTGTCGGCGGCGCGAGCGCGCCTCGTCGCGGCCCAGCACTCTCTGCGCGCCGCGACGGCCGATCTGCGGGCGCGACGAGCCGCAGTCAAGGCCGCGCAGGCGATGCTCCCGGCCATCCGTGGCGGGAGCGCGCCCCTGCCGGTCGACCGTCTGCTCGCTGAACACGACGCCGTTCTGGCGCGCTGGATGGCCTACGAGACCGATCCGGCGCTCGCGATCGACTTCCCGGGGATGTCGGATTCTCGGTCGCCTCTGCTCGCCGAGTTCCTCCGGGCACACGAGAAGGCGCAGTGGCTTCGCCCCGCATCGGCACAGACGCGCCTCGAACCCGCGGACTTCCTCGCGTACCGCGACGCGGTCCGCCGCACGGTGAACGCGTTCGACCACGCGGAGCGCATCGCCCGACACGGTGACAAGAATCCGCCCCCGGCGTTCGACGGTTCCGACGCCTGGGGACGCATGGCATCCGATCTCGCCGAGTCCGCCCAGCGCGCCCTCGCCCGGTCGATGGAGTCCATGGGGCGGGCCGCCGCGCGCAGCTGGAACGAACGGAACACGAAGCGCGGCCGGAAGAGCGCCGACCCCGAGTGATCCCGGCGAGGTCGTCATCGCGGACCGGCGTAGCATGACGGGGGTGCACGACTTCTGGACATTCGCGGGCAGCTACTGGTGGCTCGTGTTTCCGCTCTTCGGGATGACGATGGGGGCGGTGAACGGCGTGATCAAGCGCCGCGAAGTGCAGGCCCGCCGTCGGCACCGGGAGCAGATCGAGTTGATCCGCGCGCAGGGCGGAGCCCCCGCGGCTCCCCTCGCGGCAGCCCCCGTCGGCATCGACGACCAGCAGCGCATCATCGCCGCGCAGGACGCCGTGACGCACCGCTGGCTGGAGTACGAGCTCGACGCCGACAAGCTCATCACCTACCCGGCGATGAGCGACGGCCGCCAGCCGCTGACCGCCGCGTTCTTGCGCGCGAAGAAGGTCGCGGACAACCTCCGGCCCCGCGACGGTGAGACGCTCTCCCCCGAGCGGCTCAAGGAGTACCGCGACGCCGTCACCGACTACGAGGTCGCGTTCGAGGTGGCTGAACGCGATGCCCGCCGAGTGAAGGACGCTGCCTTCTCGCCCGATGAGCGCAAGCGTCTCGACACCGCGAAGCAGTTGCTCACGGTCGCGACCGACCAAGCCGCGACGCCGAACGAGCGCCAGCTCGCGTACAAGCGCGTGCGCGAGGAGCTCGACGGCCTGATCTGGCTCTCGGACGACGCGGTCGAGGAGCTCGAGAAGAAGGTCGCGCTCGAGCTGCCGCGCGGCGCTGAGCCCGCACCGCGGACGCCGCCCGAGCCCGCGGTCTGACCCCGCTCCGAGCCGCGCGGCCGCGCCTCACCGCGCCGGAGTCGGGGCACCGCACCAGAATCGGACGCGCGGCCCGGCGGCATCCGATTCCGGTTCACCTATCCGATTCCGCTCCATCCGCGCCCGCGGTCTGACCCCGCGGCAGTCCCGCCTGCGCTGCCGCACGGGAACCGCCGCGTAGCTCAGCGCTTCCGGCGGATCCGCACCGGACCCCGTGCCGTCATCACGTCGACGACCTCGCCCTTCTGCGTCACCTCGACCTCGCCGAGACCGACCAGCTCGTGCGCCGCGTCCCGCGCGGGCTGCATGAGGTCGCGCCAGTCGTCGCCGCCCACCGCGCGGGCGGCCTCCGACGGACAGATCGTCTTATCGGCATCCCGAGCCGCGAGCAGTTCGCGAATGGATGCCACGAGCCGAGGGTCCGCACCTGATGAGGGGGCCATCTGTCCAGTCTCCCTCCGCGCGGCGACGCCGTGGCCAGAATGAGCCGGTGGACACCGAACGACACGCCCCCGACCTGCCCGGCCGCGCGGTCATCGCGCAGCGGTGGAATCGCGCGGTGTTCGTGCACTGGCGGGTCGACCCGGCCGAGGTCGCGCCGCTCCTGCCGGCCGGAACCCGCCCCGACGTTCACGACGGTTCCGCGTGGGTGGGTCTCGTGCCGTTCGCGCTGAGCGAGTTCCGCTTCCTGCCGCTTCCGCCGGTGCCCCTCCTCGGCACCTTCACCGAGATCAACGTCCGCACCTACGCCGTCGACGACGAGGGACGCCGCGGGGTCGTGTTCCGCACCCTCGAGGCCGAGCATCTCGCGCCGGTCCTCGCCGCCCGCGCGCTGTTCGGCCTGCCGTATCGGTGGGCGCGAGCGGGGGTACGCACCGACGGCGCGCGAATCGAGTTCCGGTCGCGGCGCCACGGGGGTCGGCATCCCGGAACCCGCGTGCGCGCGACACGGGGCACCGACACCGTCGACACTCCGCTGTCGCGCTTCCTGACCGCCCGATGGGGCTTCCACGAGCGCCACCTGGGCCGCACGATCTGGGCCGCGAACGCCCACGAGCCGTGGCCGCTCGTCGAGGCCCGGCTCGACGCGCTCGACGATGACCTCGTCGCGGATGCCGGGTTCCCTCAGCTCGCCGGTCGCGCGCCCGACTCGATGCTGGCGATGCCGGCCGGGCACCCGGGTTTCGTCACCAGGTTCACGGCCGCGCGCGCGATCCGCTGACCTCCGGCGGCGCGGAGGGCGGCGCGCAACGAGTGGCGCGCGGCGGCGACCCCCTCACAGGGGGCCGCCGCGGCGCGTCACGTCAGCGCTGCGTCGAGAACGCGCCGGGGTTCTGCTCGAGCCAGGCCTGCACGGCCTCGGGCTCCTTGCCCTCGCCGTACTCGTTGACCACGAGGTCTTCGAGGGATCCGTACTGCTCGTCGTCGAGCTGGATGCCGGCGATGAGCTCGGCGGCATCCGGGTACTTCTCTTTGAAGCCCGAGGTGGCGAGGAAGTGCAGGGCCTCGGGCTTGCCCATCAGGCCCTGGGGGTCCTCGAGGTCCTTCACGTCGTACGCGTCGTTCGCCCAGAAGGGACGCCACAGGGTGACGGCGATGTCCTTCTGCGCCGCGATGGCGTTGTCGAGCTCGGTGAGCATCGCCGCGGTCGACGAGGTCACGAGCTCGAGGCCGTCGAGACCGTAACCGGGCATCGCGACCTCCTGCGTCTGCTTGGTCAGACCCGCTCCCGGCTCGATGCCGTAGATCTTGCCGTCGAAGCGCGCCGCGTTGTCTTTGAGCTGGTCGATCGAGTCGATGTCGACGTAGCTGGGCACCGCGATCGTGAGCTTGGCGTTGTCGTAGTAGGCGCCGAGGTCTTCGATGCTGTCGCCGTACTTCTTCATGTACTCGGCGTGCGTGAGCTCGGGCCATGCCGACGGGTAGATGTCGACGTCACCCTGCGCGAGGCCGGCGTACAGCGGACCCGCCTCCGTGAGGGTCTGCATCTCGACGGTGTAGCCGAGCTTGCCGAGCTGGTCCTCGAGCAGGTAGGCGGTGCTGAGGCCGTCGGTCCACGAGGGCAGGAAGCCGAGCGTGATGGTGCCCTTGCTGTCGTCGCCGCCCGAGCCGCCTTCGGCCTGGTTGCCGCTGGCGCAGCCGGCGAGAGCGAGGGCGCTGACGGCACCGAGGGCGAGGGCACTGGTGAGGTGTCGCTTGTTCATTGCTGTGTTCTCTTCCTTTTCGTCCGTGATTCCGTTGGTTCTTCCGCGTGAGGGGCCGGTGCACCCGACCCCTCACGAGGGAGAGAGGGATGCCGCTGACTCAGGCGCCGGTCGAGACCGGGGTGCGCGATTCCGACGCCTCGGCAGCCGGCTCCGGTGCCGGAGCGGCGGGGCGAGCCGTGGCATCCGTCGATCCGGCGGCCCGACGACGGCCCAGGATCGCCAGCAGCGACGAGCGGTTGTCGGCGCGGTTGCCGAGGGCGGCGGTGAGGCGGTCGAGGTAGACGGCGAGGATGACGACGCTCAGACCGGCCTCGACGCCCTTGGGCAGGTTGACGGTCGAGATCGACTGCACGACCTCTTTGCCCAGGCCGTCGGCACCGACGATGCCGGCGACGACCGCCATCGACAGAGCGAGCATGATGACCTGGTTGACGCCGGCCATGATCGTGGGCATCGCGAGCGGGAGCTGGATGCCGCGGAGGATCTGTCCCGGCGTCGCGCCGAACGCCTGCCCCGCCTCGACGGTCTCGGAGTCGACTACCGCGGATGCCGAGCTCGGTCAGACGCACCCCCGGGGGCAGCGCGAAGATGACGGTCGAGACGACACCCGGCACGACGCCGATGCTGAAGAACGTGATCGCGGGGATCAGGTAGACGAAGGCGGGCATCGTCTGCATGAAGTCGAGGATCGGCTTGAGCACCGCGCGAACGGTCGCGTTCCGGGCCGACCAGATCCCCAGGGGAACCGAGATCGCCACCGCGACGACGGTCGCGACGAGCACGAGGGCGAGCGTCTGCATCGCGGTGACCCACTGCCCCATCGCGAGGATGAGCGCGAAGCCGATCACCGTGCCGAGGGCGAGCTTCCACGAGCGCAGGAGCCACGCGAGCAGGGCCGCGACGACGATCACGACGACGATCGGCGCGGCGAGCAGCACGTCGCTCAGCCCGCCGACCAGGAAGCGAACGGTCACGGCGATGACGTCGAAGAATCCGGAGAGGTTGTCGCGGAGCCAGTCCACGCCGGCGTCGACCCACGAGCCGACCGGGATACGGAAGCCGTCCATCAGCGCACCCCCTCGGTCTCGGAGGCCGCGACCGGGGCCTCGAGCACCGCGTCGATCTCGGCGGAGGGCAGGGGCTGCGGGAGCACGGTGATCTCCTCCGTGGAGCTGGGGCCGGGGCCGAGGGCGGCGAGCAGCGTGACACGCGGGATGACGCCGGCCAGGCGTCCCTCCGCGTCGAGCACGGCGAGTGGCAGGGGCGATTCGACCGAGGGGACGAACAGGTTCATCAGCACGTCGTCCTCGCGGACGCTCTGCGGCAGCGGACGCAGCTTCGACGCGAGCGAGCTCTCGCCCGCGCGGACCAGCTTCATGGCATCCCGATCCGTGATGATGCCGAGCGGCTTGCGGTCGCGGTCGGTGACGTACACGGCCGACATGTAGGCGTCGCGCATCTGCCGCAGCGCGGTGCGCGGACCGGCCGAGGCGTCGACGCGCGGACGCGGACGCTCCATGACGTTGCCGGCGGTGAGCACCCGGGCACGGTCGACGTCCTGCACGAACTGCTCGACGTAGTCGTTGGCGGGGTCGGTGAGGATGTCTTCGGGCGTGCCGATCTGCACGATGCGTCCGTCGCGCATGACGGCGATGCGGTCGCCGAGGAACATCGCCTCGTTGAGGTCGTGGGTGATGAAGACGATGGTCTTCTTCAGCGTGCGCTGCAGCTCGATGAGCTGTTCCTGCATCTCGCGGCGGATGAGCGGATCGAGGGCGCTGAACGCCTCATCCATCAGCAAAATGTCGGTGTCGGCGGCGAGCGCGCGGGCGATGCCGACGCGCTGCTGCATGCCGCCCGACAGGGCCGAGGGGAGCTTGTCGCCCCATCCTTCGAGTCCCACAAGGGAGAGGATCTCGTCGGCCTTCGCGAGGCGCTCGGTCTTGCCGACGCCGCGGAGCTCGAGCGGGTAGGCGACGTTCGCGGCCACCGTGCGGTGCGGGAGGAGCGCGAAGTGCTGGAACACCATGGCGAGGCGCTCGCGGCGCAGAGACCGCAGACGCGAGGGGCCGACGCCGGTGAGGGCGTCGCCCTTCACCTCGACGGTGCCGGCGGTCGCCTCGTGCAGGCCGTTCAGCATGCGGATGATCGTGGACTTGCCGGAGCCGGAGAGCCCCATGATGACGAAGATCTCGCCGGGTTGGACCTCGAAGCTCGCGTCGATGACGGCGGCGGTCCCGTGGTCGGCGATCTCCTCGCGACGCGCGCCGGAGCGGAGCTTCTCGACGGCGGCCTGGGGAGAGCGGCCGAAGATCTTGAACAGGTTCTTCGCGGCTAGAGCCGGCGTCGCGGGAGTCTGCGGCGCGAGGGCAGGCGGATGTGTCACTGGTGCACCTCGGCGGCCTCGGGTGGCCGCATCGGTCACGCCCGGGTGGCAGTCGCCGGCGCTCAGGGGGGGTGGAGCGCGTTGGCGCGGGATGTCGGATCCCGCGGCCCCGACTGCCGACCGTACGCTCGCGGTGTCGACTCCCCCGAGTCGTCACCACGACCGCGGACTGGTCGAGTGGGCGGCCCAAAACCGGGCCGTCACTACGTTTTCATGCTGATGGATCGACTGGCAAGTTCGCGTACCGTCTTGCGATTCCGGATGCCGCGTGGCAGACGCGCGCGCGTGCGTCACCCTCTCAGCGGGTGCCGACACCGCCGACACCGCGGTTGTCCCGGGCGTGTCGCATCGCCCTGCGCGCGTCGCCCGAGCGTCCCGACGACGCGTCCCGTCGACGCGCGGACGGGTCGTCAGTCCGCGGGGTGCGCGGCGGCCGAGCGGTGGTGACGGATGACCTCCGCCACGACGAAGTTGAACCACTTCTCGGCGAAGGCCGGGTCGAGATCGGCGTCCTCGGCGAGTCGCATGAGGCGCGCGATCTGCTGCTCCTCGCGAGCGGGGTCGGATGCCGGCATCCCGTGCTTCGCCTTGAGCACGCCGACCTGCTTGGTGCACCGGAAGCGTTCGGCAAGCAGGAAGATGAGCGCGGCGTCGATGTTGTCGATGCTGCCCCGCAGGTTCTGCAGGATCGTCGTGGGGTCGGCGTCCGTCATGTGTCCTCCCGAGTCGATCCGAGACTATCGCGCGGGCGCGCGCACGGTCGTCAGCTCTCAGCCGACCCCTACAGTGTGACCATGAGCCGATCGACGCGTCCCGACCCGACTGCCGAAGGCGCCGACGCCGGCGAATCCACCTCGCGCGACCGTCCCGTCTGGTCCGCGATCTCACGGCCCTACGCGGCGGGCTTCTTCCTGACCCTCGGCGGCCTCACCGCGATCCTTCTCGGGCTCGCGCTCTCGAGTCTGTCGACCGTGCTCATCTACATCGCGATCGCGCTTTTCGTGGCTCTCGCGCTCGATCCCCTGGTGCGCATGCTCGTGCGCCGCGGGATCTCCCGCGCGTGGTCGATCGTCATCGTGTTCGGCGGCCTCGCCGTCATCCTGGCCGCGGCGCTGTGGTTGCTGATCCCACCGGTCGTCCGGCAGGTCGAGCAGTTCGTCGGCGACATCCCGACCTTCGTCAACGATCTCATCAGCAGCGACGCCGTCCGCTGGGTCGAGGCGAATTTCGGCGACAGCCTGGGCGACGTGCTCAAAGAGGTGCAGAGTTTCGTCACCAACCCGACGAACATCGCGGCCATCGGCGGCGGCCTTCTGCAGGTCGGCATCACGATCGGCACCTTCGTCTCGGGAGCGATCATCGTGCTCGTGCTGAGCCTGTACTTCTTGGCAGCCCTGCCGAAGATGAAGAACAGCCTCGTTCGGCTGACTCCCGCCCGCAGCCGCGCGACGGTCTCCGACATGACCGGACAGATCACCGACTCGGTCGGTGGCTACCTGGCCGGCATGGTGGTCCTCGCCCTGTGCAACGCCGTGTTCGCGTTCATCGTGCTGACGATCCTGCAGCAGCCCTTCGCGGCCCTGCTCGCCGCGCTCGCGTTCGGCATCACGCTCATCCCGCTCGTCGGCTCGGTGCTGTTCTGGGCGGTCGCGACGGTCTTCACGTTGATCGTGAGCCCGACCTCCGGACTCATCTTCGCGATCGTCTACCTCGTCTACATGCAGGTCGAGGCATATCTCCTCACGCCCCGCGTGATGAACCGGACGATCTCGGTGCCCGGCTCGCTCGTGGTGATCGGCGCGCTCGTCGGCGGAACGCTCCTCGGCCTGCTCGGTGCCCTGGTCGCGATCCCCGTGACGGCCTCGGTCCTGCTGATCATCAAGCAGATCGTCATCCCGCGACAGGATGCTAAGAAGTAGCGCTCACGACAGCACTCCAGCCGGGACCGTCGAGGCCGCCGCTCGCGCCACGGCCTCCGGCACTCCCGCGGAGACGGCCGCGGCGACGGCCCGGTCCATCGTCAGGGTCGAGCCGGCAAGGGTGTCCGTTCCCGCGATCACGGGTTGCGCGGCGCGGACCTCGACGTCCAGTCCGCCCAGCCGGTAGAAGCCGTCCCCCAACCCCGTCGCCGACATCGCGTCGGTGACGAGCGCGACGCGGTCGGGAGCCGCGTCGAAGAGCGTCCGCATGACGACGGGGTGCACGTGGACACCGTCGGCGATCACCTCGAGCACGACGTGATCGCGCGCGAGAGCGGCTCCCACCGGCCCGGGCGCTCGGTGACCGAGGCCCGGCATGGCGTTGAACGCGTGCGTGAGGAGGCTCGCGCCGCGATCGAACGCGGCGGCCGCAGTGTCGTAGTCGGCCTCGGTGTGGCCGACCGCGACGACGACCCCGGCGGCGACGAACCGCTCGATCGCCTCGCCCGCGCCGGGAAGTTCGGGAGCGATCGTCACCGAGCGCACGATGCCGTCCCCCGCCTCGATCAGACGCTCAGCGGCCTCCGACGAGGGAACGGTCAGAGCCGCCGGGTCGTGCGCGCCGCGACGGCCGGGGGCGAGGAAAGGTCCCTCGAGATGCACGCCCGCGACTCCGGGAAGCAGGGGGAGCATCTCGGCCAACTCGCTGAGACGGCGCGCGACGCGGTCGACGCGGGCGCTGACGAGGCTCAGGAGCAGGGCCTGTGTCCCGTGCGCGCGATGGTGGTCCACCGCGGCGCGCACGCCGTCGAGGTCGGCGTCGTCGAAGCCGTGGCCGAGTGCTCCGTGGCAGTGCAGGTCGACGAACGGCATCCAGGTCTCCTCGCGTGCCACCTCAGCGCATCGGCAGCAGCCGCGTCGGCGAGGGCGACGCGGTGCGGTGACGAACGCGACCGGGCACGCCGGTGCGGGCATCGAGGGGGAGCGAGACGATCTCGTCGGCGAGCTGCCCGGCGACCAGGAGTGTGTCGTTCACGACCACGTGGTGCCGCGGCCAGTGGGTTCCCGCGTCGGCGAGAGCGGTGAACTGCAGCGCCTCGCCGGCCCCGCGCACGGCCAGCACGCCGATCGTGTCGCTGCCGCGCACCCCCGCGTACAGCGTGCTGCCGTCGCGGCTCGCGCACAGCTCGGCCGCGGTGTCGGTGTCGAGGCTGCCGAGGAGCGGCTGCCCCGAAACGACGCGCCAGCGGGTCTCGGCATCCGGAGCCAGGACGAACACCTCGCGACTGAGCTCGGTCACGACGTAGAGGTGACCGGACGGATGCCACAGCCCGTGCCGCGGGCCGCTGCCCTTCGGCAGCGCGACCTGCTGAACGAATCTCAGGCCGTCGCTGCTCGAGCGCCAGAACCGGACGAGGTCGAGGCCCATGTCGGTCGTCACGACGAGACCGCCGGGGAGGAAGATCGCCTGGTGCGTGCGCGACACGCGGGGGCCGATCGCGGCCTCCTCGGACTCGGCGTCGGTCTCGGGCACGGCGTCGTAGGCCGGCACGAGGTCGCCGTACTCGTCGCCGGCTGCCTCGCGCAGGGCGCGCGCGGCGGCGGCGAGGTCGGGGACCACGGCACCGGAGACGCGCGCGCCGGTCGAGACGCCGGTCTCCGGGGAGTCGGAGCCCCAGGGATCGATGGCCTCGGCGGCGATCCGGGGCCGCGACGGGCGGCCCGTGGCATCCAGGTCGATCCGGACGACCCGTCCGTCGCTCCAGCAGCTCGCGACGAGGAAACTCGCGTCGGGCGATACCGCGACGTGGCAGACCGACTCCCCCGCCTCGATCGCGGGGCCGACCGGGGTCAGGCGCGTCTCGCTCGTGCGACGGTAGGCCTGCACCGTGCCGTCGGATTCGAGCGCGGCATAGAGCAGGTCGTGCGTCGGGTGGGCGGCGAGCCACGACGCCGAGCCGGGCGCGGGCACGGCGGTGCCGACCATGCCGAGAGGACCCGATGCCCAGACCGAATCGGCGTCTCCGGCTTGCAGGATGCCGATGCCCTCGGCCGATCCCGCATCGCCCGCGTACGCCCCCACCCAGAAGCGCATGTCAGTCGATCAGGTTGTGTCGCACGATCACCTGGTCGCGCGCCGGACCGACGCCGATAACCGAGATGCGCGTGCCGCTCATCTTCTCGAGCGCGAGGACGTAGTCCTGCGCGTTCTGCGGCAGGTCGTCGAAGGTGCGCGCGGTGGAGATGTCTTCACTCCAGCCCGGGTAGTACTCGAGGATCGGCTTCGCGTGGTGGAAGTCCGTCTGGTTCACCGGCAGGTCGTCGAAGCGCACGCCGTCGACGTCGTAGGCGACGCAGACGGGAATCTGCTCGAGACCACCGAGGATGTCGAGCTTCGTCAGCACGAGGTCGGTGATGCCGTTGATGCGCGTCGCGTAGCGCGTGATCGGGGCGTCGTACCAGCCGACGCGGCGAGGACGACCCGTGGTCGTGCCGAACTCGAAGCCGCGCGAGCGCAGCCAGTCGCCGCTCTCGTCGAACAGCTCGGTCGGGAAGGGGCCTGATCCGACGCGCGTCGTGTACGCCTTCACGATGCCGACGATCCGGTCGAGGCGGTTCGGTCCGACGCCCGAGCCGGTCGAGGCGCCGCCCGCCGTCGCGGACGACGACGTGACGAAGGGGTAGGTGCCGTGGTCGACGTCGAGCATGGTGGCCTGGCCACCCTCGAAGACGACGACGTCGCCGGCATCCAGAGCCTCGTTCAGCAGCAGCGACGTGTCGGCGACCATCGGGCGCACGCGCTCGGCGTAGGAGAGCAGGTCTTCGACGACCTCGTCGACCGTGATGGAACGACGGTTGAAGACCTTGACCAGCAGGTGGTTCTTCTGGTCGAGGGCGCCCTCGACCTTCTGACGCAGGATGTTCTCGTCGAAGAGGTCTTGCACGCGGATGCCGACGCGGTTGATCTTGTCGGCGTAGGCCGGACCGATGCCGCGGCCGGTGGTGCCGATCATGCGCTTGCCGAGGAAGCGCTCGGTGACCTTGTCGAGCGTGCGGTGGTACTGCGTGATGATGTGCGCGTTGGCGCTGATCTTCAGGCGCGTGGTGTCGAGACCGCGCGCGTTCAGCGCCTCGAGCTCGTTGAACAGCACCTCGAGATCGACGACGACGCCGTTGCCGATGACGGGGGTGACCCCGGGAGACAGGATGCCGCTGGGCAGCAGGTGCAGCGCGTACTTCTCGTCGCCGATGACGACGGTGTGGCCGGCGTTGTTGCCGCCGTTGAACTTCACCACCCAGTCGGTGCGCTCACCGAGCAGATCGGTGGCCTTGCCCTTGCCCTCGTCGCCCCACTGGACGCCGACGATCACGATTCCGGGCATGAGTGCTCCTCGCATGTTGTCCGGCGGTACACCCCATCCTATCGAGAGGGTCCGACACCGCCCCCGCAGGCCTGCACAGCGAGTGGATGCCACGCCCCGGGCGCTCTACCCTGGAGCGCGTGCGCACGCGACTGATCTCGGCTGTTCTCTCCGCCTCCGCCCTGCTCCTGCTCGCCGGGTGCGCGGGTTCCACTCCTTCCGCACCGCCCGCGAGCGAACCGAGCGCGGCCGGCGCGTGCGCGTACCCCACGTCGGGGAAGCCGTCGGTCGACGTCACCCCTCCGGCCGAGGGGACCGAGCGGCCCGCCGGGGACGTCGCGGTGACGCTCGAGACCTCGGCGGGGCAGATCCCGATGACCCTCACGGGCGCGCGCACGCCGTGCACGGTCGAGAGCTTCGTGTCGCTCGCGCAGCAGCAGTACTTCACCAACACGCAGTGCCACCGCCTCACGACGCAGGGCATCTTCGTTCTTCAGTGCGGCGACCCCACGGGGTCGGGTCGCGGCGGCCCCGGGTACACCTTCGCGGACGAGCTCGACGGCGGCGAGACGTATCCGGCCGGAACGGTCGCCATGGCCAACGCGGGCCCCGGGACGAACGGCTCGCAGTTCTTCCTCGTCTACGAGGACACGGAGCTGCCCCCGAAGTACACGGTCTTCGGGAAGATGTCGCCCGAGGGCCTCGCCGTGGTCGAGAAGATCGGCCAAGCCGGGGTCTCGGGCGGAGGAGCCGACGGCGCGCCCGCGACTCCCGTGGAGATCACCGCCGTCACGGTCGGCTGACACTCCTCCTCCCTAGCCCGGGAACGGGGCGTGAGCCCTCCACACGGGTCGGGTCGCGGCATCCTCCCCCGATAGAATCGGCGTATGTCCAAGGTCCTGCAGTCCCTTCCCGTCGGCGAGCGCGTCGGCATCGCCTTCTCGGGTGGTCTCGACACCTCGGTGGCCGTCGCCTGGATGCGCGACAAGGGCGCCATCCCCTGCACGTACACCGGTGACCTCGGGCAGTACGACGAAGACGACATCGAGTCGATCCCGGGCCGCGCCACGCAGTACGGCGCCGAGGTCTCGCGCCTGGTCGACTGCAAGACCGCGCTCGTCGAAGAGGGCTTCGTCGCCCTGGCGTGCGGCGCCTTCCACATCCGCTCGGGCGGTCGCACGTACTTCAACACGACGCCGCTGGGCCGCGCCGTCACCGGCACGCTGCTCGTGCGCGCGATGAAAGAAGACGGCGTCGACATCTGGGGCGACGGCTCCACCTACAAGGGCAACGACATCGAGCGGTTCTACCGCTACGGCCTGCTCGCGAACCCCGCCCTGCGCATCTACAAGCCGTGGCTCGACGCCGACTTCGTCACCGAGCTCGGCGGCCGCAAAGAGATGAGCGAGTGGCTCGTCGCCCACGACTTCCCCTACCGCGACAGCGCCGAGAAGGCGTACTCGACGGATGCCAACATCTGGGGCGCCACGCACGAGGCGAAGACGCTCGAGCACCTCGACGTGTCGCTCGAGATCGTGGAGCCCATCATGGGCGTGCGCTTCTGGGACCCCGCGGTCGAGATCGAGACCGAAGACGTGACCGTCGAGTTCGAGGCCGGCCGCCCGGTCGCGATCAACGGCACGCGCTACGACGACCCGGTGGCGCTGGTCCGCGAGGCCAACACGATCGGCGGGCGTCACGGCCTGGGCATGAGCGACCAGATCGAGAACCGCATCATCGAGGCCAAGTCGCGCGGCATCTACGAGGCACCGGGCATGGCGCTGCTGTTCCTCACGTACGAGCGCCTGGTCAACAGCATCCTGAACGAAGACACCCTCGCCACGTACCACGAACAGGGTCGTCGCCTCGGCCGCCTCATGTACGAGGGCCGCTGGCTCGAACCGCAGTCGCTCATGCTGCGCGAGTCGATCCAGAAGTGGGTCGGCTCGACCATCACCGGCTCGGTCACCGTGCGCCTGCGCCGCGGCGAGGACTACACGATCCTCGACACCGTGGCATCCGGGATGTCGTACTCGCCCGAGAAGCTGTCGATGGAGCGCGTCGGCGACGCCGCGTTCGGCCCCGTCGACCGCATCGGCCAGCTCACGATGCGTAACCTCGACATCGCCGACTCGCGCGCGCGCCTCGAGCAGTACGCGGCCCAGGGCCTCATCGGCGGTCCGACCGGCGAACTCGTCGGCGACGTCGCGGTCGGTGGGGCTCAGGAGATCATCGAGCCCGCCGCTCCCCTGAGCGCCGACGGCGAGCGCCTCGCCGAGGCGACGGATGCCGCGGGCGAGTCCGCCGCGTTCGACGCCGGCACCGACTGACGAAACGACTCGACGAGAGCCCGCAGCGCTTCGGCGTCGCGGGCTCTCGTGCGTTCGCACCCCTGGTCACGCCCGCGCTTCGTCCGCCCTCGTCCCTCGACCGCTCATGATCCGTGAGAGCTCTCCCGCCATGACGGGGATACCGGTCAGCCGGCATCCAGGGGAACGTCGATGCGGATGGGGCCGGGCACAGCATCGACCGCGGCGGTGACGACGATCACACCGTCTTCTACGGCGAGCCGCTCCACACCGGGACCCGCCGCCGCGTCACGAAGGAGCAGTTCCCTCGACGGGGCCGCGATGCGAGCGGTGCGCCCGGCGGGAACCTCCACGAACAGGTGCGCCGTGTCGTCCGACTGCGTCCAGCGGGTCCACGGCTCGTCGGTGGGTGCGACGTCGGCCCGCAGCGGACGCGACCCGAAGATCGCGTCGCCGTGCACGGCGTTCCAGGCTCCCAGTGCATCCAAGGTGCGCGCCTGCAGCTCGGGGATCTCGCCCTCGGCGGTGAGACCGATGTTCAACAGCAGGTTGCCGCCGCGCGAGACCGTGTCGACGAACAGGCGGATGGCATCCGTCCCACTCAGCGAATGAGACGCGTCTTCGAGTCGGTTGTGTCCGAACGAGAAGCCGATGCCGCGGGTGTGCTCCCAGGCGCCCTCGTGGGCGGCGCTGCCCGCCTCGTACTCGGTGGTGCGGAAGTCCCAGTGCGTCATTCCCCACCGGTCGTTCACCACGCCGTCGGGCACCTCGGCGTAGTAGAGGTCGAGCATCTGGACCAGGCTGCGCTCGCCCTCGGGCTTGCCCGCATCGGGCCACTCGATGTCGCCCCACAGCACAGCGGGGTGGTACCGACGAATGAGGTCGGCCACGTGCTCGTAGGCGTAGTCGGCGTACGCCTTGTCGTTAGGACGATGCTCGTCACCGAGGTCGCCGCAGATCGGCGGGTTACCGCCGAAATGCCAGTCGAGCCCGCCCGAATAGTAGACGCCGAACCGCACGTCGTGCGCCACGGCGGCATCGTGGATCTCGCCGATCAGGTCACGGTGCGGTCCGCGGCGGACGGTGTTGCGCTCACCGGTGCCGGGGGCGTCCCACAGCGTCACGCCGTCGTGATGCTTCGAGGTCGGCACCACGTACCGCGCGCCGGTGCGGGCGATGGCATCCATCACCTTCGACGCGTCGAAGCGCTCGGCGGTCCACGTGTCGAGGAAATCGTCGTACGGGGCTCCGCCGTAGACCTCCTGCTGGTGGGCGTGGGCCGGGCTGCCCTCGATGCGCATGGTGTTGTAGTACCACTCGGCGTAGGGATTGTGCGTGTCCCAGTACACCTTGTCGAAGGTGCCGTGAGCACCGATCGGCTCCGCCCACGCGGGCACGGAGTAGGGGCCCCAATGGATGAAGATGCCGAGCTTGGCGTCTTGGAACCACTCCGGCGTCTCGTGCTCGAACCGCTGATACGGCTCGGGGCGGACGGGATTGTCAGCGAACATCGCCATGACTCAGGACCTTTCGAGAAGACAGGGGAAGGAGCGGGTCAGCGTCCGCCGAGGCCGGACGTGACGATGCCGCGGATCAGGTAACGCTGGAGCACGATCAGCAGCACGGTGGTCGGCAGCATCGAGATGACGGATGCCGCCATGATCAAGTGCCATTGCGTGCCCTGCTGGCCGACGAACAACTGCAGACCGAGCGGGATCGTGCCGAGCTGGGTGACGTCGTTCACGACGATGAGCGGCCACAGGAACGAGTTCCAGTAGGTGATGAAGGTGAACACCGCGAGCACCGCGAGGGTCGGACGCGCCAGCGGCAGCATGATGCGAAGGAACGTGGTGACCGTGCCGGCACCGTCGATACGCGCGGCGTCCTCGAGCTCCTGCGGCACCGTCATGAAGAACTGCCGCAGCAGGAAGGCGCCGAGAGCCGTGAAGGCCCACGGCACGATGAGGGCCTGGTACGAGTTAACCCAGCCGAGTTCGCGCATCAACACGAAGGCGGGGACGATGATGACCTCCTGCGGCAGCATCATCGTGGCCAGGAACACGGCGAAGGTGGCTCCACGCCCGCGGAAGCGCAGCCTCGCGAAGGCATATCCGGACAATGCCGAGACGACCAGCGTGAGAAGTGTTCCACCGATCGCCACGATCATGCCGTTGACGAGGTACCGGCCGAACGGGGCGTAGTCGAACACGTCGGCGTAGTTCGACCACTGAATGACCGAGCCGACGAGCGTCGGCGGCGAGGTGAACACCTCTGCCGGCGGCTTGAGCGAGGTGGCCACCATGAAGATGAGCGGCGAGAGGAACAGCAGCGCGACCAGGATCAGCAGCGCGTAGCCGATCGACGAGCGCACGCGAGACACGCTGCGGGATGCGACACGCGGCGCGTCTGTCGAGGCGGAGCGGCGCTGGGAGCCGCGCGTGCGGAGAGCGAGCTCAGTCATAGTGCACCCACTTCTTCTGGCCGAGGAACTGCACCGCGGTGACCCCCAGGATGACGACGAACAGGATGAAGGCGGCCGCGGCGGCGAGACCGAGCTTCTGGAAAGTGAAGCCCTGGTTGTAGATGAACTGCACCAGCGTGATGGTCGACTCGCCGGGGCCGCCCTTGGTCATGATGTAGGGCTGGATGAACACCTGGAACGAGGTGATCAGCGTCATGACGGTGGCGAAGAACAGCGACGGAGAGATCAACGGCAGCTTGATGCGCCAGAACGTCGTCCACGGGCTCGCGCCGTCGAGCGCCGCCGCCTCGAGCTGGTTCTCGGGCACGGCATCCAGCGCCGATGAGAAGACGATCATGTTGTAGCCGAAGCCCTGCCAGACGCTCATGACGACGATGGCGATCATGGCCCAGTGCGGGTCGGCGAGGAAGTCGGGGGCCCGCAGCCCGAACAGGGTCTGCGAGGTCGCGTCGATGGCACCGCCGGGCTGATACAGCATGCGCCAGACCACCGCGTTCGCAACGATCGGCGTCACGGTGGGCAGGAAGAAAAGCACGCGGAAGATCTGACGGTGCTTGATCTTGGGAGTCAGCCACGCCGCCATTCCGAGCGAAACGATCACGTTCAGGGGCAGGTACAGCACGACGAACAGCAGGGTGTTCAGCATCGCGGTGCGGAACGTTCTGCTGCCCAGCAGGTCGGTGAAGTTGTCGAGCCCGACGAACGTCGGCGATCCGATCATCGGCCAGTCATTGAGGCTCATCACGAGGGCGATGCCGATCGGGACGAGCGTGAACAGCGCCAGGCCGATCGCGTGGGGCGCGACGAAGATCGCGCCCCACGCGCCCCCGGTCCGCGACCGACGAGGACGGGCCCCGCCGGTAGGCGGTTTCGTCGTCGGCTGCGGCGCGAGGAGAGTAGTCATCGAGAAGTCACTCCTGTGTTCAGAGGGGGGCTATGTCAGTTGCCGAGCTGGGACGTGATCTCGTCGAGCACGTCCTGTGCGGGCTCCGTGCCGTTCACGGCCTGCGGACCGTACTGCGCGAGCAGTTGGTTGAACTGGTCGCTCTTGGTGCTACCGGGGAGGGCGACCGCGCTCTTGAGGGCGCTGGCGAAGGTGTCCTCGATGCCCTCGACTCCGGTGTTGTCGAACCACACCTTCTGAGCCGCTGTACGCGCCGGGAAAGCACGACCGTCAGCGGCGAGGGTGGACAGCGTCTCCTCCGAGGTCATCGCGGTGATGGCCTTGAAGGCGGCGTCGGGGTTGTTGCAGTTCTTCGAGATGCCGAAGCCGCTGCCGGCTGAGTACGTCTTCTGCTCGCCGGCGGCCGAAGGCACCGTCGTCACGCCGAGGGTGAAGGGCGCGCGGCTCTTCAGGTCGAGGACGAGCCACGGGCCGCCGACCATCGAGGCGACGGTGCCGCCCAGGAACGCGTTGTCTTCGGCGGTCGGGTCAGGGCCGTTGGCGGGGGCCGCGGTGCCGTCCTCGACCATGCCCGCAAGCCACTCCACGCCCTTCACGAACGAGGGATTGCTGACGTCGATCGTGCCGTCGGTGGAAACCGCCTCGCCGCCGTTGTAGGCCAGGATGCTGCTCTCCAGGTAGAGGTCTTCGACGGTGGTGCCGAAGGCGACCGTGCCCGCCGACTTCAGCTTGGCCGCGGCCGCCTCGAAGTCGTCGACCGTCCAGCCGGCTTCGGGCTTCACTCCCGCCTTGTCGAACAGGTCGCGGTTGTAGAACAGCACCATGGGACCGGTGTCGTACGGCAGGGCGTACTGCTGGTCGCCGACCGCCAGGGCCTTGAGGGCACCGGCGTCGAAGCCCGAGACGTCGGTGTCG